>NZ_JBIWEO010000002.1:364896-449236 GCF_044762555.1 Pseudomonas sp. NPDC096917 | reverse complement strand
CTACAGCCCCGCCGCGCCCAGCGCCAAACGACTGAGAGCCCAACCGGCCACCCCATGCCGGGCCGCGCATGTGGCTGTAGCGGGCCGAGGCATGTCGAGAGTCTGACAAGTTACCGGTACGCGGCCGGTGACTGGGAATAACATTTCCCACGCAAATAACAAAACCCGTCGTCGTTTCCTGCCGAACCTGCAGCATCACCGCTTCTGGGTTGAAGAAGAGAAACGTTTCGTGCGTCTGCGCGTATCTGCCAAAGGCATGCGTATTATCGACAAGCGTGGCATTACTGTCGTGCTGGCCGAAATCCGTCGCGCTGGCAAGATCTAAGGGAGCTAATCATGCGTGAATTGATCCGTTTGGTGTCGAGCGCTGGTACAGGCCATTTCTACACCACAGATAAGAACAAGCGCACCACTCCGGACAAAATCGAAATCAAAAAATTCGATCCGCGGGTTCGCAAGCACGTGATCTACAAAGAAGCAAAAATCAAGTAATTGGTTTTTCTTCTACAAAAAAGCCCCGACTCTCACGAGCCGGGGCTTTTTTGTTGCGTCTGAATGTCAGTCCTTTGACATGCATGCGCGCGCAGCATTTTTCAAACCAATGGGGTCATCCTTGTCCCGAACAAGCAGCTCCGGGCTGAATTAATATGGGTACGGCTGCCCGGTTTGTATTACCCGTGCACTGAGGCCGTGAAAACCCTCACCACTGCAGACCAGATAAGGGAATCCGTCCTGGTACTTCCTGTGGGCTACCACGTCATCTGAGTTCCTGAATCTCATGTTGTAAAGCCACTCACCTGCCTTGATCGACGCGGGATCGACTTCATCCAGCCTCCACAGTTCTTTGTCATACGGTCCTCGTCTGTCGTTTTCTGCGATGTACAACCCCAGAAATCCATTACGACTGGTATCGATTCGCGCGCCATAAAAGAGCTCCTCCTTTGTCAGGCAGATAGCACGCACGTCATAACCATAGAACCCATCATCAACATAGCAGCCGAACCAGAAGTCCATTTTCATGACCTCTCTGACGCGCACTACGTTGTTGTACTTGGTGTAGTTGTCTTTACCTGCAAATAACCAGCCGTCGTTGGTTTTAAAAGGGGTGCTGGCATCGTAGCTCGCGCCTATTCGATGCAACGTGTCGTCACCTTCGTGCCTGTCACGCCAGTAAAGCTCCACTCTGAAACTGTACGCTTGCTTGTATTGAAAACTCATAAAGGCTCCCTGCCTGTGTTTATCAGCCGTGAAGATGTGAATTCGATTTAAATGCAGCATTGACTGGCAACACCGGCTCATTTGATGAGCACCTCGTGCCCCGTTCTCAAAGCATGGCTCAAATGCGTTTTTCAGAACGGCTCGAGGTATTTCAAATAGTTGAGTGCCGCTAATGCCAGAGCCAAAACAAAAAAGCCCTGCCATCTCCCGAAAGCAGGGCTTCAAGCGCTCAGGAACAGTCGTTTAGACTTTCTGCTCAAATGCCACGTACATTTTCCGACAAGGCTCCAGCACTTCCCATGTGCCTTTGAAACCCGCCGGGATGACAAAGCGATCACCGGCTCTCAGGGTCTTGGCGTTACCTTCTCTGTCACGCAAAACCGAAACTCCCTGCAAGATCTCGCAGTACTCGTGCTCGGTGAAATTCACATCCCATTGGCCAACGTCGCTTTCCCACATGCCGGCGTTCAACTGTCCACATGGGCTGGCGTAATGGTTATGCAGAACTTGCTCGGGATTACCCTTCATGACCTTTTCCGGGGGCAGATGGTAGCGTTCGGCCTGGGTGTTGGCGGTGCTGAAGTCGACGACGTTCTTGATGCTCATTGTTTTTGTCCCCCCGAAATTGCAGTGTGAGTAGCCAGGAAAGCCAAAGTCTATGTTTATTAAAACGAACAAGCCATGGCGTTTGCGACCACAGTGTCAAATATATTGAAAGTCCCTGGGCCACTGGTTTAGGGTGGCGCATGCCTCGTGCCGATCACGCTAGAAGATTGGACAGCATTCCTGACACGCCACGCTAAAAAGGCTGTGGCGAATGTATTTCAATAAAAGTGGAGGACACTCGAATGACCACCCTGACGCGTGCTGACTGGGAACAACGGGCCCAACAGCTGAAAATCGAAGGTCGCGCCTACATCAACGGTGAATACACCGACGCGGTCTCCAATGAAACATTCGAGTGCCTCAGCCCGGTCGATGGCCGTTTGCTGGGCAAGGTTGCCAGTTGCGATGCGGCAGACGCCCAGCGCGCTGTCGAAAATGCGCGCGCAACCTTCGAATCGGGTGTCTGGTCGCGTTTGGCTCCGGCCAAGCGTAAAGCTGCCATGATCCGCTTTGCCGGTTTGCTTAAGCAAAACGCCGAAGAGCTGGCCCTGCTTGAAACCCTGGACATGGGCAAGCCAATCAGCGACTCCCTGCACATCGACGTGCCGGGTGCCGCCGGTGCCCTGAGCTGGAGCGGCGAGGCCATCGACAAGATTTACGATGAAGTCGCAGCTACCCCGCACGACCAACTGGGTCTGGTGACCCGTGAAGCGGTCGGCGTAGTCGCTGCCATCGTGCCGTGGAACTTCCCGTTGATGATGGCCTGCTGGAAACTTGGCCCTGCGCTGTCGACCGGTAACTCGGTCATCCTCAAGCCGTCCGAAAAATCCCCGCTGACGGCCATCCGCATCGCTGCTTTGGCGGTTGAAGCCGGCATTCCAGCAGGTGTGTTGAACGTGCTGCCGGGCTACGGCCACACCGTCGGCAAGGCCCTGGCCTTGCACATGGACGTCGATACGCTGGTGTTCACCGGTTCGACCAAAATCGCCAAGCAATTGTTGATTTACTCCGGCGAATCCAACATGAAGCGCATCTGGCTCGAAGCCGGTGGCAAGAGCCCGAACATCGTCTTCGCCGATGCTCCCGACCTGCAAGCTGCTGCTGAATCGGCTGCCAGCGCCATTGCCTTCAACCAGGGCGAAGTCTGCACCGCCGGTTCGCGTCTGCTGGTCGAGCGTTCGATCAAAGACACCTTCTTGCCTCTGGTCATCGCCGCTCTCAAAGACTGGAAGCCTGGCAACCCGCTAGACCCTTCCACCACCGTGGGTGCACTGGTCGACACGCAGCAAATGAACACTGTGCTGTCGTACATCAAGTCTGGCCACAGCGAAGGCGCAAAACTGGTGGCTGGCGGGAACCAAATCCTGCAGGAAACCGGTGGCACCTACGTTGAGCCGACTATTTTCGACGGCGTCAGCAATGCCATGAAAATCGCTCAGGAAGAAATCTTTGGCCCCGTGCTGTCGGTGATTGCCTTCGACACCGCTGCCGAAGCGATCCAGATTGCCAACGACACGCCCTACGGCCTGGCTGCTGCGGTCTGGACCGCGGATATTTCCAAGGCTCACCTGACCGCCAAAGCCCTGCGCGCTGGCAGCGTTTGGGTCAACCAATACGATGGCGGCGACATGACCGCTCCGTTTGGTGGCTTCAAGCAGTCGGGTAACGGTCGTGACAAATCGCTGCACGCCTTTGACAAGTACACCGAGCTGAAGTCCACCTGGATCAAGCTGTAATACCCTAAACGCAGCACTCTACTGTGGGAGCGGGCTTGCCCGCGATGAAGTCACCTCAGTCTGTCGATCAGACTGGGGTGTCGGATTCGCGGACAAGCCCGTTCCCACAGTGGTTTTATGACAACAAGATGGGTTATCCACAGGAGCACATACATGCGTTGGGCGACTTATTTCGCCGTGCTGGCCTCGGTGCTCAGCGTCGGCCTGGCGCTGGGCGTGAGCATGCCGCTGGTGTCATTTCGGCTCGAAAGCTGGGGCTATGGCGGGTTCGCGATTGGCGTGATGGCAGCCATGCCTGCTATTGGCGTACTGGTCGGGGCCAGCGTGGCCAGCAAGCTTGCGGCGCGCTTTGGCACGCCCGGCCTGATGCGTTTGTGCCTGTGGTGCGGAGCCCTGTCGATCGGGTTGCTGGCATTATTGCCCAGCTACCCGGTGTGGCTGATATTACGGCTGCTGATCGGCGTCGTGCTCACGGTTATTTTTATTCTCGGCGAGAGCTGGATCAACCAACTGGTGGTCGAGCAATGGCGCGGTCGGTTGGTGGCGCTGTATGGCTGCTCATATGCCCTGAGCCAACTGTCCGGGCCGCTGCTGCTGGGCGTCGTGGGTTCGCAGGACGACTACGGTTTCTGGATCGGCGTGGCACTGCTGACCCTGGCGCCCTTGCTGTTGCTGGGACGTGACGGCGCACCGGTCACCGAAGCGTACCGCGTCACCTTCAAGGATTTGCTGGAGTTCTGCCGGGGGCTGCCCGCTATTGCGTGGGCTGTAGCGCTGTTTGCAGCTTTTGAGGCGATGATCCTGACATTGTTGCCCGTCTACTGTCTGCGCCAAGGGTTCACCGCCGACATCGCACTGGCGATGGTCAGCACCGTGGTGGTGGGCGATGCCTTGTTGCAACTGCCGATTGGCGCGCTGGCCGATCGCCTGTCCCGGCGATCACTGTTTACCGGCTGCGCCGTGCTGCTGATGCTGTCGAGCCTGGCGGTGCCATTCTTGCTCAACACCCTGTTGATCTGGCCGTTGTGGGTGATCTTTGGCGCCAGCGCGGGGGGGTTGTTCACCTTGTCGTTGATTTTGATTGGCGAACGCTATCGCGACGACGCACTGGTGCGGGCTAACGCGCACGTCGCGCAGTTGTGGGGCATTGGCTGCCTGATCGGGCCATTAGCCGCTGGCGCAGGCAGCCAGTGGATCAGTGGGCATGCCTTGCCACTGTTCATGGCTGCCGGGGCCTTTGGCCTGGTGATATTGGTGCTGCGCCAGGGTGCATTTGGCGCCGAGCCCACTGCAGCCTAGCTGGCCGATCGCGGCGTGCCCGCGGCGTAAGGCCGGAACCGGTAAAAAGCCGTTGCGCATGAAAGGGATATGTACCCAGCCAGCCTGCGTATGAGTAAAAATTACAACATTTTCTCCAGGCCCACGGTTTTGCTGACCCAGGCATTCAGCCGGCGCCACCAGTTGCCCGGCTCTCGGGTCAGG
Organism: Pseudomonas sp. NPDC096917; assembly: GCF_044762555.1. NCBI lineage: Bacteria > Pseudomonadati > Pseudomonadota > Gammaproteobacteria > Pseudomonadales > Pseudomonadaceae > Pseudomonas > Pseudomonas sp. NPDC096917. The sequence goes on along the minus strand of NZ_JBIWEO010000002.1, from coordinate 444,194 downwards.
GTGTGCATCTGGCCGTTGTCTTCAGTCACCCAGACGATCTTCCCCTGTTCAAGCGTGGGCTCATAACTCAGCGCTGGCGCCATGCCTTGCAGGGCCAGCTTGCGCGCCTCTGCGGCCAGTTCAGGGCTGTCGACCAGCACGCCGACTTCGGTGTTCCACAACCCCGAGCGCGGGTCGAAGTTGAACGAGCCGATAAACGACTTTTGCTGATCGAAGATCATCGCCTTGCTGTGCAAGCTTGAGTCCGAACTCATGCCTGGATGAAACAGGTGCAACCCGCTGCCACCCGTACTGCCCGGCTGGCGGCGCAGTTCATAGAGCTTGACCCCGTGCTCCAGCAGCGCCTTGCGGTACGGCGCGTAGCCGCCATGCACGGCAGGCACGTCGGTGGCTTCCAGCGAGTTGGTCAACAATCGCACATCGACCCCGGCATCTGCGCGGCCTGTCAGGTACACCAGCCCGGTTTTGCCCGGCACAAAGTACGCCGAAATCAATATCAGCTCTTTGTTGACGCTCGCGAGGTCGGGAGCCAGTTGGGTGGTCAGCAGCAGATGCGGGTCGGGCTCGTCCTTGGCCAGCACTTTACTGGGCGCATCCCACAGCGCCTGGTTCCAGGCCCAGATCAGCTCTTTGCGCCACACGTCCATCTGTGGGTGGGTTTCATAGGCAGCCAATTGCTGGAACAACGCTTGGTTGGCCCGTTTCGACTTTTTCAGCGACGCTTGCAGTGCCGCGCGCGCTTCGGACAATTCTCGATGCGACAGGCGCGAAGACACAAAATCGCCAATCGGCTGACTCAGCGCGCTGTTCCAGTATTGATCGAAGCTGTGCCCCAGCTGCTCGGCCACAGGGCCGACGCTGAGCAGGTCGATGTCGGTGAAGTTCAAATCAGGCTGGGCATCGAAATACTCATCGCCCAAGTTGCGCCCGCCGACAATCGCCGCGCTGTTGTCGGCCAGCCATAGCTTGTTATGCATGCGCCGGTGCTGGCGCGAAAGGTTGAACAGTCGGCCGACGGCGCGGGTCACGCCGGTGCTGCGGCCCAGTTGCAAGGGGTTGAACAGGCGGATTTGGATGTTGGGATGGGCCGCGAGGGTTGCCAGGATGTCGTCCAGGCCGTCGCTGGCGGTGTCGTCGAGCAGGATACGCACCCGCACGCCGCGATCTGCGGCCTTGAGTAACTCATCCACCAGCATGCGCGTGCTCAAACCGTCATGGACGATGTAGTACTGCAAGTCGAGGCTGGTTTGCGCGTTGCGTATCAGCTCGGCGCGCGCCCTGAACGCTTCGCTGCTGTTGGGCAGCAAACGAAACCCGGAACGGCCTTGATAGGCTGCCGCCTGCGCCTGAATCGAACGACCAAAGGCTGAGTCCGAGGCTGGCAGCGCCTGGCTCGGTGCGCGGTTTACTTCCAACGTGCTACAACCCCCAAGGCACAACGCAAACAGCAACATGCACAGTGATTTCAACGTGTGGCGCCCCGTTTAGTGATCAGCGGCTTCAGCCAACAGCGTGCTGGCTGTTGCGCCGACTTTGCGCACTGCGTCTTCAATCTGTTGCGTAGGTTTGGCAGCGTAGTTCATTCGCAAGCAGTTACGGTACTTGCCCGAAGCCGAAAAAATACTGCCCACGGCAATTTGCACCCCTTGCCCCAGCAGTGCGCGGTTGAGACGCAAGCTGTCAAACCCTTCCGGCAGCTCAAGCCATAGCATAAAGCTGCCTTGAGGACGGCTGGCGCGGGTGCCGGCAGGAAAATAGCGACTGACCCAGCCCAGCATCACGTCGCGATTGCGCTGGTATTGGGTGCGCATCTTGCGCAAGTGCGGTTCGAAATGGCCGTTTTTCAAGAAATCGGCAACGGCCAGCTGCGGCTGCGGTGCCGTAGAGCCGGTGCTGATGTATTTCATGTGCAGCACCCGCTCCAGATAACGCCCGGGCGCGACCCAGCCCACTCGCAAGCCGGGCGCCAATGTCTTGGAAAACGAGCTGCACAGCAACACCCGGCCATCATCGTCGAATGACTTGATGGTGCGCGGGCGCGGGTAGGTGTAGGCCAGTTCGCCATACACATCGTCTTCGATAATCGCCACGTCGAAGCGCTGCGCTAGCGTCACCAGCGCTCGCTTGCGCGACTCGGGCATGATGTAGCCCAACGGGTTGTTGCAACTGGGCGTGAGCTGAATGGCCTTGATCGGCCACTGTTCCAACGCCAGCTCCAGGGCTTCGAGGCTGATACCGGTCAGCGGGTCGGTGGGGATCTCCAGCGCCTTCATGCCCAGCCCCTTGAGGGTTTGCATGGCGCCATGAAAACTCGGTGAGTCGACCGCCACAATGTCCCCCGGCTCACACACCGCCCGAATGCTGCACGACAGCGCTTCATGGCAGCCGGTGGTGATCACCAAGTCGTCCGCCCCCAACTGACAGCCTGAGTCGAGTAACAAGCGCCCCAGTTGCTCGCGCAGGGCCAGTACCCCGTATACGTTGTCGTAATACAGACCAGGCAAGTCCAGGCGGCGGCTGATCTGCGCCAGGCTGCGCAACAGCGGCTTGATGGTGGGCGTGGTCACGTCCGGCATGCCACGCCCCAACTGAATCACGTCTTTGTGTGGCACCGAGCGCACTAGCTCCAGTACCTGTTCCCACTGCGAAATCTCAACCGGCCGTTGCGCCGGTTTGCCCATTCCCGGCAAGGCTGGGAGTTCGCGGTCCATCGGCACAAAGTAGCCTGATTTGGGCCGCGGCGAAGCGAGGCCGTTGTCCTCCAGCAGCCGATACGCTTGCTGCACCGTGCTTAAACTCACGCCGTGCTCGGCGCTTAACGCCCGCACCGAAGGCAGGCGGTCGCCCGGTCGATAAAACCCCTGTTCGATGCGTGTGCCAAGCAGGTCGGCGAGATTAACGTAAAGGGTCATAGCAGGACTCTCGAAAGGGCGACCAGTACAGATGGGGCAAAAACGGAGGATTCAGCCCGTAAAAGCGGTTATCTGTATGCAAGTAAAAGCGTATTGCTGAATCTGTCATGGTTTTCGGCGCAAGGCCATGATGCTGACTCCAAGCAATGGAGTCAAAAGGAGCTGCGCGATGAATGGTTTGAGCGATGAACGTCTGACGCTGCACGGCCCGCAATTGCTGGCCGAGCACGAGACCCGTCAAATCGTCAGGGTGCCCAACGGTCTGGGTCGTTGGGGCTTGTTTTGGCACCGCGCCCGTACCCGCCGTGACTTGCTTAAGCTGGACGCGCAGCAACTGCGGGACGTGGGGTTGAGTGCCGAAATGGCTCGGCACGAAGGCTGCAAACCGTTTTGGCGTCCATGAGCACAAAATTGTGCGCGACGTGTGACCTTGTGGGAACTGGCAAGCCAGCTCCCACGGGGTTTTTTAGTTAGCCCAGTTCTTTCAGGCGGTGCCACAGCATGCCCAGCGCGAGCAAGGGCGAACGCAGGTATTTGCCCCCAGGGAAGGTGATGTGCGGGACTTTGGCAAACAGGTCAAACCCCGTGCTGTGCTGGCCACTGATGGCCTCGGCCAGCAGCTTGCCCGCCAGGTGCGTGGCATTCACTCCGTGGCCTGAGTACGCCTGTGCGTAATACACGTTGGGTTGATCGCTCAGGCGACCAATCTGCGGCAAGCGGTTGGCACCGATGCCGATCATGCCGCCCCATTGGTAATCAATTCGTACGTCTTTAAGGTGCGGGAACACATCCAGCATCTTGGGCCGCATATAGGCGGCAATGTCTTGCGGGTCGCGGCCCGAGTAATGACATGCGCCGCCGAACAGCAAACGGCGGTCAGCCGACAACCGGTAGTAATCCAGTGCCACGCGCTGATCGCACACCGCCATGTTTTGCGGGAGCAAGGCGTGGGCCTGGGCTTCGCTCAACGGCTCGGTGGCGATGATGTAACTGCCCGCCGGCAGCACCTTGCCACTGAGTTGCGGGTTCAAGTCCTTGAGGTAAGCGTTGCAGCCCAGTACCAGGCTTTTGGCCCGCACCGATCCTTGGGCGGTGTGTACGCGCACTTCGGGGCCGTAATCGATGCGCGTGACGGTGGAGTTTTCAAACAACTGCACGCCCAGTTGCGCCGCAGCGGCGGCTTCGCCCAGCGCGAGGTTAAGCGGGTGCAGGTGGCCCGAGCCCATGTCGATAAAGCCGCCGACATAGCGGTCCGAGCCCACCACGCTGCGCACTTCGTTGGCTTGCAGCAGTCGGGTTTCATGGCGATAGCCCAGACCACGCAGCTCTTCGGACTCTTCGGCAAAGCCTTCAAGGTCGCGAGGTTTGTTGGCCAGATCGCAGTAACCCCAAGTCAGGTCGCAGGCAATGTTGAAACGCTCGACGCGCTGGCGAACGATTTCCACCGCCTCCAGCCCCATCAGTTTCATCTGCCGTACGCCCTCTTTACCGATCACCCCTTCGAACTGATCCAGGCCATGACCGACGCCGCGAATCAGTTGCCCGCCGTTACGTCCGCTGGCGCCCCAGCCGATTTTGTGGGCTTCGAGCAGGACGACACTCATGCCGCGCTCAGCCAGTTCCAGCGCCGTGTTGAGCCCGGAAAAACCACCCCCGACCACACACACGTCCGCCACCCGCTCACCTTGCAACACCGGATGGTCGGGCTGCGGCAGGCTGCTGGCGGCGTAATAAGAAGCGGTGTGCTGGCTGCGCTGATCCGGGGCGCTCATGTGCGTAATCCTGATTATTTATGTTTGGAAAATTTTACGGAGCATAAGCCGTGCCAATCCCGAGGGGCAAGAACAGCCGTACGGTGCTGTCTAGGGCGGGGGATTTCAGGCAGACTCTGGGCCCTTTTTCAAAGCCGGGAAGCCGTGGATGAGCTGTAACAGTCACAAAATTCGCTTTCTCAGGCAGCAAATCCCTTCATTTGATTGCGTGCCGGGCTGCCACGATTGTTGTGGGCCTGTGACCACGTCATCTGAAGAAATGGCCCGCCTGCCGCGTAAAACGGCTGCCGAGCAAGAAGCAGCGATGGACGAGTTGAACTGTGTGCACCTGGGACCAAACGGTTGCACGGTGTATGAAGAGCGCCCGCTAATCTGCCGTCTGTTCGGCACCACACCGACCTTGCCCTGCCCCAATGGCCGTCGTCCGGTGGAGATGATTCATCCCAGCGCCGAGAAGTTGGTGCATGAGTACATCGCCAGTACCCGGCAAGTGCTGGTTTAACGCGCGGGTTATTGGGTCAGGCTAGACGTGCTTTGGCCCACCGCCAGCCCTGCCCTGATCGCTGCCAGCGCAGCCTGGTAATAGGATCTGCCGTCCGTCGATTCAGCGAAGGTGGCAAATTCTTCAAGCTCCGGATCAGACAAGTCGCGGTACACAAAGAGCAAGGTGTTATCCAGTTCGCCGGCGATTTGCTCCATCAGCCGCTGGCGCTGACCATTCAACATGCTTTGAGACTGGCCGCTGCCCAGCAGTCCAGGGATCATCGAGCTCAAACTATCAGCGGCGACCCCGGCAATGGCGAGCGTCACTTCCGCGCCCGCCTCACGCGCAGGCAAGGCGTTGGATAAATGGTTGATCAGCAACTGACGGGTGGCGCTGGCTTCAATGCGCGGCAAGCCTTGTGCGTACTTGGCCAGCTGATCACGACGGGTGGCCAGGAGTTCGGCGGCCACAATTTTGCGCCCCAGCGGGGACTGGAAAAAAGCCAGTGCCGGGTTGGGGTTGGGTAAGTGTTTGCGCATTTGCGCCTTGGCCCGTCGATCCATAGCGTCAGCGGCAAAACGCTGGCTGCTGTTATTGACCAGTGCCTGATAAACCGCAGGGGGCAAGTTGTTGCGGTAGCGTTCCTGGGCGGCGGTGAGGGCGTCATTGAAATGCGCGCGTTGCTCGGGCCAGCCAGCGACGGCGAACAGGTCATCGAGGTTGTCTGCCCATGCGGGTAACGTACAGAACATCATTAACAGTAAAAACAAGCGGCGCATGAAGGACTCCTGTCAGCAGGGCGCTATTGTCCGGGTGTGGCGTAGGACTTGTCGAGAATTCGTCTTGCACCAAAGGCTTTAAATGACCAACTGAAATATTTCTAGGTGTCCGGCTAGACGGAGCTGTCAGATTTTAAGGCGTGTCGATATTATGCGCGGCATGCAAATACCCACTGATCACCCGCTGTTGCTACGCATCGTCGACGACCTGTATGCACAGGGTTGGTCACAGCAAAACATCTTTCTGCCCGAGGCTTTGACTCTCGAACTGGCGGCTGAGTGCCGTAAACGTTCCGCCCAGGGGGAATTGACCCCGGCTGCAGTGGGGCGTGGACCGGCGCAAGAGGTCCGTGAGGGTATTCGCGGCGACCATATTCAATGGCTGGAGCCGGGAGAAGCCCTAGCCTGCGACAGTTATCTAGGGTTGATGGAAAGCCTGCGAATCGCCATGAATCGCAGGCTTTTTTTGGGCCTGGAGGACTTTGAGAGTCACTTCGCGCTCTACCCACCCGGCGCCTTTTACCTCAAGCACCTGGACCGTTTTCGTGATGATGACCGGCGCATGGTTTCGGCGGTGGTGTACCTCAATCAGGCCTGGCTGCCAGAGCACGGCGGCCATTTGCGCATGTACCTTGAGGGTGGCGTCGATTACGACGTGCTGCCAACAGGTGGTTGCCTGGTGGTCTTTCTCTCTGGGGAAATCCCCCATGAAGTGATGCCCGCCACGCGTGACCGCCTGTCGTTGACCGGCTGGTTCCGTCGGCGAGCCACCGAGGTGCTTGTATGAGTTCTAAAGTATTGATCAGTCGGTGCCTGTTGGGTCATCGCGTGCGCTACGACGCTGGGGCCAGTGGCCCTTATGACCAATTGGCGAAGTGGCAGGACGAAGGTCGAGTGATTGCCTTGTGCCCCGAAGTGGCGGGTGGTTTGCCGATACCGCGCGCAGCGGCTGAAATCCCCGGTGGCCAAGGGCTTGATGTGCTCAACGGCAGCGCTCAGGTGATCACCACCGAGGGTGAGAACGTGACCGAGGCGTTTGTGTCGGGTGCCAATCAGGCGCTGGCGCTGGTCAAGCAACACAACATTCGTATTGCTGTCCTCAAGGCCAACAGCCCGTCTTGCGGCAATCGGTTGACCTATGACGGCACGTTCAGCGGGACCAAAGTCGAAGGCCAGGGCGTGACCGCTGCGTTGCTCAGCGCGGCCGGGGTTCAGGTATTCAACGAGCTGGAGTTAACTGAGGCTGCCCAGGCGCTGGCCGAAATTTCCTCATGATTCTGTAGCCGCTGCCGCAGGCTGCGATCGCGTGCGCAGCGACCCGCTGGTGAAGGGACTGCGGCCCTTATAGCCACCTGCGGCAGCGGCTACAGTTTTAGGGGATGAGCGTGTAATATTCTGTGCCACTTTGCCCAGGGGATTCATATGAGCGACAAGCAGAAACCACAACTCACTGCCTCTACCGCCAGCCCTTCACCCGCCGAAAGCGCTGATGCAGCCTTGCACCATATCGTTGATGGTTTTTTACATTTCCATCACGAAATCTTCCCTGAACAAGAAGCCTTCTTCAAAAAACTCGCCACGGCGCAAAGCCCTCGTGCGATGTTTATTGCCTGCGCCGACTCGCGCATTGTCCCAGAGCTGATCACTCAAAGTGCCCCCGGCGATTTGTTCGTGACGCGTAACGTCGGCAACGTCGTGCCGCCTTACGGGCAAATGAACGGGGGCGTTTCGACCGCCATTGAGTACGCAGTGCTGGCACTCGGCGTGCAACACATCATCATTTGCGGGCATTCGGATTGTGGCGCGATGCGCGCCGTGCTTAACCCCGGCACCCTTAAAAAGATGCCGACGGTAAAAGCTTGGCTACACCATGTTGAAGTCGCGAAAACCATGGTCCAGGACAACTGCAACTGCGCCAATGAATCCGAAAGCATGCACGTGCTGACGGAAGAGAATGTCATCGCCCAACTGCAACACTTGCGCACTCACCCATCCGTGGCGTCGCGCATGGCCAGCGGGCATTTGTTCATTCATGGTTGGGTCTACGACATCGAGACCAGCGAGATCAAAGCTTACGACGCTGATAAAGGCTGCTTCCTGCCGCTGGACGGGACCAATCCGATCCCGAGTGCGACGCCTAAAGCGCGGTTTTAAAACCAGCAAAATGCTGTCGCCGCTGCCGAATGCTGTGATGGGTTGCTCAGCAACCCTGATGTTAAGACCCTTGCGGCCTTATCGCAGTCTGCGGCAGCGGCTACCTGGTTACAGCGCCAGTTCGACGCCCAGTTGCTTGGACAGGCATGGCCAGCGTTTCCAGGCGGCACCCGTTTGCGGGCTGGTCAGGCGCTCGCGGTAGGTTTCGACTGACTCCAGAGCAAAGCTTTCATCATTGAGCATCTGGTCGACGGCGTGATGCACGGCTTCGTCGAGCTGGTTGGCAAAGTCTTCACCAATCAACTGGTGCGCAATCAAGTTGGCCACGGTCATGTCCAGCGGAATCAGTGGCTGCTTAAAGTGCTTGATGTACAGATCGTTCACTTCTTCGACCAGCCGGTGTGCCAGATAGGCTTCATCCAGCAGGCCTTCAAGCCCTTCGTGACCATTGAGCAGCTCGGGCGGCTGAACAAAAAAATGTTCTGCAATTTTCAGCACCGGTTTGATTTGTGATTCGATACCGGCTTCGCGAGCGACGTCATGGGCGGCATCAAGCAAGTCAGGCACCTGCTCGATATAGGCGTTGATAAAGCGGGTCAGCACTGCGTTCTTTTCCACTTCAGGCAGCTGAATCGCCTTGTGAAGGTGTGGGAGTTGAACGGTCAGATGCTTGGTAAGCAGGCCTGTTTCGGCCTCAAGGTCTTGGGCACGCAGGATCTGCGCGCGAATGGCGACGGTGTTCATGGGAACTCCAGGAGGGCGCTGAACCAAGGGAAAGCTTCAAAAATAGCCCTCAACAAAGGAAGGACTTTTTTTCAGGGGGCGTATTGTTATTCATTTTGTGATCGGGCAGTGAGTGCCATTTGTCGCGGGAGTCAGGTTTTGCCGTGGCACTGCGCCGCATACCGCGATCATCATCTTCACGTACGCTGTATTTCACGTTGTTTATCAACCACTACGTAGCGTTGAACTTATGACTAGAACCCAAAAAACCGTTTTCATTTTAGTTGCGTTGTTGGCGTTGGTGATGGGGGTGGTGTTTAACAGCCTGATGTCGAGCACAAACCAGGGCAATAACACGGCACTGATTGATGCCGGGATTATTTTGCTGCCGCAAAGCCGCCATCTGCCAGCCATAAAAATGACCAATCAGGATGGCCAGCCCGTGCTTATGAACGAGCTTAAAGACAAGTGGAGCCTGCTGTTTTTTGGTTACACCTTCTGCCCGGACATTTGCCCAACCACCCTCGCGCAGCTGCGTCAGATCAAAAGCGAGCTGCCGAAAGAGGTGCAGGACAAATTGCAAATCGTGCTGGTCAGTGTCGACCCAAACCGCGATACCCCCCAGCAACTTAAGCAGTACCTGGGCTATTTCGATCCGCAGTTTGTGGGCCTGACGCCGGGTTCAGTCGAAGAGCTGCAAACATTGGCCAATGCCGTGAGCATTCCGTTTATCCCTGCCGATACCCGCAAGCCCAATTACACCGTTGATCACAGCGGTAACCTGGCTTTGATCGGCCCGGACGGTACTCAGCGAGGTTTCATCCGCGCCCCGTTCAACAATCAGAAAATGATTGCCCAGTTGCCGGGGTTGGTCGAGAGGAAGTGAGGCGATGGCAAAACAATGTAGCCGCTGCCGCAGTCTGTGATGGGCTGCGTAGCGACCCCGAAATAGTGAAGGGGCCTTTATCGCAGCCTGCGGCAGCGGCTACAGGGAGTGCTTAGAACGCTGGAACGATGGCGCCTTTGTACTTCTCAAGAATGAAGGCTTTCACTTCTGGTGTGTGCAAGGCAGCAACCAGTTTCTTCATGTCTTCGGAGTCTTTGTCATCCGGGCGTGCAACCAGAATGTTCACGTAAGGCGAGTCGCTGCCTTCGATGATCAGCGCGTCTTTTTCCGGATTCAGCTTGGCTTCCAGCGCGTAGTTGGTGTTGATCAGTGCCAGATCAACCTGGGTCAGCACGCGAGGAATGGTGGCTGCTTCCAGTTCGCGGAATTTAAGGTTTTTCTTGTTTTCAACGATGTCTTTGGGCGTCGACAGGATGTTGGTCGAGTCCTTGAGCTTGATCAGGCCAGCCTTGTCCAGCAGCAACAGCGAACGGCCGCCATTGGTGGCGTCGTTCGGGATCACCACGGTGGCGCCGTCTTTGAGTTCATCAAGCTTTTTGTATTTGCTGGAGTAAGCGCCCAGCGGCTCAAGGTGAACGGCCGCAACGCTGACCAAGTCGGTGCCCTTGGCTTTGTTGAACTCGTCCAGGTACGGCTGGTGCTGGAAGAAGTTAGCGTCCAGACGCTTTTCGGCCACCTGCACGTTAGGCTGGATGTAGTCGGTGAAGACTTTGACCTTGAGGTTTACACCCTCTTTGGCCAGTGCAGGTTTCACGAATTCCAGGATCTCTGCGTGAGGCACCGGGGTCGCCGCTACCGACAGGTCGCCCGCGTGTGCCGAAAATGCCGCCACAGCGGCCACAGCAGCAAATAACTTCTTCATTCAGCAACTCCTTGTTAACACCTGATTTCAGGTGTTTGCCAGCGCGTGCTGGCGGTTACGTTTATTAACGAGAGGTCGAGCTTACTTGCGCGAAAAGTGCACCACCAGCCGATCGCCAACGGTTTGCAGAATTTGCACCAGAATCAGCAACAGCACCACCGTGACAATCATCACGTCGGTCTGGAAACGTTGGTAACCGAAACGAATCGCCAGGTCACCCAGGCCACCGGCGCCAACCACACCGGCCATGGCGGTGTAGGACACTAGCGTAATCGCGGTCACGGTAATCGCAGCAAAGATGCCGGGCCGCGCTTCAGGCAGCAACGCGCTGGTAATAATCTGACGCGTGCTGGCGCCCATTGCCTGTGTGGCTTCGATGATCCCGCGATCGACTTCGCGCAGGGCGGTCTCCACCAAACGGGCGAAGAACGGCGTAGCACCGATCACCAGTGGCGGAATGGCACCTGCGACGCCCAGCGAGGTGCCGGTAATCAGAACGGTGAGCGGGATCATCACAATCAGCAGGATGATGAACGGCAGCGAACGCAAAATGTTCACGACCAGCGACAGCAAGGCGTAGACGGCTTTCTGTTCGAACAGTTGGCGCGGGCTGCACAAGAACAGCAGCACGCCCAGCGGCAGGCCGAGCAGGATGGTGAACAGCAGCGAACCGCCGAGCATCATCATGGTGTCGCCTGTAGCCAGCCAGATTTCGAGCCAATCAATGTTGGCGAAAAAGCTCACTAAAGTGTCCATCAGCGCAGCACCTCCATATGTACGTCAGCCGCTGTAAAGCGTGCAAAAGCTGCTTCCATGTCGCCACCGGTGATGGCGAGGGTCAGTTGCCCATACGGGGTGTCTTTGATGCGGTCGATACGGCCAGCCAGGATGCTGTAGTCGACGCCGGTTTCGCGGGCGATGGTGCCCAACAACGGCGCGTAGGTCGCTTCGCCCTGGAAGGTCAGGCGCACGATGCGGCCCGGCACATGGGCGAAAACGTCGCGCTGTTCGCTTTCGTCGATCTGCTCGTCTTCCTGCACAAAACGCTTGGTGGTCGGGTGCTTAGGGTGCAAGAACACCTGTGACACCGGGCCTTGCTCGACGATGACGCCAGCGTCCATCACCGCCACTTCGTCGCACACCCGGCGGATCACATCCATCTCGTGGGTGATCAGCACGATGGTGAGCTTCAGTTCGCGGTTAATTTCGGCCAGCAATTGCAACACCGACGCCGTGGTTTGCGGGTCCAGGGCGCTGGTGGCCTCGTCGCACAGCAATACTTTGGGCTTGGTGGCCAGCGCGCGGGCAATGCCGACGCGTTGTTTTTGGCCGCCTGAAAGCTGCGCCGGGTATTTCTTGGCGTGATCTGACAGGCCAACGCGTGCCAGCAGTTCGGCAACACGTCGGTCGATTTCACTGCGGGACAATTCACCAGCCAGCGTCAGAGGCATCGCTACGTTGTCGGCAACGGTCTTGGACGCCAGCAGATTGAAGTGCTGGAAGATCATCCCGACTTGCTGACGAAAACGCCGCAGGCCGTTGGCGTCCATGGCCGTCACGTCTTCGTTGTCGACGATGATCTGACCGCCGCTCGGGGTTTCGAGGCGGTTGATCAGGCGCAGCAATGTACTTTTACCCGCACCGGAATGGCCAATCAGGCCAAAAACCTGGCCGCTCTCAACACGCAAACTGGTGGAGTGCAGCGCGGGAATGTCCTTACCGGCAACCCGGTAAGTTTTATGAACGTTATGAAACTCAATCACGTAGCGGACCTTGTGAGGCGCGTAAATAGAAGATCAGCGGTTAGCCGGGCGCGCATTTTAGCCTGTCCGTATAGAGGTTCTTAGCATTTATTTGAGCAAAGACCTTTGATTTGGCAATAAGACGACTGATGGTCAGAAATAAGGAACGACCACCGAGGGCATAAGTCAGTACTAACAGCACCTCTCATCCCGCCACGGGATATTTGTCTAAGAGGCCCTAACCATGGGGCTTTCATCAACAAGGAGCTTAGTCTGATGAGTACGAAAAAGCCGTCTTCAAGCAAGAGCCAGATGGCTGGCACCGACACCTTGGATCGTGGCAACACCAACGTCAAATTGGATTCTCTCGAAGTCTTCCGTGACGACGCAACCGATCAGGCCCTGCGTACCAATCAAGGGGTGAAGATTGCGGACAATCAAAACACCTTGAAAGCAGGGGCTAGAGGGCCGTCATTGCTGGAAGATTTCATCATGCGTGAAAAAATCACGCATTTTGACCATGAGCGAATTCCCGAGCGCATTGTGCATGCTCGAGGCACGGGTGCTCATGGCTATTTCCAGACCTACAAAGCCCACAGCGCCTTGACCAAGGCCGGCTTTCTGCAAGATCCCGATAAGAAAACGCCTGTTTTCGTGCGATTTTCTACCGTTCAAGGCCCACGGGGCTCAGGCGATACCGTGCGGGACGTGCGTGGCTTTGCTGTTAAGTTTTTTACCGATGAAGGTAACTTCGACCTGGTCGGTAATAACATGCCGGTATTTTTCATTCAGGACGCGATCAAGTTTCCTGACTTCGTTCACGCGGTTAAGCCCGAACCTCACAACGAAATACCTACAGGCGGTTCGGCCCATGACACCTTCTGGGACTTTGTTTCGCTGGTGCCAGAGTCTGCGCACATGGTCATTTGGGCCATGTCTGACCGCGCCATACCGAAAAGCCTGCGCAGCATGCAAGGTTTTGGGGTGCATACCTTTCGCTTGATCAACGCTGAGGGCAAGTCCAACTTTGTTAAGTTTCACTGGCGTCCGAGTGTAGGTACCTGCTCTCTGGTGTGGGATGAAGCGCAAAAGCTGGCGGGCAAAGACACTGATTACCATCGCCGTGATCTGTGGGAATCGATTGAAACAGGCGATTACCCTGAATGGGAGTTCGGGGTGCAGATTATCTCGGAAGAAGACGAGCATAAATTTGAGTTCGATATTCTTGACCCCACCAAGCTGATCCCGGAAGAACTGGTGCCGATCACCCCGCTGGGCAAGATGGTGCTCAATCGCAATCCTGATAACTTCTTCGCCGAGACTGAGCAAGTCGCTTTCTGCCCAGGGCATATCGTGCCGGGTATCGACTTTTCTAACGATCCACTCCTGCAAGGTCGTCTGTTTTCATACACCGACACTCAAATCAGCAGATTGGGTGGTCCGAACTTTCATGAAATTGCGATCAACCGCCCGGTGGCGCCGTTTCACAATAACCAGCGCGATGCCCAGCATCGCAGCACTATTCATAAGGGCCGAGCTTCTTACGAGCCCAACTCTATCGACGGTGGCTGGCCGAAAGAGACCCCGCCTGCGGCTAAAGACGGCGGTTTTGAGTCTTATCCGGAGCGCATTGACGCCAACAAGATACGTCAGCGCAGTGATTCATTCAGCGACCACTTTTCTCAAGCCAGGCTGTTTTTCCACAGCATGAGCAAGCATGAGCAAGAGCACATCATCGCTGCCTACAGCTTTGAGTTGGGCAAGGTTGAGCGTGAACATATTCGGGCGCGGCAGGTGAATGAGATTCTGGCCAATATCGACCTGGAGCTGGCCAAGCGCGTGGCCACCAACCTGGGGCTGCCTGTGCCTAAGGCAGGCACTGTGCCGGCACGCAAAACCAGTGTCAGTCAGTCGCCAGCTTTGAGTCAGGCTAATTTGCTGCCAGGCGACATCAAGACGCGCAAAGTGGCCATTCTGGCCGCGGATGGCGTTGATGGTAAGGCGATCGATGAGCTCAAGCAGGCGCTTGAGGCCGCGGGTGCCCATGCCAAGTTGTTGGGGCCAACCTCAGCGCCGGTGAAAACGGCCGACGGGAAGTCATTGCCAGTGGATGCCTCAATGGAAGGCATGCCATCGGTGATCTTTGATGCTGTTTTTGTACCGGGTGGGGCTGCGTCGATCAAGGCGTTGAGCGGCGATGGGGTCGCCCTGCATTACGTGCTTGAAGCCTATAAGCACCTCAAGGCGATTGCGCTTCACGGCGAAGCGAAAGGGTTGCTGGATGTTCTGCATCTGCAAGGTGATGAAGGGCTGTTGGTGCTTAAAGACGCCAAGGAGTTGAAGGCGTTCTTTGCGGCCATCGCCCAGCACCGAGTGTGGGCGCGGGAGACCAAGGCTAAGGCTATTCCGGCTTAATGCGGGGCTAGACGAGTCATCGTTGAATCAGGCTGCGATAGGGAGCATCACTCACTTATCGCAGCTTGCGTCTGATTATTGCGGCTTGCTCGGAATCAATACGATTTGTGCAGGTACACGGCGAATCAGTTGCCGCTCCAGGCTCAAGTCAAACCCTGGGTCGAGCTTTTTGACGCGCTTGCTCACCAATGTGGACAGCCACGGGTAATCGGCTGTGCGTGGAACCTGCAGGATCACGGCGCACTGATAATTGACGATGTCGTGCGCGATCAAATCCAGTTGATGACGAAGTTTCGTCATATCGGTGATGTTGAGCGTAACGGTGGTGTGTTCCGCTGTCGGATCAATGACCTTGGCTGCGGGGCGGGCTTCAGCCGCTTTCAGCGCCTCCTCGGCTTTCTCCAGTTCGGCTTTGCGTGCCTGAGCGATGGCGCTGTTGACGCCGCCTGTCAGGGCTGGCGCTTTAGGCATCAGGGCGCGGGCACGGCTCAGCGCCGTAGCGGCTGCGTTGACATCGCCCTTTTGCAGCACAATCTGGCTGCGTTGCAGGTAGGCCTCAGCCAATTGGCGCTGGTACTGCACCAATTGCGGGTCATCTGGCGTCTGAGCCTGCAAGGCGGCCAATTCATCTTCGGCGGTCGCGAGTTCGCTGCTGGCCAGGTTTTGCTCCAGCTGTGCAATGGCCGCCGCACGCGTCTGGTCGACTTCATTGTTGACCGAAGATGTGCTTTGGCAGGCGCCCAGCAGCAAGCAAACTGCGGCCAGGAGCAAATAACGGGAGTTAAACAGCTTCATTCCTGCGGCTCTCTAAGTGCGCAAAAAACGAGCAAGTCTACACCCCTCGACGGGGCAGAACAAAACTCAGCAGAAACAGTGCAGCGGCACACACCACAATCGACGGTCCGGCAGGCGTGTCTTTGAACCAAGACAGCGCCAGACCACCACACACGGCCAGCATTCCCAGCAACGTCGCCCCCAAGGCCATTTGCTCCGGGGAGCGGGCGTGGCGTTGAGCGGCAGCTGCGGGGATGATCAGCAGTGAGGTTATCAGCAGCACGCCGACAATCTTCATCGCTACCGCAATCACTATGGCGATCAACAGCATCAACGTCATACGCAGCGCCGCAACCGGCAATCCTTCGACGGTGGCCAGCTCTTCATGCACCGTAATCGCCAGCAGCGGCCTCCACAGCGCCACCAACAATGCCAGAACCACAGCGCTGCCGCCCATGATCCACATCAAGTCAGTCGGGCTGATCGCCAACAGATCGCCAAACAAGTAGGCCATCAGGTCGATTCGCACTTCATGCATGAAGCTTAGTACCACCAGCCCGAGGGACAAGGTGCTGGGTGCGAGAATTCCGAGCAGTGTGTCGGAAGCCAGTGGCTGGCGTTGTTGCAGCATGACCAGAAGCATCGCCAGCAACAGGCAGCCCACGGTCACGGCAATGGTCGGACTGACATCCAGCAAGAAGCCCATCGCCACGCCGAGCAAGGCGGCGTGGGACAAGGTATCGCCGAAATAAGCCATTCTTCGCCACACCACAAACGAACCCAAAGGCCCTGCAACCACCGCCAAAGAAAGACCTGCCAGCAGGGCGTAAAACAGAAAATCAGCCATGCTTGCAGCCTTCTCCATGAACGTGGGCGTGCGCCGCGGGGGCGTCTTCGCTGACCACCGAGCCATGCAAATCATGGGCGTGGTCGTGATGGTGGTGATAAATCGCCAGGCTTTGTGCGTTTTTACCGAATAGTTCGACGAATGCCGGATCGCCGCTGACCTGCTCCGGGTGACCCGAACAGCACACATGGCGATTGAGGCAGACCACCTGATCGGTGGTGCTCATGACCAGATGCAAATCGTGGGACACCATCAGCACGCCGCAGCCGTGACGGTCGCGCAGGCGGGTGATCAAGCTGTAGAGCTCGGCCTGACCCGCCACGTCCACGCCTTGCACCGGCTCATCGAGGACCAGCAACTCGGGTTTACGCAGCAGGGCGCGGGCCAGCAGGACACGCTGCATTTCGCCGCCAGAAACACTTTGCACCGGACTGTCGATGACTTTTTCGGCGCCGACTTCCTTCAGTGCCGCGAGGGCTTGGACCCGGTCCACACCCGGCACCAAGCGCAGAAAGCGCAGTACCGAGAGCGGCAGCGTTGGATCAACGTGCAGTTTTTGCGGCATGTAGCCCACACGCAGCTTGGGTTTGCGCCATACGCTGCCGCTGGTGGGCTTGAGCAGGCCGAGTACCGCCTTGACCAGCGTGGTTTTGCCCGCGCCGTTGGGGCCGATCAGGGTCACGATTTGGCCCGGCTCAACGTTCAGCTCTATGTTGTCGAGCACGTTTTGCCCGGCAAAGGTCACGCAGACCTCGCTAAGACGAATCAGTGCAGTGCTCATCAAGCCTCCCGGCAACCCGAACACAACCCGACGACTTCGACGGTTTGCCCTTCAACAGTAAAGCCCACGTCCTGAGCGCTGCTGATAATTGCATCGCTGATGATTTTTTGTTCAAGCTCAATGGCCGCGTGGCAGTTGCGGCAGATCAGGAACTGGCCCTGATGCGCGTGTTCGGGATGGCTGCATCCGATAAAGGCGTTGAGCGAGGCAATGCGGTGCACCAGGCCGTTGTCGAGCAGGAAGTCCAGTGCCCGGTAAACAGTCGGTGGCGCGGCGCGGCGGCCATCTTGCTCGCTGAGCACGGCCAGAATGTCATAAGCGCCCAGCGGCTTGTGGCTTTGCCACACCAACTCAAGTACCCGACGACGCAAGGCCGTGAGGCGCAAGCCCTTCTGCGCGCACAAGACATCGGCCTCAGAGAGCGCGCTGTGGACACAATGGGAGTGGTCATGGGGACGGCTGGCAAGCGGTGTTATAGGCATGGGCGGCGACGATTTCCGAGAGAGACGTTATTATGTTACCCGTTTAAGCCACCCTGAGTGCTCATCGTGCCCCGTATTTTTGCGATTTTTATTGCTTTGTCTGCCAGTTTGTTGGTGATTGGCCCGGCTCAGGCCGAGGTCAACGTGCTGACCAGTATCAAGCCTTTGCAGCTCATTGCCGCAGCCGTACAGGACGGCGTGGGCCAGCCCGAGGTGCTTCTACCGCCGAATGCTTCGCCGCATAACTATGCGTTGCGCCCTTCCGACGTACGGCGCGTTCAGTCTGCGGACTTGTTGTACTGGATCGGCCCGGACATGGAAGGTTTTCTGCCGCGGGTGATTAAAACCCGCACCTTGCCTTCAGTGGCCGTGCAAACCCTGCCGGGTTTGAAGCTGCGCCATTTCACCCAGGACAGTCATTCCCATGACGCGGACGATGCCGCCGAACATGATCACGATCATCGACCCGGCACGTTGGATGCGCACTTGTGGCTGGCGCCTGAGAACGCTCGGGTGATCGCAGAAAAAATGGCGACAGATTTGAGTGAGAAAGACCCGGCCAATGCGCCGAAATACCAAAGCAACCTCAAGGCCTTCAATGAGCGTCTGGATGCGTTGGATGCGCGCCTCAAAACGCGTATGGCGGCGATTGCGGGCAAGCCGTTCTTTGTGTTCCATGAAGGCTACGACTACTTCGAAAGCGCTTACGGCCTTAAGCACACGGGCGTGTTCAGCGTGGCATCAGAAGTCCAGCCGGGTGCCCAGCACGTTGCGGCAATGCGCCAGCGCTTGCAGGAAGTGGGCAAGACCTGTGTATTCAGCGATCCACCGCTGCGCCCGCGCCTGGCGCAAACGCTGACTGCGGGTTTGCCGGTCAAACTGGCTGAGTTGGATGCATTGGGCGGCTTTACCCAAGCGACAGCGCAGGGTTACGAGCAGTTGCTGGAAAAACTGGGCAATGACCTGGCGGGGTGCCTGGAGAGTTTGTAATACAACACTGTGGCGGCTGCCGCAGGCTGCGATGGGTCTCGCAGCGACCCCGCTTCTAAGTGGACAGCGAAGGTCGTGCGGCCCTTATCGCCGCCTGCAGCAGCGGCTATAGAGCATGGGGTTACAGCGCGAACGGCAGTTGGACGCTGATGCTTTGGCGCAATGCCAAGCGGCGTTCGAACTCACCCGGATCATGGATCAACACGTCCTGGCCCGCAAACGTATGGGCTGCAATCAAGCGCGACAACCAAAACCGTACGCAGGCTACCCGCAGCAGGGTCGGCCACAACTCGGCTTCGCTGGCGGTAAAGGGGCGCAGGGCGGCGTACGCACCCAGCAGTGCACGGGCACGCGGGCCGTCAAGCTGGCCCTCTTCGTCAGCGCACCAGTCGTTCAGGGCAATGGCCACGTCGTACAGCATTGGACCGGAGCAGGCGTTGTAAAAATCGATCAGCCCCGTCAGGTGCGTGCCTTCGAACATCGCGTTATCGCGAAACAGGTCGCCATGCAGGTTAGCCCGAGGCAGCGTCAGAATCTGCGCCTTGAGTGCGGTGATTTCATCCAGAGCCTTTTGCAGCAAATTGGCCGCATCAGGCGACAACCCGGCCATTAATGTTGGCCCTTCCGCCAGCATCCAGTCCAGGCCGCGATCCGTCTTGCGTTCCAGCACGTTGTCACGTGTGGCGACATGCAAGTGGCCCAGTAATTCGCCGACCTGCGCGCAATGCTGGGCATTGGCTTCACGAATGTGCTTGCCGGCCAGGCGCGGTTGCAGCAGGGCTGGCTTGCCTTTGAGTTCGCGCAGGGCTTGGCCGTCGACGGTGCGCAGGGCGAAAGGCACCGGCAGGTCAGCGTCGTGTAGCACATCAAGCAGCTCGATAAAGAAGGGCATTTCTTTAATTGGGCCGCGTTCAACCAAGGTCAGGACAAACTCGCCCTGTTCCAGGCTGATGAAATAGTTGGTGTTTTCGCTACCCGCGGCAATCCCCTGGAAATCGAGCAAACGGCCGAGTTCGTAAGGCGCAAGAAAAGTCTCCAGCTCCGGGCGAGTCAGTGGGGTGAATACAGACATTGTTTAAATTGCCAGTGCGGGCGCCGCCGAGGCGGCGCCAATTAAAGTTAAGACGCTATTTCCATTCGAAGATTTTCCACGAAGGAATCAGCATATCCGGCTGGTCGGAACGGATGAAATTGGCATCAGTGCCATCAGCACGTACTAAAAAGTACGGCGGCGCTCCTTTTGGGGTCACCTTGATGGCATAGAGGAACCCGTTTTGACGGTATTCCTGAATGGTTTTATCGCCTTCCGTGCGAATGGTTACTTCTGGATCACCGGTAGGTGAGCTGTCAGCCGCAAAGGTTACCAGCGGAGTGATTGCAAACAAGCCGGTCAGCAACAGGCGATTGAGTGTGCGCATGATAACCTTGTCCCTTTGTCGTCATTGGTCCGGACATTCTAGCGCCGGACTCGCCGAAAAGGTTGATCCTGCTCATGAGCCAAGCTCCCCTCGTCCTGGTGGACGGTTCTTCATATCTGTACCGCGCTTTCCATGCGCTGCCACCGCTGACTACCTCCAAGGGCCTGCCAACTGGCGCCGTGAAGGGTGTGTTGAACATGCTGAAGAGTCTGCGAAAACAGTACCCGGACAGCCCGTTTGCGGTGGTTTTCGACGCCAAGGGCGGGACATTCCGCGATGACATGTACGCCGAATACAAGGCCAACCGCCCGAGCATGCCCGATGACATGCGGGTGCAAATCGAGCCGCTGCACGCCAGTGTGATCGCCCTGGGCTTCCCTTTATTGTGCGTCGAAGGCGTTGAAGCAGACGATGTGATCGGCACATTGGCGCGTAGCAGCGCTGCTGCGAACCGACCAGTGGTCATCTCGACTGGCGATAAAGACATGGCGCAACTGGTCGATGGCCACATCACGCTGGTCAATACCATGACCGGCAGCGCGATGGACGTCGAAGGCGTCAAAGAGAAATTTGGCGTCTCGCCCGAGCAGATCATCGATTACCTCGCGCTGATGGGCGACTCGTCCGACAACATCCCTGGCGTTCCGGGCATCGGTCCGAAAACCGCTTCTGGTTTGTTGGTTGGCGTAGGCGGCGGTCTGGTCGACCTGTATGAAAAGCTCGACATCGTGCCGACCTTGCCGATTCGCGGCGCTAAAAACCTGCCCGCGAAGCTCGAAGAACACCGAGAAATGGCGTTTTTGTCCTACCAACTGGCCACGATCAAAGTCGATGTGCCGTTGGATATCGGTCTGGAAGACCTGCACCTCAAAGCGCCTGACTGCGAAAAGCTGATGGAGCTGTACACCGAGCTGGAGTTCAAAAGCTGGATCGCTGAAGTCGAGCGTGAAGCCAAACGCGCCGGTCAGGTGATCGTGCATGAAGAGCCGCCGGCGCCGACCGAAGAGCAGCAGTACGAAACCATCCTCGATCAAGCCCGTTTTGACGTATGGCTGAAAAAGCTCAACGACGCCGAGCTGATAGCCTTTGACACGGAAACCACCGGTCTGGATGCGCAGCAGGCGCAATTGGTGGGGGTGTCATTTGCGGTCAAGCCCGGCGAAGCGGCCTACATACCGTTGACCCATTCCTACATGGGCGTGCCGGAACAACTGGACCGCGACACGGTGCTGCGAGCGCTCAAGCCGCTGCTCGAAGATCCGAACAAGGCCAAAGTCGGTCAGCACGCCAAGTTCGACATCAACATTCTGGCCAACTGTGCCATCGGCGGCGATCAGACCAACGGCATCATGGTGCAAGGTGTTGCTTTCGACACCATGCTGGAGTCCTACGTACTCGATTCCACGGCCACCCGCCATGACATGGACAGCCTGGCGCTCAAATACTTAGGTCACAGCACCACCAGTTTTCAGGATATAGCCGGCAAAGGCGTCAAACAGCTGACATTTGACCAGATCTCGCTGGAGCAGGCCGGGCCGTACGCAGCGCAAGACGCTGATGTGACCCTGCGTTTGCACCATGTGCTGCACCAAAAGCTGCAAGCGATTCCAAGCCTGAACAGCGTGCTGACGGACATTGAAATCCCGCTGGTGCCGGTTCTGGCACGCATTGAGCGCCAAGGTGCTCTGGTGGACGCCAAGCTGCTGGGCGTACAGAGCGTTGAGCTGGGCGACAAGATGGTTGCCCTTGAACGCGAGGCTTTTGCTATCGCTGGTGAGGAATTCAACCTCAGCTCACCTAAGCAACTGGGCGTGATCCTGTACGAAAAACTCGGTCTGCCGGTCATCAGCAAAACCGCCAAAGGTCAGGCTTCGACCGCCGAGGCCGTGTTGGCTGAATTGGCTGAGCAGGATTTCCCGCTGCCAAAAGTGCTGATGCAGTACCGTTCGATGAGCAAGCTGAAAAGCACCTACACCGACCGTTTGCCAGAGCAGATCAACCCGCGCACCGGGCGTATTCACACGTCTTACCACCAGGCCGTTACGGCGACCGGACGTTTGTCGTCCAGCGATCCAAACCTGCAGAACATCCCGATTCGCACCGCCGAAGGCCGTCGGATCCGTCAGGCATTCGTGGCGCCTAAAGGCTACAAACTGTTGGCGGCGGACTACTCGCAGATCGAACTGCGGATCATGGCGCACCTGGCCAAGGACGAAGGGCTGCTGAACGCCTTCCGCAATGACCTGGACGTGCACAGCGCCACGGCAGCCGAGGTATTTGGCGTCGAACTGGGCGACGTCACGACCGACCAGCGTCGCAGCGCCAAGGCGATCAACTTCGGGTTGATCTATGGCATGAGTGCTTTTGGCTTGGCCAAGCAGATTGGCGTGGACCGCAAGCAGTCGCAAGCCTATATCGACCGCTACTTTGCGCGTTATCCGGGCGTGCTGGACTACATGGAGCGCACACGCGCCCAGGCGGCTGAACAAGGGTATGTCGAGACTATTTTCGGTCGCCGTCTGTACCTGCCGGAGATCAATGCGAAAAACCCCGCGTTGCGCAAAGGCGCAGAACGTACGGCGATCAACGCCCCGATGCAGGGCACCGCGGCAGACATCATCAAGAAAGCCATGGTGGCTGTGGATAACTGGTTGACGGCTTCAGGCCTCGATGCGCGTGTCATCCTTCAGGTACACGACGAATTGGTGCTGGAGGTGCGTGAAGACCTGGTGGACCTGGTGCGTGACGAACTGCGTGTGCACATGAGTGAGGCGGCCAAGCTTGATGTACCGCTGGTGGTCGAAGTGGGCGTGGGCAATAACTGGGACGAGGCGCACTAATGCAAGTCTGTAGCCACTGCCGCAGGCGGGGTTTGTTCTAAATAGTTTTAGGGCCCAGGAACTAATTCTGTCTGACACGACTCAGATAACTTGAATGGCTTAGGTAAAGCCCTTCAATGCTCCTATTGTTGTGTTAAGTGTTGGCAGAATTCTGGGCCCCGCCCTAGCGGTCCAGTACTTGAACCCCGAACTTCCCTCCCCCATACGAAGTCCGGGGTTTTTTTTGCCTGCGATTTATGACTCGGTGCTTTCTTCTTCGCCTTTGTTCGGCAGTTCCAGCCAGCGAGCCAGCACGGTGTACGCCTCTTCCAGGCCCAAGCGTTTAGGGGTGGAGAACAGTTGGATGGTGACGCTATCACCCCACTTCTTGCGAATTTCAGCCTGGATTTTGAGCAGCGTGTTCTTGGCTGCGCCGTACGTCAGTTTGTCGGCCTTGGTCAGCAAAATATGCATCGGCATGCCGCTGGAGACGGTCCAGTCGAGCATTAATACGTCGAAATCGGTCATTGGATGACGAATATCCATCATCAAAATCACGCCTTTGAGGCTTTCGCGGCTGCCGAAATAAGCTTCGAGGTGACGCTGCCAGTGCATTTTCAGCGGGATCGGCACCTTCGCGTAGCCATAACCCGGCAGGTCGACCAGGCGACGATCTTCGTCCAATTGAAAGAAGTTCAGCAGTTGAGTACGGCCTGGTGTTTTCGACGTGCGGGCCAGGCTGGCGTGAGTCAACGTGTTGAGTGCGCTGGACTTGCCAGCGTTGGAGCGCCCGGCGAAGGCGACTTCAAAGCCTTCGTCATCGGGGCATTGGTCAACTTTGGCAGCGCTGAGCATGAAGGTAGCCTGTTGGCACAGACCGAGAATGGGGTTCTTGAGTTGCATGGGATATCCGATGTGAGCGGCGTCAGGAATGGACGCGGCGAGCGTGTCGTTTCCGTTTCAGTGGCGCCAGTATATAATGCCGCAGATTTTGTGTGTGCTTTGTCCCAGCGTAGGACGAAGTACGCGGGAGCTGTAGACCTAGGTTGCGCATTAGAACGCAACAAGCTCCAACCCTGAAAGAATCGTTTTATGACGAGATGGCTGCTTGCGGTGTCTTGATGCCGCTTGAACAGCGTTCAGGCTACACAGGATCCGGAGGCCGTGTACAACCGCGTTTGTATTGCCTGCCATGAAGGTCAGCGATTCATAACACCGAAATCGGGTGTAAAGGCCATGGGTAAGTTAAGCAGGCGTTGGTGCAACACGTGGCCCAGGGTGTAAAGGCGATGCCGCCGCGTGGTGTGTGCACGGACTGCAGTGTCGAGGATTACCAGCCAACCATCCAGTGGATGAATGAGTAAGCCCGGCCATAACTCTTAACCCTTAGCCGTAGTTGGATTAGCTGATGAACAAACTATTCGTGAGTCTGCTGTTGACCTTGGGCGTTAGTGGTATCGCTCAGGCCGCAGGCACCACCGTTGTAGGTGATGCCGCAGCAGGTCAGGCAAAAACCGCTGTATGTGGCGCTTGTCACGGTCCAGACGGCAATAGCATGGCCCCTAACTTCCCCAAATTGGCCGGGCAAGGTGATCGCTACCTGCTCAAGCAACTGCATGAAATCAAGGACGGCAAGCGCCAGGTTCTTGAAATGACCGGTTTGCTGGCCAACCTGAACGATCAGGACCTCGCGGATATCGCCGCTTACTATTCCAGCCAAAAGAGCTCCGTCGGTGCTGCTGACCCTGCACTGGTTGCCCGCGGGGAGGCGCTGTTTCGTGGCGGTGACCTGTCAAAAGGCATGCCGGCCTGCACCGGCTGTCACTCACCCGATGGGCAGGGCCTGGCCGCTGCCGGCTTCCCGCATCTGGGTGGCCAACACGCCAGTTACATTGAGAAACAGCTTACTGATTTCCGTGAAGGCGCACGTACCAACGACGGCGACTCGATGATCATGCGCGGTATTGCCGCCAAGCTGAGCAACAAGGACATCAAGGCCCTGGCCAGCTATATTCAAGGCTTGCACTAGAAGGTGTGCCGTCGGCGCCAACAGTCTTGCCGGGGGCGGTTGACGTTAACAATCGTTTAATCTTTGAATGTAAGTGTGAACGGGCAGCCGAGGCTGCCCTTTTTCATGCTATCTGCCGCTACACTACCGAACTCAAAGCCCCACGGATCTGTCTGAACGCAGGTCACGTCAGGCGACCTTATTTGTCCAGGAGTAAAGCATGCGTAATCTGATTCTCAGCGCCGCTCTCGTTACTGCCACTCTGTTTGGCATGACGGCTCAAGCTGCTGATGTACCGCTGGAAGCCGGCAAGACCTATGTAGAACTGTCAAACCCTGTTCCGGTTGCGGTGCCTGGCAAGATCGAAGTCGTTGAGATGTTCTGGTACGGCTGCCCGCATTGCTATGCGTTTGAGCCTGTGATCAATCCATGGGTAGAGAAGCTGCCTGCCGATGTGCATTTTGTCCGTATGCCAGCCATGTTTGGCGGTCCATGGGATGCGCACGGTCAATTGTTCCTGACCCTGGATGCCATGGGCGTGGAAAACAAGGTTCACGCAGCGTTCTTCAACGCCATCCAGAAAGAAGGTAAGCGTCTGACTGACAAACAAGACATGGCTGATTTCGTGGCCACTTTGGGCGTAGATAAAGACAAGTTCCTGCAAACCTTCGACTCCTTCGCCATTAAAGGCCAGATCGTCAAGGCTAAAGAACTGGCCAAGAAGTACGAGATTTCAGGCGTACCGACCATGATTGTTAATGGCAAGTACCGCTTCGACATCGGCTCAACAGGCGGCCCTGAGCAAGCTTTGAACGTCGCTGACCAACTGATCGCCAAAGAGCGAGCAGAAGAAAAAGCGGCGCCGGCAGTTAAAAACTAAGCGGCGGCCCCTTCCCATGCGGCGTTGGAAGAGCGAACGAATAGTTGGCCTGCACGAAGCGCAGGTCAACGAAGATCATGTGGCGGCCAGTGGCCTGCCGGATGATCGGCGTTTGCGTTTGCTCAGTTTCAATATCCAGGTTGGTAACAGCACGCACAGTTACCGTCATTACCTGACCCGCAGCTGGCAGCACCTGCTGCCACACAAAGGGCGGGCAGGTAACCTGGAGAAAATTGGCGACTTGTTGAGCGACTTCGATCTGGTCGCGTTACAGGAAGTTGATGGCGGCAGCCTCCGCTCCGGCTACGTCAATCAGGTCAAATACCTGGCCCAGCAGGGCGAATTCCCTTACTGGTATCAACAACTCAATCGCAACCTTGGTCGTCTGGCCCAGCACAGCAATGGCGTGCTCAGCCGCTTGCGTCCAACGGCGATTGAAGATCACCCCTTGCCCGGCCCAGCGGGTCGTGGCGCAATTTTAGTGCGCTTCGGGGAGGGCCCCGATGCGCTGGTCGTGGTGGTCATGCACCTGGCCTTAGGCACGAAAACCCGCACCCTGCAGTTGGCGTACATTCGCGAATTGATTGGCGGCTATCAGCATCAGGTGTTGATGGGCGACATGAACACCCACGCCAACGACCTGTTGCAGGCCTCGCCTCTGCGAGACCTCGGTTTGCTGGCGCCACAAATGGAAGCGACCTTCCCCAGCTGGCGCCCGCAGCGTTGCCTTGATCATATTTTGCTCAGCCCGGGCCTGACCCTTGAGCGTGTACAAGTGCTGGATCAGCCTATTTCTGATCACTTGCCGGTGGCGGTTGAAATCCGCTTGCCGGGCTCTGTCGGTGTTGACTCATTGCCTGTGTTGAGTTCTGCGGGTGAGCCACTGGCATGACTGCTGACGATGCCAAACGCTGGAAAGAGAAATATCTAAAGCGTGTTGAGCAGCAAGACAAGCTCGAACGCCGCTGGAACGTCCGTCTCGACTTGTTACGTCGCGCACTGGTGCGTAGCACTTTGGCGGCAGAAGGCACGGACCGAACCGTTGACCAGTGCATGAAAGAAATGCGCGAGGCGGTGCGCACCGATGACATGGACGCGGCCTTGGCGGCCTTGCTGCCTCGGCTCGAAAAAGCCGTACTCGATTCCGAACAGCGCCGCGAAACGCGCATTGATCAAATGAGTGTTGCGCTCAATGCGCTGGTCACCCAACTGCAAGCCCTGCCCCAGCCGCGCGAAGTCAGCAAGGCGCTGAAAACATTCGCCAGGCAGCTCGATAACCGAGTGACCCAGGCCCGCGAAATACCGTTGTTGCTGAGTGAGCTGAGCAACTTGCAGGGCCTTGCACTGGCGCCCCAGCTCAATGAAGCCGAGCCGCCGAAACCGAACCTTTTGCAGCGGCTGTTTGGCGCTCAAGATGCCGACAAGGCCACCTCGCAAGCCAGCGAGGCACAGCTCCCTGCCCCGGCACCTAACGTTGCGGCGCCCTTGGTTGCATCGAAGCCGGTTGCAGCGCCTTGTCCTCAAGCCATTGATGCACCGCCCGTTCCTGATCAAGAGGCTCCCGAGGCGCCCTTAGCGGCTGCGCCCGACTTGCTCACTGAAGAGACCTCAAGTGGCGCCCTTGAGTCGGTGGTGGCGTTGGTGGACGCTGAAAAAACGCGTCAGGATCAACCCGATCCGGCGCCTGAGTCGGAACGGGAGGCGCCTGAACAGTCTGAGCCCGACAGGGAGCCAGAGGCCGAGCCTGAACCGGCGGTGGCAGTCGATACGGTGTATGCCCTCCCGGAAAGCCCCGAGCCCACCTACAGCTCGGTCGCGGAGCACATTGAATCGACCTTGCTGGGTTTGCTGAACGATCTGTCGTTGCCCGAACATCATCAGCCACAAGCCGAGGCCATGCGTCGTCGTCTCGAAAAAGGTCTGAACTGGTACGAATTACTGCCGATTCTCGACGATCTGGCTGTTTTGATGCTGGCCATCACCGACGGCGGCCAGCAAGAGTTTGAGACTTACCTCAAACAGCTCAATGAGCGGCTCGAATCGTTTCAAAACAACCTGCAGGCCGCCAGTGATGGCCATACCCAAGGGCGATCGGCTGCGGCGCAGCTGGACAGCCAATTGCGCGAGCACGTTGATGGCTTGCAGAGCAGTGTGCAGGACGCCGTCGACCTCAACAGCCTCAAGCACATCCTTGAAGCCCGCCTTGAAGGTTTGCTGGGCACGATGAACGAGCATCAGCAACAGCGTGATGCTCGTGAGCAAGAACTTTCCAGCCACCTCCAGGGGTTGGCCGAGCGTGTGGCCGTCATGGAGCAGGAAGCCCAGAACTACCGCGAGCACCTTGAAGAGCAGCGTCTCAAAGCGCTGATCGATCCGTTGACCGGCTTGCCCAATCGGGCGGCCTGGGGCGAACGGCTGGCGATTGAAGTTCAACAGTGGCAAGCCCACGGCAATCCGTTGCTGATAGCCATGCTCGACCTCGATCACTTCAAGCGCATCAATGATGGCTATGGCCATCTGGCGGGCGACAAAGTGCTCAAAATTGTGGCCGCGCAACTTCGCAAACACTTGCGGCCCAATGACTTCATCGCCCGATTTGGGGGGGAAGAGTTTGTTGTGTTAGTTCCCAATACAACCTTGGCAGCGGGTTTGCAGTTGCTCGAAAAACTGCGAGCGGCCATCGCGGCCTGCCCTTTCCATTTCAAGGGCGAGCCTGTGACGCTCACCTGCTCTATTGGTCTGGCGCCATTCAAACTTGCAGATCGCAGCGAGCATGTACTTAAGCGGGCAGACGAAGCGTTGTACCGAGCTAAACATAATGGCCGAAACCGAATAGAGTGCAGCCGTGTTTAAGTGTCAGTGCGCGTTGGTGTCGTTCGGCAGTTATAGGTGGGCGGTGCCTATAGGCGTTTCCATCCATTTACAACATGGGTCAACCCACCCCGTGAGACAGAGGTTACGTTCTGATACAGGCAGGGACAGTAAGGTATGCTGGCGCATTAATTGCTTTTGTGCGATCGCTGCCCATGAAATTTTCTATGCTTGTTTTGTCTCTTGCACTGCTGGCTGGTTGTGCCAACGGTTTGCGCATGGACACCCGCCATCCTTCGGTCAACCATGACAGTCGCGTGCAGTTTGTGGTGCTGCACTACACCTCTACCTCGCTTGAACGCTCGCTGCAGTTATTGACCAGCGGGCCTGTCAGCAGCCATTACCTGATTGGTGATACCCCGCCGACTATCTACAAGCTGGTCGATGAAAACCAGCGTGCGTGGCATGCCGGTGAAAGCCAATGGAAAGGCCGCACCTGGCTCAACTCAAGCTCAATTGGCATAGAAATCGTTAATCCGGGCTTCCGTGATACCCCGACCGGGCGTGTCTGGTATCCCTACACCGAAGGACAGATCCAGTCAGTGATCGCGCTGCTCAAAGATATTTCGACGCGCTACAAGATCGACCCGCACAACATCATCGGCCATAGCGACATTGCGCCCCTTCGCAAACTTGATCCAGGCCCATTGTTCCCCTGGAAACGCTTGGCTGAAGCAGGCTTCGGTATCTGGCCCAACGCTCAGGCTGTTGCGCATGAGCAGGCACAGTTTGCCAACGGCCTGCCGAGCATCACCTGGTTTCAGCAGCAGCTAGCGTTGCTGGGGTACGAGACGCCACAAACGGGCGAACTCGACGTTGCTACGCGCCATGTATTGGCGGCCTTTCAGATGCACTTCCGTCCATCGCGTTTCGACGGCACGCCCGATGCTGAAACCGCGGCCATATTGAAAGTGCTCAATACACAGAAATAGCGGGGCGCAAGTATGGCGGTGCCTCTGACGCCGAGTTAGCCGCGACAGGTCGCAGCCTTTGCCAGCGCCTACAACGGCAACGCCATATAGAACTGCGTGCCCTGCCCGGGGCGTGAATACACGCCGATACGGCCGCCATGCAGTTGCACAATCTCCTTGCACAACGCCAGCCCAAGGCCGGCCCCACCCTTTTTGCGGCCCACTTGCACAAAGGGCTCGAAAATACGGCCCTGCTGGCCATAGGCAATGCCTTCGCCATTGTCTTCGATGCTGATAATGATCCGTTCTCCATGGCGCCGAGCTTGCAGGCGGATCAGCCCGCCACTGGCGGTATGGCGCAAGGCATTGCCCAGCAGGTTATCCAGCACGCGCTCCAATTGGGCCTGATCGGCATTGAGGCTTGGCAGTGGCGACTGGAGGTCGATCATCAATTCGATATTTTTAGCGCCAGCTCGCTCTGCAAAACGAGCGCGTGCCTGTTCAAGCATCTGCTCAAGATCGCACGGGGCCAGCGTCAGCTTTTGCATGCCGTTCTGATAACGCGAGAAATTGAGCAGGTCATTGATCAACTGCATCAGCCGCTGCATTTCTTCGTGGACGGTGTTCAGCAAGTCGGTTTCGCGTGATTGCGGGTCAAAGCGTGCACGTTCCAGAAATAAGCCGAACGCCATGTGCATACCGGTGACCGGGGTCCGCAACTCATGGGAGGCGCGCAACACAAACTCGCTGCGCACGCGTTCAAAGGCCCGCTGTTCGGTCACGTCATGCAGCACCATCACCGCGCCCAAAATCGGTCCTTTGGGCTGGCTCACGGGCGTCAGGCTATAAGTCAGCAGGCGGGTTTCGCCTTCAATGTCGACGCTCAAGTCTTCGGGGGCGCGATCAAGGTTGCCGCCACGCAGCACCGTGAGCAATTGCTGGTCGAGCTCAGGGCGTTCCATCGCTGCACCCAGCGGCTGACCTAGTTTCGCTTCGTTCCAGCCCAACTGGCGTTGAGCGACGGGATTTAAATGCTCAAGGCGGCCCTGCTGGTCGATCATCAGCAAGCCGTCATCAATACTGTCGAGCACTGCTTGGAGCCGTTGTTGGCCGGCCAGCAGCTCGTCGATATTGGTTGCCTGATGCTGGCGCAGGGCTTCGGCCATGATCCCGAAACGGCGCGTCAGCAGGTTCATCTCGGTAGCGGATGACAGCGGCAACACCACTTCAAAGTTCCCTTTGCCGATATTGTCGGCGGCCTTGGCCAACGCTTCGATCGGGGCACCAAATCGACGGGCAATCCCGTGGGCTGTAATAAAGCCGATAATCAACACCGCCAGCCCGACTAACCCCAGCAGCGAGGCGATGATGATGGCCCGATCACGGGCGGCAGCTTGCGCGGTATAAATGTTGTCGAGCGCCTCGCGATGCTCGCTGATCAGGCCATTGCGCAATTGGTTGAAACGGTCGGCGAGTGTCTTGTCAGTGCTCAGATCAAGCGAATGGGCATGGGCTTGTTTGAACGCGTCTAAAAAAAGTTCGTAGTCTTTACGCGCTTGGGCAAAACCATTTTGCAGGTTGTTATTGCGTTCATGCTGCATGCCTTCATCGAGCAGCTTGAGGTACGCCTGTGCGGATGCCTCCAGTGCTTTGGGGTCTTGCTGATTGCGCAGCATCAGGATCAGTTGGTCACCCAAGGTCTGGCGCAGTTTGAGGCCCAGATCGAGGGTGATGAAGTTGTTGCGGATCAGCGCTTCCTGGGATTTGGCCATTTGCATCACGCTGACGACGCCGAGCAACAGCCCGAGCAGCGCGACGGTGATCAATGCCGAAATGCTGAGGAACAACCGGGTGCGCAGCTTGATAGCCAGTTTCATCAGATAGGGCTCACAGGTTGTACTGCTTGCGCTTGCGATAGAGCGTCGATGCATCAATGCCGAGGGTTTTTGCTGCTTGATCCAGGGTGTCGCTGGTGGCCAGAACTGCGCCGATGTGGGCTTTTTCCAACTGGTCCAGGCTCAGTGCGGCACCAATGCGCGGGGCGTTCGTGACGGTTTGCTCAGCCATGCCCAGGTGGCTGACTTCGACCACTTCCTGCGGACAAATGATACTCGCGCGTTCAACCACGTTGCGCAGCTCACGAATGTTCCCCGGCCATCGGTAGTTTGACAGCGCCAGACGCGCCTCCTGGCTAAAGCCGCGGGCAGGGCGCGCGTACTCTTTAACGAAGCGGGCCAGAAAGCGATCAGCCAGGGTGAGGATATCTTCGCTGCGCTCGCGCAACGGCGGCAAGTGCAAGGTGATGACATTCAGACGGTAGAGCAAGTCCTCGCGAAAGCGCCCATCGCGGACCATGTCTTCAAGATTGAGGTTGGTGGCGGCCAGAATCCGCACATCCGCACGGCGTGTCACCGGGTCACCAACGCGCTCGTAGGCTTTGTCCTGAATAAAGCGCAGCAGCTTAGGCTGCAGGGCCAGCGGGAAGTCGCCGATCTCATCCAGAAACAGCGTTCCGCCGTCGGCCTGGCTGACCCGGCCCAAGGTGCTTTCACTGGCACCGGTAAACGCGCCGCGGGTGTGGCCGAAGAGCTCGCTTTCCATCAGCTCTGCCGTCAGCGAGGGGCAGTTAATGGTCACACAGGACTTTTTGGCCCGTTTGCTCCAGCCATGAATCGCCTGTGACAGCTCGCCTTTGCCGGTACCCGATTCGCCGAGAATAAGGATGTTGGCGTCAGTGCCTGCCACTTGGCGGGCGGTTTCCAGCACCGCCATCATCGCTGGGCTATGAGAGTCGAGACCGTCTTTGGGCTTGCGTACTTCGCCCTCGAGTGCCTCGAGTCGGGCCGACAGTTGGCGTACTTCCAGTTGTTTGGCGGTCGCCAGACGCAGTTGGTCCGGGCTGCACGGTTTGACCAGATAGTCAGCCGCACCGGCTTGAATAGCATCCACCGCGGTGTCGACGGCGGAGTGTGCGGTCACGATAACGACCCGCATCCAGGGCGCTTGAATACGCATTTGGGCCAGCACGTCCAGGCCATTGTCCTCGCCTAGGCGCAGGTCCAGAAAGCACAAGTCGAAGACTTGGCGTTGCAGCAAGGCATCGGCTTGAGCCGCGCTGTTGGCAGTAGCGACGGTATAGCCTTCGTCTTCGAGGCAATACCGGAAAGTGCGCAAGATCGCGGACTCATCGTCGACCAGCAGAATGCGGCCCTGTTGATCTTTGGCTGATTCCATATCTGGCGCTCCTTTATGAGTGTCTTGGTTAGTGTCGCAATCATCGGGCAAGTTGCATGATTATTCACTAATGATTCTGAGGCGAGTAGGAAAGCTTCGTCGTTATTTCCGTAACCATCTGATTTTAATGGATTTAATCCAGATTAATCGAAGTTCTCTCGTGCTTATTATTTCTCGTCGTGGACGTTTGGGCCTGGTTCGCCAAGAAACCACTCTACAGTGCTTTGATCGATCGTGCAGAACGCACGGTGAGGCTCGCACGTATCGTGCAATCTGCGTGTTAGTGAGTTTTTAGAGTGTATCCAAGTCGTTGATTTATAAGGTTTAAATTGAAATATGAAAGCTGGCATGCAGCCTGCAATATCTCCTGTATCTAAGTCGCACAGCCAGCCGGGCGTGCAGCAGTCCTCACCCAAACGACCACCCAGTGGCAGGAGTTTGAGCATGAATCGTCAAGGTTTCGCCAGCATGCGTGTTTCATCTCTGAACCTGCAGCAAGGCCTGTTCGCCAGCCTTGCGCTCGTGGTCACGCTGATTGGTGGTCAACAATGGGGGCGTTGGGAACAGATGCAGCAACCGGTGGCAACGCCGGTTCAGCATGTCGTGACGCAACAGCAGCACTTCGGCGCGATTCGCTCCAGCCTGCAGAGCTCAAGCCAAATGACTGGCCGCTATGACCTTACTGCGGCAGAAGACACCCAAATTGCACATTCCCAACCGGCACCGGAACGTTGGGTGTTTTAAGTGTTCACAACTTTGAGGCCCTTGCCGGGCCTTGATTAGAAAAACGGCTTCACCCTTTCAGACAGTAATAAGGAGATTCACCATGTTGAGCTGGGCAGTTACCTTCCTGATTATCGCCATCATCGCTGCTGTTCTGGGCTTCGGTGGTATCGCAGGCACCGCCACCGGCATCGCCAAGATCCTCTTTGTCGTGTTTTTGGTGATGTTCATTGTGTCCTTCATCTTCGGTCGTCGCGGTCGAGGTTGATGGGATTCAAACCTGTAGCCGCTTCGCAGCCTGCGGCAGCGGCTACAAAATGATCAATTGTCTGTTTGTTGCATAACCTCCTTTCGTCGGTAATTGCTTATTACCGTTCATTTTTTTCAAAAGTTTGTGGCCTGAACCCCCCTCTTAAACGTCGACCGTATATCGACTGCAGGCAAAATGATTGCTTCGCAATTTCCGATTTGTGTTGTGGGATATTTCTTAAATATCTGCGCCGTTTCTGACCCTTCTTCTGCCCCAAAAAGACCTTGAAACAGCCTGTCTACGGCGGTTATGTCGTCTATTCTGTCACTACACCCCCTCTGGTTTTTGATGTCTTGTCCGACAAAACGCATGCCGATTCGGCATAGGGTAGGCGTTTACGGCATTAGACGGTTACGCCATGCATGGGAATAGTTGCGCCTTTTTTCGCCTGCCAAAGAGCCTCTTGGGCTCGATTTGGGCGACCTTCTACGGGGGTACAGGTTCGGTTTTTTGCGCTTTTCAGCGCTCTAGTCCGAACCTGTGCCCGAGTCCACTTGAAGTAAGGGTAATGACATGAAGAAGGCAAAACTTAGCCTCGCCTGGCAGATCCTAATCGGTCTGGTCCTCGGGATTGCAATCGGAGCACTGCTCAACCATTTCAGCGCTGAAAAGGCCTGGTGGATCAGTAACGTTCTGCAACCTGCTGGCGATATCTTTATCCGTCTGATCAAGATGATCGTAATCCCAATCGTGATTTCATCACTGGTTGTCGGGATTGCAGGCGTGGGGGATGCGAAGAAACTCGGTCGCATCGGTTTTAAAACAATCATTTACTTCGAGGTGGTTACCACCATCGCGATTTTGGTCGGTCTGGTACTGGCCAACGTGTTCCATCCGGGCGCCGGGATCGACATGAGCACGCTCGGTACGGTTGATATTTCCAAATATCAAGCCACGGCCGCTGAAGTTCAGCATGAACATGCGTTCATCGAAACCATCCTCAACCTGATCCCGTCCAACATCTTCGCGGCCATGGCGCGCGGTGAGATGCTGCCGATCATCTTCTTCTCGGTACTCTTCGGTCTCGGCTTGTCGAGCCTGAATGCCGAACTGCGCGACCCGTTGGTGAAAACCTTCCAGGGCGTGTCCGAGTCGATGTTCAAAGTCACTCACATGATCATGAACTACGCACCAATCGGGGTGTTTGCGCTGATCGCAGTGACGGTTGCCAACTTCGGTTTTGCCTCGCTGGTGCCACTGGCCAAGCTGGTGATTCTGGTTTACGCGGCCATCCTCTTCTTTGCCTTCGCGGTACTGGGCCTGATCGCCAAGCTGTTCGGCTTCTCGGTGATCAAGCTGATGCGCATCTTCAAAGATGAGCTGGTCCTGGCTTACTCCACCGCCAGCTCCGAAACCGTGCTGCCGCGCGTGATCGAGAAGATGGAAGCCTACGGCTGCCCGAAAGCAATTTGCAGCTTTGTGGTGCCAACCGGTTACTCGTTCAACCTTGACGGTTCGACCCTGTACCAAAGCATCGCGGCCATCTTCATTGCCCAGCTGTACGGCATTGACCTGTCGATCAGCCAGCAACTGCTGCTGGTACTGACCCTGATGGTTACCTCCAAAGGTATCGCCGGTGTACCGGGCGTGTCCTTCGTGGTGCTGCTGGCCACCTTGGGCAGCGTGGGTATCCCGTTGGAAGGTCTGGCCTTCATCGCAGGTGTTGACCGCGTGATGGACATGGCACGAACCGCGCTGAACGTGATTGGTAACGCGTTGGCGGTGCTGGTGATCTCGCGCTGGGAAGGCATGTACGACCAGGCCAAGGGTGAGCGCTACTGGAACTCTCTGCCGCACTGGCGCAGCAAGGATGCTCTGCCTAAAGGCTAACCCCCTGATTCAGGCAGCGTTACTCCCACAAACCCCGGACGTGTCCGGGGTTTGTTGTTTCTGGGGTCTGGCCGTTATCATTCGCCGTCTATTCCGGGAGTTTTCTGATGCTTAACGGCCTATGGCTCAGCTTTTTCGTTGTCGCAGCCGTGTCGGCCCTCGCCCAATGGCTGGTGGGTGGCAATGCCGGGATCTTCGCAGCCATCGTTGAAAGCATCTTCGCCATGGCCAAGCTGTCGGTCGAAGTGATGATTCTGCTGTTCGGCACCCTGACCTTGTGGCTGGGCTTTCTGCGTATTGCCGAGAAAGCCGGCATTGTCGACTGGCTGGGCAAGGCGCTGGGACCGCTGTTCAAGCGCTTGATGCCGCAAGTGCCAGCGGGTCACCCGGCGCTCGGCTTTATCACCCTGAACTTCGCTGCCAACGGCCTGGGGCTGGACAATGCCGCCACGCCGATTGGCCTCAAGGCCATGCGTGCACTGCAAGAGCTCAATCCCAGCCCGACCAGCGCGAGCAATGCGCAAATCC
Source organism: Pseudomonas sp. NPDC096917 (assembly GCF_044762555.1). NCBI lineage: Bacteria > Pseudomonadati > Pseudomonadota > Gammaproteobacteria > Pseudomonadales > Pseudomonadaceae > Pseudomonas > Pseudomonas sp. NPDC096917. The sequence continues at coordinate 408,038 of NZ_JBIWEO010000002.1, read as the reverse complement.
TGTTTCTGGTGCTTAACGCCTCCTCGTTGACCCTGTTGCCCGTAACCATCTTTATGTACCGCGCCCAGCAAGGGGCGGCCGACCCGACGCTGGTGTTCCTGCCGATCTTGCTGGCGACCAGTGCCTCGACCGTGATGGGGCTGCTCTCGGTGGCCTTTATGCAGCGTCTGCGGCTGTGGGACCCGGTGGTGCTGGCCTATCTGATACCGGGTGCGCTGGTTCTGGGCGGGTTCATGGCGTTGCTGGCAACCTTGTCGGCTACGGCGTTGGCCAGCTTGTCGTCAATCCTCGGCAACTTGACGTTATTTGGACTGATCATGCTGTTTCTGGTGATCGGAGCGCTGCGCAAGGTCAAAGTCTACGAAGCGTTCGTCGAAGGGGCCAAAGAAGGCTTCGACGTGGCCAAGAACCTGCTGCCGTACCTGGTGGCGATGCTATGCGCGGTCGGCGTGCTGCGGGCCTCGGGCGCGCTGGACTTTGGTTTGGACGGCATTCGCCATGTGGTCGAGTGGCTGGGCTGGGACACGCGTTTTGTGGATGCGCTGCCGACCGCGATGGTCAAGCCGTTCTCCGGCAGTGCGGCGCGGGCATTGCTCATTGAAACCATGCAGAACCAGGGCGTGGACAGCTTCCCGGCGCTGGTTGCAGCGACCGTGCAAGGCAGTACTGAAACCACGTTCTACGTGCTGGCGGTGTACTTCGGTGCGGTCGGTATCCAGCGTGCCCGGCATGCCGTGGGCTGCGCCTTGTTGGCGGAGTTTACAGGCGTGGTGGCGGCGATTGGCGTGTGCTACTGGTTCTTCGGTTAACACGCCACATCACCGTACTCGCGAGGGAGCTGGCGCAGGCTGCGATCTTTTAAAGACCAAACGATCGCAGCCTGCGTGAGGTATCAGTCATCCCTCTTCAGCGTTGCGCCTGCCCTTGTTGCACCACCCACTGCACCACGTGCGGCATCAGGGTGTCAGTCGCTTGTCCAAACCCTGCCACAACCGCCGGCACCATTGGATTCGTCAGCGGCTGGCGAACTTCGAAGCGCCTGGAGCCAATGATCCGTTGGTCGCTGGTGCGCACCAGTCGGGCATTGTATTGCACGATGACTTCAGGGCTTTTGCCGTTGTAATGGGTCTGGAACGCTAACAGCTCGCCGCCTAACTCGTAATCGGACTGCAAGTTGCTGTCGTCGGTGCTCAAGGCCTTGACTCGACCGTCTTGCAAGAAGGCATCCAGCAACCGATTGCGCAGCAGGGCCGGGGCCGGGTCGCTCCAGCGTGCCCCTTTGTAGTTACTGATCAGGTTGCCCTCGGGTATCACGGCAATGTTCTGGCTGTTGAGTGCGTTGCTGGCCATTGGCTTGTCCAGACGCAATGACCACGTCACTGGCGCGCCTTGGCTGGCAGCAATTGGCGTTTGGGCATCAGGCAACCGATACACATCAACGACCTCAGGCTTGGGCAAAATCGAGCAAGCGCTGATCAGGCTCAGGCTGGCGGCCAGGAAGAGGGAGCCTGCCAGGCGATAAGTACGGGTCATGGCGTGAATTCCTTGTTCTGCTCGCGGCCCAGCAAGTAACCGCTCGGGTTGGCTTCCAGACGCCGCGAAATGCCCCGCAGCGTGCCGAGGGTTTCGCGCAGCTCATTGACCGCAGGGCCTAACTGATTAAGCCCTTGCAGCCCGCTGTTGAGCGAGTCCTGGTTGTTGTTGATCAAGGTGTTGATGGTCGCAGTGCTGTGCTCCAGCGACTTCATGGCTTGCTCGGCGCTGGCGAACATTTGCTTGCCCTGGTCATTGAGCAAGCCATTGGCATTGCGCATCAGTGCCGTGGTTTGCTCAAGCGTTGCGGAGGCCTGTTTGCCCACCTGTGACAACTGCTTGAGGGTTTGGGCAATGTCTCCACGCTGGCTGGAAATCGCCGTGGTGGTTTGCTCGAGGTTATCCAGGGTTTTGCTCACACGGTCGACGTTCTCATGGGAGAACAGCCGGTTCGCGTTGTGCAGCAGTATGTTGATGTTGGCCAGCATGTCGTTGCCATCGGTCAGCAACCGGGCAATCGGGGAGGGCGCGGCCACAATCACCGGCAGCTTGCCGTCTTTACCGGTGAGCATCGGGCTGTTTGGGTCACCGCCACTGAGCTGGATGATCGAGGTGCCTGTCACGCCGGTCAGCGCGAGCTTGGCCTTGGTGTCGACCTTGACCGGTGTGCCCGCCGCGAGGCGAATACGCGCCAGCACGCGACGCGGGTCTTTGTCGTCCAGACGTAACTCGATCACGTCACCGACCTTGATCCCGTTGTATTGCACCGAGCTGCCCTTGGACAAGCCACTGACTGCCTCGTTGAACACCACTTCGTAGTCCTTGAACGTGTTGTCCATGCTCGATTTGGCCAGCCACAGGCCAAAAAGCATGGCCCCGGCGACGACCAATACGCTGAGCAGGCCGATCAACACATGATGGGCACGGGTTTCCATGTTATTGCTCCTTACGCTGGGTTGCCGCTTCATACGCGGCGCGGCCACGGGGGCCATGGAAATACTCATGAATCCACGGGTCGTCGAAGTCTTCGACTTCGGTGATAGGCGCTGCCACCAACACCCGTTTTTGCGATAACACCGCCACCCGATCAGTGATGGTGTACAGGGTGTCGAGGTCATGGGTGACCAGAAACACGCTCAAACCCAACGCATCACGCAGGGTCAGAATCAGTTGGTCGAACGCCGCTGCGCCAATCGGGTCGAGCCCGGCAGTGGGTTCGTCAAGAAACAGAATATCCGGGTCCAGGGCCAGCGCACGGGCCAGTGCGGCGCGCTTGATCATCCCGCCGGATAACGAAGACGGGTATTTGTCGGCGGCAGACAGTGGCAGCCCAGCCAGTGCCAGCTTGACGCACGCCAGGTGCTCGGCGTCGGGGCGGCTTAGCCCGGCGTGCTCGATCAAGGGCAGGGCGATGTTCTCTGTCACCGTCAGCGAAGAAAACAGAGCGCCTTTCTGAAACAGCACGCCAAAGCGCCGTTCAATCAGCGAACGCTCGGCTTCATGCAGGCTAAGCAAGTCTTTGCCAAATACCCGCACTTCGCCTTCACTGGGTCGACGCAGGCCGACAATGCTGCGCAACAGCACCGATTTACCCGTGCCAGAACCGCCGACCACGCCGAGAATTTCACCTTTGTACACGTCCAGGTCGAGGTTCTCGTGCACGCTTTGGCTGCCAAAGCGATTACACAGGCCGCGTACTTCGATCACCGCCTCGCGGGGCGTCTTCGCAGGAGTACTCACCAGCCCATCTCCATAAAGAACAATGCGGCCACCGCGTCGAGGAGGATCACGATAAAGATCGACTGCACCACGCTGGAGGTGGTGTGTGCGCCCACTGACTCGGCGCTGCCGCTGACTTTAAAGCCCTCAAGGCAGCCGACAGCCGCGATCAGAAAGGCAAAGAAAGGCGCTTTGACCATGCCCACCAGAAAGTTTTTGACCCCGATGTCAGAGTGCAGCATCGAAATAAACATGTCCGGGGAAATGCCGATGGATACCACGCACACCACAGCGCCACCGAGAATACCGGCCATCATGGCGACAAAGGTTAGCAGCGGCAGGGCGATCAAGAGGGCCAGCACCCGTGGCAATACCAGCAAATCCATCGGGTCGAGGCCCAGCGTTCGGATTGCATCGATTTCTTCGTTGGCCTTCATTGAACCGATCTGGGCGGTAAAGGAACTGGCCGTACGGCCCGCCATCAGAATGGCGGTGAGCAACACGCCAAACTCACGCAGAAATGAAAATGCCACCAAGTCGACGGTGTAAATACCTGCGCCAAAGTTGGCCAGTACCGTAGCCCCCAAAAACGCCACCACGGCGCCCACCATGAAGGTCAGCAGAGCCACAATGGGCGCGGCGTTAAGGCCGATTTGCTCGATTTGGGCCACCACCGGGGTGATGCGCCATTGTTTGGGGCGAAAGAAATTGCGGGCCAGGGTTTGCAGGATCACCCCGATAAACCCCAGCAGTTGCAGGGTGTCTTGCCATAACTTGTCGACCGAGCAACCGATGCGGCTCAGCAATTGGATGCCCAGGTTCACTTCGACGGCTTTCACCGGCACACAGAAATCGCGCATGGAGGAATAAACGGTTTGCAGCAAGGCGCGATCAGCGGCGGGGAGTTTGGTTGCGCAGTTGGCCAGTTGAGCGACGCGTTCGGCGCCCAGTAGCTCGACCAGCAGCGACGCGCCTGCGGTGTCGAGCCGCGAGACGTCATCGAGGTCAATGTGGGTGCCCGCGTCGTACTTGCCCGCAAGCTGTTCGGTGAGCAGTTTTAGCCGGGCATAGTTGGCCAGCGTCCACTCGCCACTGATTCTCAGCCGCGTCGGATTGCTTGACGTATCTAGTTGGGCATCGCCCGCAATGGCAGTGATAGTCGTAGGCTCCATGCTCAATACGCTTAAACGCAGACCTTATGTAATAGCACAATCTTGTAAAGGTGTTTCAGTTTGCCTGCACATCGCTCGCGGGGGCTTGATGGGTGTCAGTCACTTCGAAGCGCAGCACACCAATCATTTGTCCGTCCTCGGTCAGTACCTGCACTTGCCAGCGTCCGACCGAATTGGGCGGGAAGTTCAGCTTGTGGGTCCAGGCCCGGTAGCCCTCCTTGCGCCCGCCGCGAATATCCAGGGCAATGCGATCAACCTCTCGACCATTGAGTTTCCAAACGTGGTAAATCCGCTCGTTCAGGCCACGCGGGGCATTGATTGAGGTGTAGGCATACAGCCCATTGCTACGCAATTGATTGACGCTGATCTGCTCGATGCTCTCGCCTGGTGTGCGGTCTTGCAACTGAGTCGTCACCGCCACTTCGGTCATCCACAGCGTCGCGGGGGGCACCCACGAGCGCAGCAGCCAGCCCGTGCCGCCGAGCGCGAGGACGATCAGTGGCAGTATCAGCCAGCCGCGCCAGGTTTTCAGCGGCAGGCTGACCGCCATGCTGGGGATGGAAAGCAGCACAGCGGTACCCAGCGCCAGTTTGTAGCTCTCGGCGGTGGTCAGGTTGAGGATGATCGGCAGTGCTGTCAGCAGCGCCGCGAACAAGGCCAGCGTGTGCATGCCCAAGTACAGCCAGCGCCGTGGGGCCAGCCACTTGTAATACAGCGGGTCGGTGATCGTCACCAGCGCGGCGGCACCGAGCAGGCCGGTAAACACCAGTTGGCCGCTGTTCCAGGTGGTGGTGACAAAGAAGAAGGGCAGGACGAAAAACAGGCTTTCTTGATGGATCATCTGCGTTGCATAACGCAGCAGAGGCGGGGGGATTTCGCGTTTGAACACCCGGGCGAACCATTGGGTCAGGGTGTTTTCGAGCATCAGCCAGACCCAGCTCACCAGCAGGATCACGGCGATCCAGCGGGCCATGCCTTGTTGGCGGTCCACCAGAATAAAACTGCCCACGCCCGAGCAAAAACCGAACAGTGCGATCAGCCCTGGATAGCGCTTCATCAGCTCAAGGATGCGCTGTACGTAGTGGTTCCAGTTTGGCATTCGGCGGTTCACATTCTGCGTAGGAAAAATCCCGGACAGAATAGCGTTTTACCGAGGCTGGCGTCTGGGTTGATTGCATCCTGTGGGAGCTGGCTCGCCAGCGATGATAGCCACTCGGTACCTCTGAAATACCGGCCAGCTCCCACAGGTTTTGTGCCGTTCAGCGTTAGCGCACGCTGCTTTCGAAGCGGCTCACGCCTGGCAGTTCCAGCACCAGCTTGTCGCCCACGTTCAGCGGGCCAACACCGGCCGGGGTGCCGGTCATGATGACGTCGCCCGCTTGCAGCGAGAAACACGCCGCCATGTGCTGAATCATCGGCACAATCGGGTTGAGCATCAGGACGCTAGTGCCGTCCTGACGCACTTCACCGTTGATGGTCAGGCGAATGCCAATGTCGGCCAGATCGGTGAACGTGCAGCTCGGCACGAACGGCGCGAGGACGCAGGCGCCGTCGAACGACTTGGCGATTTCCCACGGCAAACCTTTGGCCTTGAGTTCGGCTTGCTTGTCACGCAGGGTCAGGTCCAGCCCGGGAGCGAAGCCGGAAATGGCGTCCAGCACTTCTTCGGCGCTTGGGTTGTTCGACAGCGGTTTGCCGATCAGCACCGAGATTTCTGCTTCGTAATGCACCGAGCCGCGCTCGGTCGGAATCGCAAAACCGCCTTCAGCTGTTACCACGCAACTGCCGGGCTTGATAAACAGCAGCGGTTCAGACGGGATCGGGTTATCCAGCTCTTTTGCATGCTCGGCGTAGTTACGGCCGATGCACACCACTTTGCCGATAGGAAAGTGAATCCGGGTACCGTCGACATATTGGTGCTGATAGCTCATGGATCGACTCCGCTGTGAGTTGCTCATGTTTTCTGCAGGAGCGAGCTTGCTCGCGATCTTTTAACAGTCAAAAGATCGCGAGCAAGCTCGCTCCTGCAAAGGTTGTGGCGTTACTTAAACCGCAAAAATCTTGCCTGGGTTCATGATGCCGTTCGGGTCGAACACGGCCTTGAGCGCTTTCATGTATTCAATCTCAACCGGCGAACGGCTGTAGGTCAAGTAATCGCGCTTGGTCATGCCCACGCCATGCTCGGCAGAGATCGAGCCGTTGTACTTTTGAACCGTCTCGAACACCCACTTGTTGACCGTCGCGCACTTGGCGAAGAACTCGTCCTTGCTCAGGGTGTCCGGCTTGAGGATGTTCAAGTGCAGGTTGCCGTCGCCAATGTGGCCGAACCAGACAATTTCGAAGTCCGGGTAGTGTTCGCCGACGATCGCGTCAATTTCTTTCAAGAAGGCTGGCACTTTCGACACGGTGACTGAGATGTCGTTTTTGTACGGCGTCCAGTGCGAAATGGTCTCGGAGATGTATTCGCGCAGTTTCCACAGGTTTTGCAGCTGGGTTTCGCTCTGGCTCATCACGCCATCCAGCACCCAACCTTGTTCCACGCAGTGCTCGAAGGTTTCCAGCGCTGCAGTGGCCACCTCTTCAGTGGTCGCTTCAAATTCGAGCAGCGCGTAGAACGGGCAGTCGGTCTCAAACGGAGAAGGCACGTCGCCACGGCCCATGACTTTGGTCAGCGCCTTGTCGGAGAAGAACTCAAACGCCGTCAGATCAAGCTTGTTCTGGAACGCGTGCAGCACCGGCATGATCGAGTCGAAGTCGGCCGTGCCCAGCACCATCGCCGTCAGGTTTTTCGGCGCGCGATCCAGGCGCATGGTGGCCTCAACCACAAAGCCCAGCGTGCCTTCTGCGCCGATAAACAACTGGCGCATGTCATAGCCGGTAGCGTTTTTGATCAGGTCTTTGTTCAGCTCCAGCACGTCGCCCTTGCCGGTCACGACTTTCATGCCCGCGACCCAGTTGCGGGTCATGCCGTAGCGAATCACCTTGATCCCGCCGGCGTTGGTGCCGATGTTGCCGCCAATCTGGCTAGACCCGGCCGAGGCGAAGTCCACCGGGTAGTACAGGCCGTTTTCTTCGGCCAGATTTTGCAGGTGCTCCGTGACCACGCCCGGCTGGCAGACCACGGTGCGGTCCGTGAGGTTGATGTCCAACACCTGGTTCATGTAGTCGAATGACACCACCACTTCGCCATTCGCCGCCACGGCCGCCGCCGACAGGCCGGTACGGCCACCCGATGGCACCAGCGCGACCTTATGGGTGTTGGCCCACAGCACGATGGCTTGCACTTGTTCAGTGGTTTTCGGGAACACGATGGCAATCGGGGCAGGGGCGAAGTGTTTGGTCCAGTCCTTGCCATAAGTATTAAGGGAGTCGGCGTCGGTCAAAACCTTGCCAGGCTCAACCAGGGTCTTCAGCTCATCAATCACGGCAGGATGGGTCATCAACAGAACTCTCGAACAATTCATGGTCATCCTGAGAACGCTTCACGTCGCAGGAATGGGTGTTTAGCGGGGCGCTTATGCTAGCATACGACCCCCCCGTAGAATCGAGCCGTAGGACGATTCTCGGTGCCGGTCTTCACGCCGGCCAGGTCAGCTCAGGCTGTCCATTCCCTGCCATTTTTTCTCTGGGACACAGGTTTACGCAGATGAGCAAGACTTCTCTCGATAAGAGCAAGATCAAGTTCCTTCTTTTAGAAGGCGTCCACCCATCGGCTGTTGAAGTACTGAAGTCTGCTGGTTACACCAGTATCGAGTACATCACCAGCTCCTTGCCTGAAGCCCAGCTGAAGGAAAAGATCGCTGATGCCCACTTTATCGGCATCCGTTCTCGTACCCAGCTGACCGAAGAAGTGTTCGACTGCGCCAAGAAACTGGTCGCTGTTGGTTGTTTCTGCATAGGCACCAACCAGGTCGATCTCAACGCCGCTCGCGAACGCGGTATCGCTGTATTCAACGCCCCCTACTCCAACACCCGTTCGGTGGCCGAGTTAGTGCTGGCTGAAGCGATCCTGTTGCTGCGTGGCATCCCTGAGAAGAACGCTTCCTGCCACCGTGGTGGCTGGATCAAAAGTGCGGCCAACTCCTTCGAAATTCGCGGCAAGAAGCTGGGCATCGTCGGTTACGGTTCGATCGGTACTCAGTTGTCGGTACTGGCTGAAGGTCTGGGCATGCAGGTGTTCTTTTATGACACCGTGACCAAACTGCCATTGGGCAACGCGACTCAAGTCGCCAACTTGCACGACCTGTTGGGCATGTCCGACATCGTGACGTTGCACGTACCTGAAACCGCAGCCACCCAATGGATGATCGGCGAGAAAGAAATCCGCGCCATCAAGAAGGGCGGCATTCTGATCAACGCCGCACGTGGCACCGTGGTTGAACTGGACGCCCTGGCTGACGCGATCAAGGACAAGCACCTGATCGGCGCCGCTATCGACGTGTTCCCGGTTGAGCCGCGTTCCAACGACGACGTGTTTGAAAGCCCGCTGCGTGGCCTGGACAACGTGATCCTGACCCCGCACATCGGCGGTTCTACTGCTGAAGCCCAAGCCAACATTGGCCTGGAAGTGGCAGAGAAGCTGGTCAAGTACAGCGACAACGGGACTTCGGTATCGTCCGTGAACTTCCCGGAAGTGGCCTTGCCGGCTCACCCTGGCAAGCACCGTTTGCTGCACATCCACGAGAACATTCCGGGTGTGATGAGCGAGATCAACAAGGTCTTCGCCGAAAACGGGATCAACATCTCCGGTCAGTTCCTGCAAACCAACGACAAAGTGGGTTATGTCGTGATCGACGTCGACGCCGAGTCTTCCGACCTGGCGCAGGCGAAGCTGCAAACCATCAACGGTACTATCCGTTGCCGCGTCTTGTTCTAAGACAGGCGTGAATAAAAAGGGAGACCCTCGGGTCTCCCTTTTTTATGCCTTTAAAACTTACTTCACATTCACCGTGATTTTCTTCGACACGATCACCGGGTCAAACGCCATGTGGCCTGTGTCACCCAGTTCCAATTGCAAGGTATGTTTGCCTGGCGTCAGGGTGAGTTCGGTTTCGGTTTGCGCCTTACCGAAATGCACGTGTTGAGCATCTGCCGGAATGACCTGGCCCGGCGCAATCGGCTGGTCGACGTCGATCAACAAGTGGTGGTGGCCAGAATGCGGGGAGACATCGCCGGCGGGCTTGAGGTCGATGCCTTCAATGCCGAACTTTACGGTGAAGGTTTTATCCACAGTGGCGCCATCTGCGGGGGAAATAATGGACACTTTTGCGCCTTCGGGGGCTGGAGTGGCAGCAAAGGCCATCACCGAAGCACCCATCAACACAGAAGCCAACGCAACACGAGACAGTAGGGTTTTCATTTTTTCTCCAGTTTTTTCGCTAATTCTGTGGGGTTACGACAACTTTCAGATGATTTGCTGTCCAACGCCGCAACTGACCAACATAAAGCAAAGCGGACGCCAATTGCGAATCGCTTGCAACAAGATCAAAGGAGTGACCATGCGTTTTTTTCCGGGCCTGATACTTCTATTGCCATTGGCGAGTCCTATTGTTCACGCCGAACTGATTGATGACGTTAACGACCGTGGTGAGTTGCGCATCGCTCTTGAGGGCAACTTACCGCCTTTCAGCTTCAAGCAAGACGGGCATTTAACCGGTTTTGACGTCGAGCTGGGCGAGTTGCTGGCTCAGGAGCTGGAGGTGCATCCGTCCATCCTCGTCACGGACAGCAACGACGTATTGCCGGGGGTTGAAAGCGGCAAGTACGACGTTGCAATCAATCACATCGCTTTGACTCCCGAACTTCAGAATCGGTTCGATTTCAGCGAACCTTATTCTTATGCACCTGCACAGTTGCTCTTGCAACGAGAAGAGCCGCGTCCGGTCAACAGCCTTGAAACATTCAAGGGTCAGCTTTTAGGCGTAGCCCAGAGCAATCAGTTTGTCGAACATCAGCCGTTGGTGGTGGTGGAAAAACCATTGCCGGTTGAGGAAGTAGAAACGCCCAGTGCGGTATTGCCATTGGCGATTCCTTTTCAGAAGGGCAATCCGGCGTTCCGGGCTAGCCTGGACAAGGCGTTGCAGCGGATCAAGGCGGACGGTCGGTTGGCCGCCTTGTCCGAGAAGTGGTTGCAGATGGACGCTACCCACAGTCCGTAAGGGCCAAATCAAAAACGCCCTCACCCTCCGGCAGAGGCTGAGGGCTTGAGGGTTCTTAATCCTTAGTGCGCAACTCCTTCACATCCGCAGGCTTCACGTCAGCCCCGTTATTGCCCCAACTGGTGCGAACGAAATTGACCACATCGGCCACTTCCTGATCCGACAGTCGCCAGTCAAATCCCGGCATGGTAAAGGTCGATGGCGCGGTCTGCGTCGCGGGCAATGTCCCGCCGTTGAGCACGATATGAATCAGCGACGTCGGGTCATCTGACTGCAACACAGGGTTGCCCGCCAACGCCGGGAATACGCGGGTGTAGCCGTGACCATCCGTGCGATGGCAGGCCGCGCAGTTGTCGATATACACCGCCGCGCCGCGCTTGCTGTCGTCACCGTTCCACAGGGCGTCGGCGACCGCCGGGTCGTATTGATGCGGTGTGTCGGTCGAGTCGACCGCTGGCAACGTCTTCAGGTAGCGAGCGATGGCCGTCAAATCAGCGTCGGACATGTATTGCATGCTATGCACGATCACATCGCTCATGCCGCCGAACACGGCGCTGCGATCACTGCGGCCGGTCTTGAGAAACTGCACAAGTTGTTCTTCGCTCCAACTGCCCAGCCCGTCCTTGTGGTCGCCGCGCAAGTTCTTCGCGATCCAGCCTTCCAGCGGCGCGCTGCCCGACAGAAATGTGCTGCCGTCAGTCGCACTCAGCGCTTTTTCCTGCAGGGTCAGCCCCCGTGGCGTGTGGCAGGCGCCGCAATGCCCAAGGCCTTCGACCAGGTAGGCGCCGCGACTCACCACCGGGTTTTGTCCCGGCACGGGTGTAAAGTCGGCCACCGCGGGGGCAAACGTCCAGCGCCACATCGCCAACGGCCAGCGCATGCTCAACGGCCACGCAATATCGACCGCTTTATTCTCTTGAGCGACCGGCTTAACCCCTTGCATGAAGTAGGCATACAGCGCCTGCATATCGGCCTGGTTGACCCGCGCGTATGACGGGTACGGCATGGCCGGGTACAGCGTGTTGCCGTTCTTGGCCACGCCATGACGCACGGCCTTGTCGAAATCGTCAAAGCTGTAGGCACCGATCCCGGTTGGGTCCGGCGTGATGTTGGTCGAGTAAATCATGCCGATCGGGGTTTCCATCGCCAGGCCCCCGGCAAACGGTTTGCCGTCCTTGGCCGTGTGACACGCCACACAGTCACCGGCCCGCGCCAGGTATTCGCCTTGTTTGATCAATGCAGGCTGATCGATTTGGGCGGCCACCACCGAAAAGCTGCCCAGCAAGCTCAGGGTCGCGATAACAACTGCTTTCATGGTCATCGCTCCTTATGCCTGAACCAGTGGCCCGGGGTTTTTCAGGTACTGCTCGCGGATCGCTCTCGCCGACCAGTAGGTCAACGCAGCCACAAGACCGGTCGGGTTGTAACCCAAGCCTTGCGGGAAAGCTGACGCTCCAGGCACAAACACGTTGTGCACGTCCCACGATTGCAAGTAACGGTTCAGCGCACTGGTCTTAGGGTCGGTGCCCATGATTGCGCCGCCATTGAGGTGAGTGGTCTGGTAGGACGCGGTGTTGAAATGCTCGCCGACTTTTTTACCCATCAGGGCAATAGCCTTGGGGCTCATCGCTTCGGCGATCTTGCTCATTTTTTCCATCATGAAGCGGTTCATCTTGATGTCGTTTTCTTGCCAGTCGAAGGTCATGCGCAATAGCGGCTGGCCGTAGGCATCGCGATACACAGGGTCGAGATCCAGGTAGTTGCCCCGGTAGGATTGATGCGCGCCGTGGGCGTCCATCGACACTTGGTGGGTGTAGTAATCGGCCGTGGCTTTTTTCCAGGCGCTGCCCCAGGCCGGTGTGCCGGGCGGGTTGGAAGTGCCGGCAATCGGGCGGCTGCCCGCCTGGTTGACCCACATCGGCGAGCCACCCACAAAGCCATGCGGCCCGTGGTCAAAGTTGTCGGCGTTGAAATCATCAATCGCCACGCCATTCCCGCCTGCGCCGATAAAGTTGTTGGTGTGTACTTCTTTGTCGAAATAGGCCTTGATAGTGCCCATGTTCTGGTACGCGAAGTTCTTGCCGACCACGCCTTCGCCCGTTTTCGGGTCGTACGGCTTGCCGATGCCCGAAAGCAGCATCAGACGCACGTTGTGGAACTGGAACGCCCCCAAAATCACCAAGTCAGCCGGTTGTTCGATTTCACGGCCCAGCGCATCGATGTACGTCACACCGGTGGCTTTGGTTTTGGTGCTGTCCAGATTGACCCGAATTACGTGGGCATCGGGCCGCAGCTCAAAGTTCGGTAACGGTTTGAGTGCCGGCAAGATGTTCACGTTGGGCGAGGCTTTGGAATACATGTAGCAGACATAGCCGCTGCAAAAACCGCAGAAGTTGCACGGCCCCATTTGCGCGCCATACGGGTTGGTGTAGGGCCCCGACGTGTTGGCGGACGGCAGGTTGTAGGGCTTGTAGCCCACCTCATTGGCGGCCTTCTGAAACAACTGTGCCGACACGGTGTTCTTCTGCGACTCCAGCGGGAAGTGGTTGGAGCGATCGGGTGCGTATGGGTTGCCGCCACGGCCTTCGCCGACCAATTGACCGTTGACGGTCCAGGCCTGACCCGAGGTGCCAAAGACTTTTTCAGCGTAATCAAAGAACGGCTCCAGCTCTTCATAGCTCACGCCGAAGTCCTGGATCGTCATGTCCTTGGGGATAAAGTTTTTGCCGTAGCGCTCTTCGTAATGGCTGCGAATACGTAGCTCTATCGGATCAACCCGAAAATGTACGCCCGACCAGTGCAAACCTGCGCCGCCCACGCCGTTGCCAGGCAAGAAGGCGCCCAGTTGGCGATTGGGCAAGGCAACGTCATTGACGCTGTGGCGAATGGTCACGGTTTCTTTCGATACGTCTTGAAAGAGCTTTTTGCGCACGCTGTAGGTGAGTTCGTCGATGACCTGTGGATAGTTACCGTCTGGGTTGGTGTCCTGCATGGGGCCGCGTTCAAGGGCTACAACATTCAGACCGGCTTCGGTCAGCTCTTTTGCCATGATCGCGCCGGTCCAGCCGAAACCAACGATCACTGCATCTACTTTTTTCATAACGGTCGACATGCTCAAGCCCTTTCGCCGCGGATGGAAACTGCCGGGAAGGGGTATTGCTCGTTGCGTTCAACCCAGTCCATGAAGTCGGCGCGTGCGCCGGGAAAGCCGATCATGGTCCAGCCAACCATGCCTTTGTTGCCACCATGGATCGGGTCGCAGAAGAACCCTTCCTTGGTGTTTTGCAGCAAGAAACTGAAAAACATCTTGGCCGGCACGTTCTCGAATTGTGGGGTGCCCGCTTCCAGTTGTTTGAGCACTTCGTCTCGGGTAGCGCTGTCTAGCTCAGCAAATGTTGAGTTATAGCGTTTTTTGCACAGCGCCTGCGTGGCAGCAATGCCCAGGCGGTAGATCTGTTTTGGCACCAGTTTGCTCTGCCAGCCCATCTCGGGCGCAGCGTGCGCATTGAATGGGCCTTGCATGAACCACAGTGCGCCGCTGGCGTATGGGGTGTGCATTTGACGGTCGATGTATTCCGGAACGCCCGCTTCCAGGGCGCCAGGACCTTGTTCGTCTGCAGGGATCAGACGCGCCACAGCGGCGTTCAAGAATGCCCATTCTTCGGCGGTGAAATACGTCGGCTCATAGAGTACGGCAGGGGAAGACGTGTGCCCCGCTGGTTCAGCCGCGCCAGGGGCGGCCGCAGCCGGTGTGGCCATCAGCACAGAACCGCCGAGGCCAGTGCTGGCCACGGTAACCACCGGAATCAGGGTCAGGGTTTTGCGCAGAAACTCACGCCGCGGGTTGTCTTGCTCAGACATGGGAGGGGCACCTCTTCAGACATTCACGGGTAGCAGTTGCTCAGTGGCAACTTTCGTTTTGGCAGCGACCAGCGTCGCAGATGACCTAAAAAATAGGGAGCAGCAATCAGAGGTTACAAATACTAGCAGGTCAGGTGCTTAGCTGAATCGATTCATGCGTAATTTTGTCGCACCCGGAGGCGATGTTCTGGTTGACACATCACGAATTTTTGACAATTGGCTCACACAGTTTTGATCCGTCTTAACCCAACCTGACGCGACATCCTGAAACTCTGTCCAAATGGTCGAACTGACATGCCCAAAGCCCGGTTTTTTCCTGCCCTGTGCCTGACATTACTGGCTGCCTTCGCGCTGCCTCAGGCTCAGGCCGATGACCTTTCTGTGGCACGCCCGGCGCAATGGGCCCAGCCTGTTGATGCGCAGTACAACCTGTATCAAATGTCGCCCACGCTGTATCGCAGCGCCTTGCCTGACACCGCAGCCCAGCCGTTGCTGGAAAAGCTTCACATCGCCACCGTGATCAATTTTTTGCCGGAAGCCGATAACACTTGGTTGAAAACCCCAGGTGTCACGCAAATACAACTGCCGTACCGCACCAACCATGTGGATGACACAGACGTGCTGGCTGCCCTGCGCGCGATTCAGACCGCGCAAGCCCAAGGCCCGGTGTTGATGCACTGCAAACACGGTTCGGATCGCACCGGCTTGATGTCTGCGATGTACCGCGTGGTGGTAGAGGGTTGGAGCAAAGAAGATGCCCTCAAAGAAATGACTCAGGGCGGTTTCGGCCAGAGCACTCATTTCAAGGATGGCGCCAAATACATGATGGACGCGGACATCCCTGCACTGCGCACAGCCTTGAGCCGTGGCGCTTGCAGTACCAGCCCGTTTGCTACTTGTGTGGTGAAAAACTGGATCTCGGGCAAGGCCTGACATTTCGCAGCCTTCCCGCAGGTGCCCTTGACCCCGGTCAGGGGCTCACGCGCTTAAGCTTTCAAAGCTCGATCGGCCCACTCTTGCAACGCCGCTTTACGTAGGGGCGGCGCGAGTTTGCCCAAGCATTCTACGTGGGTATAAAACACGGCCCAATCACCGTTGGAGTCTTTAAACAACGCTGCAAAAGCAGGCACCCACTGGTCATACAAACCGAAGGGCAGCAGCTTGGCGTTGTTGATTGGCGAGTTTACCCACGCGTCATAGCGATTGTTTCCGGCCCATTGCTGGTCTCGAAGCTCACGGTATTCGCGGCGCATTCGATCAAACTCTGCCGCCTTGCGCTGACGCATTTGCGTCGCCACCAAAGGCTGCGCGTATAGCTGTTGCAGGCGCTGGCGGGTGTTCAGCACCAAGGCAATAAACTGATCGCGTTGCACCAGGCCATCGACACTGGCAGGCGGCAAGCCTTGGTAAGCGCGCCACTGGCGGGTGCCTTCCTGCTCCACAAAGCTGGCGAATGACTCATTGAACTCGGAGTCGTCCTTCACGTAAAAGCGCTGATGCGCCAGTTCATGAAAAATCAGCGTGGCCAGTCGCTCATCTCCCCAATGCAACATGCTGTTGAGGATCGGGTCGTCAAACCAGCCCAAGGTGGAATAGGCCTCAACCCCGCTGACAAAGACATCCAGGCCTTGCTCGCGCTTGAGCGCAGCATCGCCGCGGGCGCCGCCCTGTGCGTAATAACCTCGGTAGGCCACGCACCCGGCAACCGGAAAGCAATACGTGACCGGGTTAAGAGAAAACTCAGGCGTGGCAAATACATTCCACACCACGTAGGGCCGTTTAAGGTCGGCATACCGGCGATAGCTTGGGTTCTCGGGCAACAGCAAATGCTGGCTGGCGAAGGTGCGTGCGGCCTGCGACTTGGCCAGATGTTCGCGCAGCACAGGGTCGCGTTGCGGGTCCGCCATCACCTTGGCCACGGGTTCGCGTGCCTGTAGCAACTGCAACTGGCCTGTGGCCAGTTGCGAGTAATAGCGTGCACTTGAGCAGCCATTGAGCAGCGCCAACATCAAGAGGGTGAGCAGACAACGGGTCATCAGCGGCATAGGGCGGTCCAGTGGAAGCTGGCGAAGGCTGCGATCTTTTGACCTTTTACACAACCCTCAGATCAAAAGATCGCAGCCTTCGCCAGCGCCCACGGGCTGTGTGGCGCTATGCTTATGCTTCATCCCTTTGTGGAACTTCATCATGCGCACGTCCCTGCTGTTACTGATGGCCTGTCTGTTGAGCGCTTGCGCTAGCACGCCATTGCCGCAACACGATCCAAAAATGGCGTGGATCGACCTCGACACTCAAACCGGAAAATTGATTATGGCTGAGCGCCTGGATAACCAGCGCCTGAACGACGGCCGCTATTTTCAGGTGACGCCGGGCAGTCACGAGTTGATGGTGCGCTTCGATTACGAGGTATTTATCGGCGGGATGGGGATGTTCAGCGAGCCGCAAGAACGGCTGTGCTATCTATCAGTCAACTACGCAGACTTCCAGCCCGGCCAACGCTACCGGTTGCAGGCGCGCTCGCTGGGCTTTAACGCCTACGCCCGGCTCTATAACGCCGAAGGCAAGGTGTTGGCCGAGGAGCGACTGGTGAACTGCCTGCCTTGAAACTCAGGTGTCGTTTTTCTGGTAAATGATCTTTTTGGTGCCGTTTTCGCACGAGCCAACGACTAGATTCTGGTCGTGGACTTCGTCATTGGTCACGATTTCGAGCGTGTAAGACGACACGTTGTTGGCCTGAATCTTGGTTTCGATTTCAGCCTTCAACTCTTCGCAAGGCTTGGGTGCGGCCAGCACCGACGTGGTGAGGGCGCAGGCGATAACCGCTAGAGCAAAACGTTTCATGATGAGACTCCCTTCATTCAGTACGCAAAGTCATGGTCTGACGCCACTGGCGATCATTCGATCACAGGGTGTGTGATCTGCGAACTGTCCGGGCCAACGCCACCCCGCTCGTCGTGAACGGGGCGTGCGGTTACTTCAATTACGCCACCAAGGTCGCGTCGAGGGTGATTTTAGCGTTCAGCACCTTGGACACCGGGCAGCCTTCTTTGGCCTTTGTGGTCAGCTCTGTGAATTGTTCCTGGGTTGCGCCCGGCACTTTGGCTTTTAGGACCAGATGCACTGCCGTGATCGCAAAACCGCCGTCTACCTGATCCAGCGTGACCTCTGCGGTGGTGTCGATGCTCTCAGCTTTGAGCCCGGCATCACCCAGGATCATCGACAGCGCCATGGAAAAACACCCGGCATGTGCGGCACCGATCAGCTCTTCAGGGTTGGTACCCTTGCCGCCTTCAAAGCGTGCCTTGAAGCCATACGGGGCTTCGCGCAGTACGCCGGTCTCGGTAGAGATGGAGCCAATGCCGGTCTTAAGGTCGCCTGCCCAATGAGCCGATGCTTTCTTTTTAATACTCATGCGTGCCTCCTGAAAACGGCGTGAAGGTTTCACGCCTTGTTGAGAGTTGTGAGAGTAGACGGCTGCATAAAGTTCATCCTGTCGGACAAATCGCACTTTTTAGTAGCCCAAATCATTGGTGCCATTGAAACTCGGGTATATGCCCATATTGCTGTAATCACTGGCGGGTTTTTGGCGAGTGCCTGAACCTGCATCCCACTTGGAGTAGCCGGCTGATGAAACGCTTGTCTGATGTCAAATTCTCGACCCTCGACCTGGTGCCTGTGCGCGAAGATGGCAGCGCGGCCCAGTCGTTGCACAATTCGCTGGATTTGGCCCAACACGTAGAAAAGTTTGGCTATAACCGCTTTTGGGTGGCTGAACACCACAACATGGACGGCATTGCCAGTTCTGCCACTGCGGTATTGATCGGCTATCTGGCCGGTGGTACGTCGACGATTCGCGTCGGTTCGGGTGGGGTGATGCTGCCCAATCATGCCCCGCTGGTGATTGCCGAGCAGTTCGGTACGCTCGAGAGTCTCTATCCGGGGCGAATCGACCTGGGCCTTGGCCGGGCGCCGGGTTCCGACCAGATGACCGCCCGCGCCCTGCGCCGTGAGCGCTCGGGCAGCGCCGATGACTTCCCGCAAGACGTGGCCGAGTTAGTGCGCTATTTGGGCCCGCGCACCCCGGATCAACGCGTCATCGCCATGCCCGGCACAGGCACCAATGTACCGGTATGGTTGCTGGGTTCCAGTTTGTTCAGTGCACAACTGGCCGGAGAGCGTGGCTTACCGTATGCCTTCGCCTCACATTTCGCCCCGCGCTTGATGCACGAAGCGATCCGCGTGTACCGCAATCACTTCAAGCCTTCTGCAGTACTCGACAAGCCGTACGTGATGCTGGGTGTGCCATTGGTTGCGGCCGACACCGATGAGCAGGCTCAATACCTGTCCACTTCCGTGTTGCAACGAATTTTGGCCTTGATGCGTGGGCAAAGCCTGGTGCAGCGCGCACCGGTCAAGACCATGGACGGGCTGTGGCTGGCGCACGAGAAAGAAGCGGTGATGAGCTTTTTGGGCCTGGCGATGGTCGGCAGCCCGGAGAAAATCCGCGCCAAACTGCAAGTGCTGGTGGAGCAGACTCAAGCCGATGAGCTGATCTTCACCTGTGACCTGTATGAGCATGCAGACCGCATTCACTCCTACGAACTGCTGTCTCAGGTGATGAAAGAGGCGTAACGCAAACCATCGCTGGCACGCCAGCTCCCACAGCGTTGCATGAACCTTGTGGGAGCGTTGGCTTGCCAGCGATGAGAGCGCTGCAATCAGCCGCGCTTGTAGACGATTTCTTTGGTGCCGCCTTCACAGGTGCCCACCACTTGGGTGCCTGATGAAGTGCCTTTATCGACCACTTCCAGCGAGTAATGCGGGACGCCCTTGGCATCAATCTTTGCGGCGATTTCGCTTTTCAGTTCCTCGCAAGGCTTGCCCGCTGCGAAGGCAGTGCCTGCGAGACTCAGTAAACCTACAGCCACTAAAATCTTTTTCATCGGTCAGATCCCCAGATCAAAACAAAAAGGGTGCGACACGCTTGACCACGTCGCACCCAGACGGTGTAGCGGACTTTATGGCAAACGGCCAGCCCGTAAGTTCAAAAAGACTTTTTGTGCCTTAGCTGCTGGCGATCCGGAAACCGACCTTGAGCGTGACCTGATAGTGCGCCACCTTGCCGTCTTTGATGTGCCCGCGGGTGTCGATGACTTCGAACCATTCCAAGTGCTTGATGCTTTTGTGGGCTTCGGCCAGTGCATTCGCGATGGCGTCTTCTATGCTGCTCGGGGACGAGCCTACGAGTTCAATCTTCTTGTAGGTGTGATGGTCAGACATAACGTTCTCCTTTTGTCGTAGATCAAAGCCTAGCAGCGAATCTGCTGAATACTTCGTGGGCTGTTCTAAAGGAAAAGTTCAGGTTTTTTGCACTTTTGGGAAACGCCGGAGTCGGACTTAACACGCACCCTCACTCATCAATGCAGGAGAGCCCTAAATGGCTAGCAATTCCCTACGTAAAGCCTCATTGCAAAGCATGGAAGCAGAGATCGAGAGCCTGCTCAAGTCTCTGGAAAGCCTTAAGCACGACGCTTCAGACGAGTCCAAGAAAACCCTTGGTGCCCTCAAAAATAACGCTGAGAACGCACTGAAGCACTCGCGTCACCTGCTCAGTGACGCGTACGAAGAGGTGAAAGACAAAACTCGCGAAACCGCGATTGCAACCCGTGATTATGCTCAAGAGCATCCGTATGCCACGGCAGGTGTTGCGATTGGCGCGCTGGGTCTGTTGGCAGCCTTTTTACTGTGCAAACGCGGCCATTAAACCGCGCCACGCGCAAGCTCAGCCTTGAGCCATTGCGCCAGTTGCCGAGCGCGCCCGTCTGCGGCGCGCTTGGGCAGCCATAACGCCAGCTGTGCCGGGGTTTCCTTGAAGCCCCACGGCGCAGCCAGGCGTCCGGCCCGCAGGTCTTCAGCCACCAACGGCTCGGGGGCAATCGCCACACCCAATCCCGCCACCGCCGCTTCGAGCAAGTAATACAAATGCTCAAAGCCCTGCCCATATTTCAAATCCCTGGCATCGATAGCGTTTTGCTGTGCCCAGCTCGGCCACGCCTGTGGGCGCGAGGTGGTGTGCAGTAAAGGCTCCTCCAGCAGGGCGCTGACGGGCGCCTGACTCAAGCGTGGGTAATGCTCGTAACGCGGGCTTAGCACCGGCCCGATGCGCTCGCTGGCTAATTCGTATACGTGCATGTCGGCTGGCCATGGCGGCTCGGCAAATACCAGCAGGGCGTCTAACCCTGGGCGGCGCGGGTCCAGGTCACCTTCACCGGCCGACAGGTGCAGGCGCAGGTCTGGCAAGTCGGCATTTAAACGGCCCAGACGCGGAATAAACCAGCGCGCCAGCAAACTGCCCGAACAGCCGAGCACAAAGGGCGCGTCGATATGGCTTTGCGTGAGTTCAGTGCACACGTTGCGCAAGCGGTCGAAGGCTTCACCGCTGGCATCGCGCAGGCGAATACCGGCCTCTGTAAGCTTCAGGCCGCGACCTTCCTTGACGAAGAGACTCACGCCCAAATGTTCCTCCAGCACTTTTAGTTGCCGACTAACGGCGCCGTGGGTGACGTTAAGCTGCTCAGCCGCCTGGCTGACGCTGTTCAGGCGGGCGGTGGCTTCGAACGCGCGCAGGGCGTTCAGAGGGGGGAGGTCGCGGCTCATGGTATCTGTGAGTTTTCCTGACAGGTTGCGGCGATCTTATCGGTTTTAATCCTGCGCTGTCACGCGTAGAGTCAGGCCCATCGACCTTCGCACCTCTTTATCTGGAGCGTCACATGACTCAATCCACATTGCGTAACGGCCCTGACGACAGCGGCCTGTTCGGCTCATTTGGCGGCCGCTACGTCGCTGAAACCCTGATGCCACTGATCCTGGAACTGGACCGTGAGTACGAACTGGCCAAGACCGATCCTGAGTTCATCAAAGAACTGGCTTACTTCCAGCGCGACTACGTGGGTCGTCCAAGCCCGCTGTACTTCGCTGAACGCCTGACCGAGTTCTGTGGCGGCGCCAAGATCTACCTCAAGCGCGAAGAGCTGAACCACACCGGCGCGCACAAGATCAACAACTGCATCGGCCAGATCCTGCTGGCGCGGCGCATGGGCAAAAAACGCATCATCGCCGAGACCGGCGCGGGCATGCACGGCGTGGCCACTGCCACCGTGGCGGCGCGTTTTGGCCTGCAATGCGTGATCTACATGGGCACCACCGACATCGAGCGCCAACAGGCCAACGTGTTCCGCATGAAACTGCTGGGCGCCGAAGTGATCCCGGTCGTGTCCGGCACGGGCACCCTCAAGGACGCGATGAACGAAGCGTTGCGCGACTGGGTGACCAATGTCGACAGCACTTTCTACCTGATCGGCACCGTGGCCGGGCCACACCCTTACCCAGCGATGGTGCGCGATTTCCAGGCCGTGATCGGCAAGGAAACCCGTGATCAGATGCTCGCCCAGGAAGGCCGCCTGCCGGACAGCCTGGTAGCGTGCATCGGCGGTGGTTCCAACGCGATGGGCCTGTTCCACCCGTTTCTGGATGACACCCGCGTTCAAATCATCGGCGTTGAAGCGGCTGGTTACGGCATTGAAACCGGCAAACACGCGGCCAGCCTCAACGGCGGCGTGCCGGGTGTGTTGCACGGCAACCGCACTTTCCTGCTGCAAGACAACGATGGCCAGATCATCGACGCCCACTCCATCTCGGCGGGCCTGGACTACCCCGGTATTGGTCCGGAACACGCGTGGTTGCACGACATTGGTCGGGTTGAGTACACCTCGGTGACTGACGAAGAAGCCCTCATTGCGTTCCACAAATGCTGCCGCCTAGAAGGCATCATCCCGGCCCTTGAAACCGCCCACGCGCTGGCCGAGGTTTTCAAACGTGCACCCACCCTGCCAGCCGATCACCTGATGGTGGTCAACCTGTCTGGCCGAGGCGACAAAGACATGCAAACTGTGATGCATCACCTCGAACAGTCCCAGCAGGAGAAACACTGATGAGCCGCCTGCAAACACGTTTTACCGAACTCAAAGAACAGAACCGCGCAGCGCTGGTCACGTTCGTCACCGCCGGTGATCCGGACTACGCCACCTCGCTGGCGATCCTCAAGGGCCTGCCTGCCGCTGGCGCTGACGTGATTGAGTTGGGCATGCCTTTCACCGACCCGATGGCGGATGGTCCGGCGATTCAGTTGGCCAACATTCGTGCGCTGGCTGGCAAGCAGGATCTGGCGAAAACCCTGCAAATGGTCCGCGAGTTCCGTGAAGGCAACAACGACACGCCGCTGGTGCTCATGGGCTACTTCAACCCGATCCACCGTTACGGTGTGCCGGCCTTCATCGTTGAAGCCAAGGCAGCGGGCGTGGACGGCTTGATCGTGGTCGACATGCCACCTGAGCACAACTCAGAACTGTGCGACCCGGCGCAGGCGGCGGGCCTGGACTTTATCCGCCTGACCACCCCGACCACCGACGACGTGCGCCTGCCCAAAGTGCTCAATGGCAGCTCGGGCTTCGTGTACTACGTATCGGTGGCTGGCGTGACCGGTGCCGGTTCTGCGACCACCGAACAAGTGAGCGAAGCGATTGCGCGCCTGCGCCGTCACACCGACTTGCCGATCAGCGTCGGCTTCGGAATTCGTACCCCTGAGCAAGCCGCGGCCATTGCCCGTTTGGCGGATGGCGTGGTGGTGGGGTCGGCGTTGATCGACAAGATTGAAAATGCGGCCACGCCTGAGCAGGCAGTGGATGGCGTGCTGAGCTTGTGCGCGGCACTGGCAGAAGGCGTGCGCAAGGCCCGCTGAAAATCAAAAGCCCCTCACCCTGGCCCTCTCTCTGCGGGAGGGTTTGGGGAGAGGGCCAGCGTTTCACGCGGTCTTACTTCTGCGCTCCGTCATCGTGTTGCAGGTTGGCCTGGGTCAGGTTGCAACCCGCTGGCACGCTGCGTGTCAGCCAGACATTCCCGCCGATGGTCGAACCCTTGCCGATGGTGATGCGCCCCAGAATGGTCGCCCCGGCATAGATCACCACGTCGTCTTCAACAATCGGATGGCGCGGGTGGCCTTTTTGCAGTTGGCCTGATTCGTCTGCCGGGAAGCGTTTGGCTCCCAAGGTCACTGCCTGGTAGATACGCACACGTTCGCCGATGATCGCGGTTTCACCAATTACGACACCGGTTCCATGGTCGATGAAGAAGCTGCGGCCAATCTGCGCGCCGGGGTGGATGTCGATACCCGTGGATGAGTGCGCGATTTCAGCGCTGATGCGCGCCAGCAATGGCAATCCGGCACGGTACATGTGATGCGCCAGTCGGTGATGGATCACCGCCAGAATGCCCGGGTAGCACAGCAAGACTTCATCAACACTGCGCGCCGCCGGGTCGCCGTGGTAAGCGGCCAGTACGTCGGTGTCGAGGATGCTACGCAGGCGTGGCAACGCCAGAGCAAAGTCCTGGATCAGGATGGTTGCCGTGGCATCGACGCCGTCATCCGGCAGGCCCGCCTGGCGCGCGGCATAGCGCAGCTCCAGCCGTGCCTGAGCCAGCAGCGCGTTAAGTGCAACGTCCAACGTGTGGCCGACATAGAAGTCTTCGCTCTCTTCGCGAAGGTCGACCGGGCCCAGACGCATCGGAAACAAGGCGCCGCACAGGGCTTCAAGAATCTCGGCCATCGCGGCACGTGACGGCAGCTCACGGCCTCCCAACTCACCGCTGACACGCCCGTTTTGCGCACGCCATTGATTACGGGCGGTGCGCAACTGGCTGACGATGGTCTGCAATTGCCAAGGATTGGAACGATCACTCACGATGAATTCTCCGCACGCTGGCGGCTGATCGATCAGCCGCGAATTGGCAATGATTTTACGGTATCAAACAGTTTCAGACTCGGCCAATTAAAGCTTAACGCCGACGCCAGACTCGCCAGCCCAGTGCAATCAGTAATATGACGCCCAGCGCGACGCCAATCGCTACGCTCAGGGTGTTGTAGCTGAACAAGGGCTTTTCGATGCGCATGTAGCCCGGCTCGGCGAACAATTGGCGCAGTGCGGCATTGGCTTGCTTAAGCGTCACGGCTTGTAAGCGCCTGGACGGGTCGGCGAAGCGGCCTTTGTCGTAGTCGCCCAAGGCGCTCCAGTAGTAGTCGGCTAACGCACTGTTGCCCTGGACGGCCCAGGCCTGGCGCACCACGGCCGCATTTTTGAGGCGCACAAAGACTTCTGGGTCGAGGCCATTCTTGACTAATTGCGCCTTGAGTTGTGCCATGACCTGCCGGGCCTTGGACACATCATCGCGGGCGAGGTCGGCATTCAGGCTTAAAAAGCCGACACCGCCAAACACTTCGCGCTCGGCCCACGGCCCGTACGACACACCGTGCTTGAGCCGCAGTTCGCTGTACAACGACCATTCCAGGTAATCACGCAGCAGGTCCCAGGTTTCATCGCTCTGGTCGTCGATCACCGGTTCCGGCAACAGCCAGTGCAGTTTGGCGGTGTCGCCGACCACACCACGCACCAGGGTGCGTTCGGTATCCGCTTTGGCTTCGATGTCCGGCAACGGGATGTGCTCGCTGGGCTCAACCGGCTCGAGTGCGCCATAAGTTCGCTCCAGATAAGCGGGCAGCAAACGGTCAAGGTCGCCGACCACAATCAGGGTCATGTTGTTGGGGGCGTACCAGGTGCTGCGCACGGCTTCGAGTTGTTGGCGGGTGAGCGCATGCACCTCGGCACGTTCAGCGCATTTAAGGCCCAATTCAACGGCCAATTGGTTGCTGGCGCTGTGGCCCAGATCCTGACGGTCGAGCCAGCGTTGCAAGTGCGAGTAATGGCCGCCGTCTTCGCGCTCAACCACTTGCTTGGCTTCACTGATGCGCTGTTCGGTCAGTTGCGTGCGGGTCAGCAGGCTCAGCAGCAGGTCGAGGATTTTGCGCTGGTTCTTCGCCGGTGCTTCGATCACAAACGTGGTGTCGGCGTTGCTGGTGTAGGCGTTCCACTCGCCACCCAAGGCCTGCATGCGCGCCTCCAGGCCGCCTTCGCCGGTGTCGTCAATGCCGCTGAACAACAGGTGTTCCAGCAGATGTGGCAGTTGTTGGTCGGCACAGCTGAAGTCATCCAGGCCCACGCCGACCACTAAGCGAATGGACACATGGCCGTGTTCATAGCCGGGCTTGAGGATCAGTTGCAGGCCATTTGGCAGTTGGTACCCCTCAACGCTGTAGCGGTCGAGGGCAAAGCTCTGAGCTGCACCAAGCAGCCAGCAGATGAACAGCAGGCAACGCATAAAAAGTCCCTTAATCCCCGAATCCCTGATCCAGCCTGTGCAGGTTAGACGCTGTTTACAGACTGACACCAGCCCAGCGTGCAACGTTCAAGGCGAATGCACAGTGTCGATGCTTTCATCGGGTTCCAGAGCGCCGGTGTCGGTGTTTTCCAGCACCACGTAGGCGCTGCCGCAAAACAGTGAGTTCAGGCGCTGCATGTCGGCAATCAGCTCAAGGTGCATGGAGCTGGTTTCGATACTTTGGGTGATTTTGAGTTGCAGGCGTTTCACGTGGTTGTGGGCCAGCCGCCTTTCCTGAGCACGAAAGCGGCGTTTCTCACGAAGCAATTGGCGTGCGCTTTCCGGGTCAGCGTTTAAGAAGACTGTCAGACCCAAGCGCAAGTTCTCGATCAGCTGAGTTTGCAGGCCTACCAGTTCTTCCAGCCCGGTCTCTGAAAACGAACGGCGCTGTGAGGTTTTTTGCTGCTGGACTTTGCGCAGCATGCGTTCGATCAGGTCGCTGGCGAGTTTGAGGTTGATCGCCAGCTCAATGATTTCTGCCCAGCGCCGACTGTCGTGCTCGCCCAGGTCTTCGCGAGGCATTTGCGCCAGGTACAGTTTGACCGCGCTGTACAGCACTTCGACGTCATCGCTGAGGGTGCGCATTTGCTGGGTCATGGACGTTTGTTTGCCGCGCAACACGTCGAGCATGTTGACCAGCATGGTGTCGATGAGGTCGCCAATGCGCAGGGTTTCACGCACGGCATTGGTCAGTGCCAGGCTGGGTGTGTCCAGTGCTGCCGGGTCGAGGTGGCGAGGTTTTACGCTGGCGTTGGCGAGTTCGCGCTCGGGCAGCAGCCAGGCGCACAGCCGGGCCATAGGGCCAACAGTGGGTAACAGCAAAAAGCAGCGGGCGGTGTTGTAGAGCAAGTGGAAGCCGATCACCAGTTCTTGGGGGCTGTAGCTGAGGTTGTCCATCCAGTGCACCAGCGGCGTGAGCACGGGCATGATCAACACCAGACCAATCAGTTTGTACAGCAGGCTACCCAATGCCACTTGGCGGCCGGCGGCGTTCTGCATGCTGGTACTGAGAAACGCCAGCACGCCGCTGCCGATGTTGGCGCCGATCACCAGGCCAATCGCTACCGGCAAGCTGATCACTCCGGCGCCGGCCAGAGTCGCGGTCAACAGTACGGCGGCCAGGCTTGAGTACGAGACCATCGCAAAGAGTGCGCCGACCAAGGCATCGAGCAGCAGGTCGCCGGTCAGCGAGGCAAAAATCACTTTCACGCCTTGGGCATGGGTGATGGGCGCGGCGGCTTCGACGATCAGTTGCAGCGCCAGAATAATCAGCCCCAGGCCAATCCCGACCCGGCCCAGTTGCCCCGCACGGGTTTGTTTGCGCGACAGAAAGAAGATCACACCGAGAAAAATCAGCAGCGGTGACAGCCACGATAAATCGAAGGTCAGAACGCGGGCCATCAGTGCGGTGCCGACGTCGGCCCCCAGCATGGTCGCCAACGCAGGCGTGAGCGCCATCAATCCCTGGCCAACAAAAGAGGTGACGAGCATGGCGGTGGCGTTGCTGCTCTGCACCATGGCCGTGACCACAATACCGGCGACAAAGGCCAGCATGCGTTTGGACACGTTCTGCCCGATGACATGACGCAGGTGGGTGCCGTAGACCCGCAAGATGCCGGTTCGTACGATGTGCGTGCCCCAAATAAGCAAGGTCACGGCGGAAAGCAGATTGAGCAGGGTCAGCATGCTGGCTCCCTGTATTGGAAATTCCGAAGGATCAAATAGCTGCAGGTCGTTCTTACAGATGTTTCTTAATCTGTAGACGGAAATTGAGCAGAGCGCCAGCATCGCATAGCTCGTGCAGCGTTGAAACACTTGATCCGAACACGGCCTCGTGGGAGCTGGCCGCAGGCTGCGATTTTTAGACGTTGACGTTCAAAAGATCGCAGCCTGCGGCACCTCCCACGAGCAAGGGTGTTTTATACGGTGCTGTACAGCGGGAAGGTGCCCAGCACCAGCGCCGCGACCAGGATGCACAGGCACACCAGAATCGCCCATTTGAGGGTGAAGCGCTGGTGTTCGCCAAACTCGATTCCGGCCAAAGCCACCAGCAAGTAGGTCGATGGCACCAGCGGGCTGAGCAAGTGGACCGGCTGACCAACAATCGAGGCGCGGGCCATTTCAACGGCTGTAATGCCGTAGTGGCTGGCCGCTTCGGCCAGTACCGGCAATACGCCGTAGTAGAACGCGTCGTTAGACATGAAGAAAGTGAACGGCATGCTCACCAGCGCTGTAATCCCTGCCAGATAAGGGCCCAGGGCAGGCGGGATTACGCCCAGCAAGCTTTTCGACATGGCATCGACCATGCCCGTGCCGGACAGAATGCCGGTGAAAATACCCGCTGCGAAGATCAACCCGACCACTGCCAACACGCTGCCCGCATGGGCTGCAATGCGGTCTTTTTGCTGCTGCAGGCACGGGTAGTTGACGATCATGGCGATGCTGAACGCGACCATGAACAGCACCGGCAATGGCAGCAGGCCGGCGATCAGGGCGATCATCAGCAGTAAGGTCAGCGCCCCGTTGAACCAGATCAGTTTAGGACGGCGGGCGTCCGGGAACTGCGACACGCTGATCTCGCTGTGGTCGATTTCGTCGCCTTGCAGGTGCAGCTCACCCAGACGGGCACGCTCACGTTTGCCGTAAAACCAGGCAATCGCCAGAATCGCCAGCACTCCGGCCAGCATGGCCGGGATCATCGGCACAAAGATGTCGGAAGGGTCGACATGCAGCGCACTGGCAGCGCGTGCCGTCGGACCGCCCCACGGGGTCATGTTCATCACGCCGCCAGCCAGAATGATCAAGCCAGCCATGATCCGCGGGCTCATGCCGATGCGGCTGTAGAGCGGCAGCATGGCCGCCACGCAAATCATGTAGGTGGTTGCGCCGTCGCCGTCCAGAGACACCACCAGCGCCAGTACGGCGGTACCGACCGACACTTTTAGCGGGTCGCCTTTGACCAGCTTGAGGATCTTGCGCACGGCGGGGTCAAACAGCCCGGAGTCGATCATCAGGGCGAAGTAGAGGATGGCGAACATCAGCATCACGCCTGTGGGGGCGAGTTTGGTGATGCCGGCGAGCATCATCGGGCCGATTTCTGTGGCAAAGCCACCGAAAATTGCAAACAGGATAGGGACAAGAATCAGCGCGATCAGGGCAGACAAGCGCTTGGTCATGATCAAGTACATGAACGTAATGACCATGGCAAAGCCAAGGAAGGTCAGCATCATAACAATCACCATTTTTATTGTTGTGCACAAGGCACTGGCCGCGTATGGCGGTCATGCCAGCCGGTCTAATGCCGGGGGTGACGGGATGCTAGAGGGGAATGCTTTCAGCCAGCTTTCGCCGGGGGAAAATCTGAGGGGGCAGGGTTGAAAATAGCGTGGGAGCTGGCGAAGGCTGCGCGCTTTTGACCTTGAAAATCAAAAGATCGCAGCCTGCGGCAGCTCCCACAGCATTAATCGAGCTTAAGCACTTTGGCCAAGACGATTTTCGGGCCTTTCATCTTTTTGATGTTGATGCGCAGGCCTTCGACTTCCAGTTGCTCTTCTTCTTCGGGCACGCGCTTGAGGGTGTCGTAGATCAGGCCCGCAATGGTTTCAGCTTCGACGTGGTCCAGGTCGACGCCCAGCAGGCGTTCGATCTTGAACAGCGGCGTGTCGCCACGCACCAGCAGTTTGCCGGGCTGGTACGAGAGGATGCCGCGCTCAGCCTTGCGGTGTTCGTCCTGAATATCGCCCACCAGTACTTCGAGCACGTCTTCCATGGTCAGGTAGCCGACCACTTTGCCGTCGGCTTCTTCGACCAGCGCAAAGTGCGCGCCGCCTTTACGGAACTGCTCCAGCAACTGCGACAGCGGCATGTGGCGCGATACACGCTCCAGCGGACGGGTCAGTTCTTCAAGGTTGAAGGTTTCTGGCAAGTGTTCGAGATCCGCCAGCTCAAGCAGCAAGTCCTTGATGTGCAACAGCCCCAGGAAGGTGTTGGTCTCGGCGTCGTAGACCGGGTAGCGGCTGAACTTGTGACGACGGAACAGCGCCAGGATTTCCTTGAGCGGGGCCTTGGAGTCCAGGGTCACTAGGTCTTCGCGCGAGTTCGCCCAGTCGACCACTTCCAACTCGCCCATTTCGACGGCCGAGGCCAGTACGCGCATGCCTTGGTCACTCGGGTCCTGACCACGGCTGGAGTGCAGGATCAGCTTGAGTTCTTCGCGGCTGTAGGCGTGATCGTGATGAGCGCCGGGCTCGCCTTGGCCAGCAATACGCAAGATGGTGTTGGCGCTGGCATTGAGCAGGTAAATCGCCGGGTACATGGCCCAGTAGAACAGGTACAGCGGCACGGCAGTCCACAGGGACAGCGTCTCGGGTTTGCGGATGGCCCACGATTTCGGGGCCAGTTCGCCCACCACGATGTGCAGGTAGGAAATGATGAAGAAGGCGGTAAAGAACGACACGCCTTTGATCACTTCAGGCGACTGAACGCCCAGGGCACCGAGCAGCGGCTCCAGCACGTGCGCGAACGCCGGCTCGCCGACCCAGCCCAGGCCCAGAGAGGCCAGCGTAATACCCAGCTGGCAGGCGGACAGGTAAGCGTCGAGTTGGCTGTGCACGGTGCGCAGGATCTGACCGCGCCAACCGTTCACGTCTGCGATGGCCTCAACGCGGGTCGAGCGCAGTTTGACCATGGCAAATTCAGCCGCAACGAAAAAACCGTTGAGCAACACCAGGATCAGAGCAAAAAGAATCATGCCGAAGTCGGCAAAGAGTGTTGCGAGGGTCAAGCCAGGGGAAGGGTCCATGATGGAGTTTTACGGGTTCCGTTATTTCAAATAGTGGAGGGTTTCGAGGCCTGTAAAAACAGGCCCCGGCCGAGCAATGTAGCGGCTGACGCGGCACTTGCCTAGTGGGCTGTTGCCGCATGTGTCAGCTGATCGACGCCCGGGTGTTGGCTTTTATGACCTGGACCGGGGCGAACTGGCAGGTAAAGGTGCTGCCATGTCCCAGTACGCTGCTGATCTCCAGATGCCCCCGGTGCCGAAGCAGCACGTGTTTGACAATGGCCAGCCCCAGCCCGGTGCCGCCGGTGTTGGCGTTGCGGCTGGAGTCGACGCGATAGAAGCGCTCGGTCAGGCGCGGCAGGTGTTTGTTGTCAATGCCGACGCCGGAATCCTGCACGCTCAGGTGCGCACCCAAGTGGTCTGCCCACCAGCGAATACGAATAGAGCCACCGTCAGGGGTGTATTTAACGGCGTTGAACACCAGATTGGAAAACGCACTGCGCAACTCGGCTTCACTGCCCTTGAGCGCGACATCAGTTTCAAGGTCGAGGGTGATGGTCTGGTTACGCTGTCCGGACAACGCCAGTGCGTCGCTCTTGATCGAGCGTAGCAAGACGTCAATGGCCACCGGCTGGTTGTCTGAGGGGTAGTCGGTGGCTTCGAGCTTGGCCAGTAGCAGCAGGTCGTTGAGCAGCGTCTGCATGCGTTCGCCCTGTTGCTGCATTTGCGACAGCGGGCGTTTCCAGCGCGGGTTCACCTCTTCGACGTTATCGAGCAGGGTCTCCAGATAGCCGCAGATCACGGTCAATGGCGTGCGCAGCTCGTGGGATACGTTGGCGATGAAGTCTTTGCGCATTTGTTCCAGTTGGTGGAGGCGCGTGACGTCGCGCACCAGCATCAGGTGCTCGTTATTGCCATAGCGGGTGATGTAGAGCTGGATGCGCAGGTGATCGTTGACCGGCGAAGGAATGTCCAGCGGCTCGTTGTAGTTGTTGTTTTCGAAGTATTCCTTGAAGCGTGGATGGCGCACCAGGTTGGTGACCGGCTGGCCACTGTCTTGTGGCGTCTTGAGCCCCAACAAGGTCTCTGCGGCGCGGTTCCACCATTCGAGGTTGCCATCGCTGTCGAGCATGACCACAGCGTCCTTGAGCGCGGCCGTCGACTCTTGCACCCGATCAATCACCGCTTGCAGGCGCCCGCGTACCCGCAGGTCGCGGCGTTGCAGGTTATAGATGCTGTCGAACACCTCGCCCCACAATCCATAACCATCCGGTGGCGCTTCATCGGGTTTGTGATGGCGCAGCCAATCGTGCAGACGCAGCAATTGTTTGAGGGTCCAGCCCAGATAGAGGCCAAGGCCAGCGGCCAGACTCCAGCCGTAGTCACCACTGATCAGCCCGACTAACAGACAGCCGGTAATCAACAGCAACAAATGACGAATCAGAGTGCCATGCCAGTTTTGATTCAAAGTCACACGTCCTGTTGTGAGCGGCAAGTTGCAAGCTTCAAGCGCCAAGTTAAAGGCCGAGTGGTTTCAAACTCGCGGCCTGAAGCGGGTAGCTTGCAGCTGCTCTTATGCTTTTGTGGAAAACCGGTAGCCGGTGCCGCGCACGGTTTGTACCAGATTTTCGTAAGCCTCGCCGAGTGCTTTGCGCAGGCGGCGGATGTGCACGTCCACGGTACGTTCTTCGACGTACACGTTGCCGCCCCATACCTGATCCAGCAGTTGGCCGCGGGTATACGCGCGTTCTTGGTGGGTCATGAAGAATTGCAGCAGGCGATATTCGGTCGGACCCATTTCAGCCGGGGTGCCGTCGATGGTCACGCGGTGGCTGATCGGGTCGAGCAGCAAGCCGCCGATTTCAATTGGTGATTCGTTATCGGCCGGGCCTGCGCGGCGCAAGACGGCCTTGAGGCGGGCCACCAGTTCACGCGGCGAAAAAGGCTTGGTGATGTAATCATCGGCACCCACTTCCAGACCCTGGATCTTATTGTCCTCTTCGCCTTTGGCGGTGAGCATGATGATCGGAATATCGTTGGTCAGCTCTTCGCGTTTGAGGCGCCGGGCCAATTCGATACCCGACGTGCCGCCGGGCAGCATCCAGTCGAGCAGAATCAGGTCAGGTTTACGGTCCACGATAATGGCATGGGCGTCCTGGGCATTATCGGCTTCAAGGCAGTCATAACCAGCCATCTCCAAGGCCACGGCGATCATCTCGCGGATCGGGGCCTCGTCATCAACGATCAAAATGCTCCTGCCAACCATGCCGTAACCCTCGTGTCATTTAACTGTCTTGTGGCGCATTAGATAACGGAATTATTGCAGTCGTGTGACAGCTTTGAGGGGGAATACGCTTGGCAGCATAGTGAACTACGCTTTGAGTTCAAATCGTACAACCACAAAAAGGACGATTCCCATGACTCACAGTAGTTTTTCCCTCAAAGCATTGCTGGTCGCTGCCGCACTGGCTCTGCCGGGGCTGGCATTTGCGGCTGATCCAGCGATGACCAAGGACGGGATGCTCGTTGACCACAACGGTATGACGCTCTACACCTTTGCCAAGGATGCGGGCGGCAAATCGATGTGTAATGACAAGTGCGCCACGAACTGGCCGCCGTTGATGGTGCAAGGTGACCATAAAGATATGGGCAAGTGGAGCATCGTGACACGCGACGATGGTTCCAAACAGTGGGCACATGACGGTAAGCCGCTGTACACCTTTGTCATGGACAAGAAAGCGGGCGACATGACCGGCGAAGGCAAAATGGATGGCGCGTGGAAAGTGGCCAAACCCTAGCCAACTAAGCCCTCTCTGCGCTTGCACAGGCTGTGACTTGAAGGCCCTGCGCCCTTATCGCAGCCCTCGGCAGCAGCGACAAGGTTTCTAACGACGAAAAAAAACCTCACCCCCTGTCACAGGAGGCGAGGTTTTTTTTCGCGCTGTCTTAAACCGCGTTAGGCGACTTTGGACGGCCTAAATCAGGTTGCTTCCAAGACTCGGCCGCCGATTCTTCGATGGCTTGCTGGATGGCCTTTTTGCGGTGTTCTTCGGCACGGCGGCTGAAGAACCAGACCAGGAAGGTCACCAACGACACCGCCAGCAGGATCAGGCTGGCCACGGCGTTGATCTCGGGTTTAACCCCCAGACGTACCGCCGAGAACACTTCCATCGGCAAGGTGGTGGATCCCGGGCCGGACACGAAGCTGGCCAGTACCAGATCGTCCAGCGACAGGGCAAAGGACATCATGGCGCCTGCCGCCAGCGATGGGGCAATCATCGGGATGGTGATCAGAAAGAACACTTTCCAGGGTTTGGCGCCCAGGTCCATGGCCGCTTCTTCAATCGACAGATCCAGCTCACGCAGACGTGCCGAGACTACGACTGCTACGTAGGCCGCACAGAACGTGGTGTGGGCGATCCAGATGGTGACGATGCCGCGTTCTTGCGGCCAGCCAATCATCTGCGCCATGGCCACGAACAGCAGCAACAGCGAAAGACCGGTGATCACCTCAGGCATAACCAGCGGCGCGGTCACGAGGCCGCCGAACAGCGTACGGCCCTTGAAGTGGCTGATGCGCGTCAGCACGAACGCCGCCAAGGTGCCCAGTGCGACCGCTGCAATCGCCGTGTAGCAGGCAATTTCCAGCGAGCGCATGACCGAGCCCATCAGTTGGGTGTTGTCGAGCAAGCCGGTGTACCACTTCAGCGACCAGCCGCCCCATACCGTCACCAGTTTGGAGGCGTTGAAAGAGTAGATCACCAGGATCAGCATCGGCAGGTAGATGAACAACAACCCCGCCACCAACATAAAGCTAGAGAAACGGATGCGGTTCATATCTTGCCCTCCAGCTCTTTAGCCTGGCTGCGGTTGAACAGAATGATGGGCACGATCAGGATTGCCAGCATGACCACGGCAAGCGCCGAGGCTACCGGCCAGTCACGGTTGTTGAAGAACTCTTGCCACAACACTTTACCGATCATCAGGGTTTCCGGGCCGCCCAGCAGTTCCGGGATCACAAACTCACCGACCACCGGGATAAACACCAGCATGCAGCCGGCGATGATGCCGTTTTTGGACAGCGGAACGGTGATTTTCCAGAAGCTGTTGAAGGTGCTCGAACCCAGGTCAGACGCGGCTTCCAGCAAACTGTGGTCGTGTTTTACCAGGTTGGCGTACAGCGGCAGGATCATAAACGGCAGGTACGAATACACGACGCCGATGTACACCGCGATGTTGGTATTGAGGATCTGCAAGGGTTGGTCGATCCACCCCATCGACATCAAGAAACCATTGAGCAAGCCGTTGTTGCTGAGGATGCCCATCCACGCGTAAACGCGGATCAGGATCGCGGTCCAGGTCGGCATCATGATCAGCAGCACCAGGACGGTCTGCATCTCTTTGCGCGCATTGGCGATGGCGTAGGCCATCGGATAACCGATCAGTAGGCACAACAGCGTGCTGAAGAAGGCCATTTTCAGCGAGCCCAGGTAAGCGGCGATGTACAACTCATCGTCGCCCAGCATGGCGTAGTTGCCCAGGTTCAGCAGCAGCTGAATTTTCTGGTCAACGTAGCTATAGATCTCGGTGTAAGGCGGAATCGCGACGTCTGCCTCAGCAAAGCTGATCTTCAGAACGATGAAGAACGGCAGCATGAAAAACAGAAACAGCCACAGGAATGGAATCCCGATGACCATATGGCGACCACCGGGGGTTATTCGTTGCAGTCGGCGTTTAAGTTTTCGCATGTTCATGAGCGCAGTACCACGCCGCTGTCGTCTTCCCACCACACGTAGACTTCATCGTCCCAGGTCGGACGTGCGCCCCGGCGTTCGGCGTTGGCCACGAACGACTGCACCAACTTGCCGCCAGGCAATTCAACGTAGAACACCGAGTGCCCGCCCAGGTAGGCGATGTCGTGCACCTTGCCGCGCGACCAGTTGTATTCGTAGGTCGGCTTTTCGGTGGTGACCAGCATTTTTTCCGGCCGAATCGCGTAGGTGGTGTGCTTGTCTTCCACCGAGGTGGTCACGCCGTGACCGACGTAAATGTCGTTCTCCAGCTCCGGGCATTTGATGCGCGCGTAACCTTCGGCGTCGTCGACCACTTCACCTTCGAACAGGTTGACGTTGCCGATGAACTCACACACCAGTCGGCTGACCGGGGTTTCGTAGATGTCGATCGGGCTGCCGATCTGGGCGATCCAGCCCAGGTGCATGATTGCGATGCGTTGGGCCATGGTCATGGCCTCTTCCTGATCGTGGGTCACCATGACGCAGGTCACGCCAACGCGCTCGATGATTTCCACCAGTTCGAGTTGCATCTGCGAGCGCAGTTTTTTGTCCAGTGCTCCCATCGGCTCGTCGAGCAGCAGCAATTTAGGGCGTTTGGCCAGCGAACGGGCCAAGGCCACACGCTGGCGCTGACCGCCAGACAATTGATGCGGCTTACGCTTGGCGTACTGGGTCATGTGCACCAGCTTGAGCATTTCGCCCACGCGGGCATCGATCTCGGCGTTGGACATTTTGTCCTGCTTGAGGCCGAAAGCGATGTTTTGAGCCACGGTCATGTGCGGGAACAAGGCGTAGGACTGAAACATCATGTTGATCGGCCGCTCGTAGGGCGGCAGGTCTGTGATGTCTACGCCATCCAGGAAAATACGACCTTCTGTTGGGCGCTCGAAACCGGCGAGCATGCGCAGCAAGGTGGATTTGCCCGATCCCGATCCGCCGAGCAAGGCGAAGATTTCGCCTTTGTTGATTTCCAGGGACACATCGTCCACGGCAATCGTCTCGTCGAATTTTTTCGTGACCCGGTCGATTTTGACCAGCACCTGTTTAGGTGTCTGGTCGCCCTCGAGGGCTTTCTTATAGGCGCCGGAGGCAACAGCCATTTACGAAACTCCCAACAAATTTAGCAGCCTGAACAAGATGCTCAGGCCTTGGATAGGTGGTCTTGCGAGCTATTTACCCGTCTTGACCTTGGTCCACGAACGCGTCATCAGACGCTGGATGTTCGGGGGTAGTTCGGTCGAAACGTAAGTCTTGTCCAGCACCGCCTGGGTTGGGTAAACCGATTCGTCGTTACGAATGGACTCTTCCATCACCTTGTCGGACGCAGGATTGGGGTTGGCATAGCCAACATAATCACTGACCTGAGCGATCACTTCAGGCTGGAGCAGGTAGTTGATGAAGGCGTGGGCTTGCTTGACGTTGCTGGAGTCTTTTGGAATCGCCAGCATGTCAAACCAGAGGGCGCCGCCTTCCTTGGGAACGGTGTAGGCGATGTTGACGCCCTTTTTAGCGTCGGCGGCACGTGCCTTGGCCTGGAACACATCACCCGAGAAACCGATCGCTACGCAGATGTTGCCGTTGGCGAGGTCGGAGATGTATTTGGAAGAGTGGAAGTAGGTGACGTAAGGACGCACCGACAACAGGGTTTCTTCAGCTTTTTTGTAGTCTTTCGGGTTGGTGCTGTTGGCATTCAGGCCCAGATAATTGAGCACGGTCGGCATCATTTCATCGGCCGAATCCAGGAAGGCCACACCACATTGGGTCAGCTTTTTCATGTTCTCGGGTTTGAAAACCACGTCCCAAGAATCGATTTTGTCGACGCCAAGGACTTCCTTGACCTTGTCGACGTTGTAACCGATGCCATTGGTGCCCCACAGGTACGGCACGGCATACAGGTTGCCCGGATCGTTTTGCTCAAGGCGCTTGAGCAAGGCAGGGTCCAGGTTGGAATAGTTGGGCAGCTGCGACTTGTCGAGCTTTTGAAACGCGCCCGCTTTGATCTGTTTGCCCAGGAAGTGGTTAGACGGAACGACCACGTCATAACCGGTACGGCCAGCCAGCAGCTTGCCTTCCA
This sequence comes from Pseudomonas sp. NPDC096917, assembly GCF_044762555.1. NCBI lineage: Bacteria > Pseudomonadati > Pseudomonadota > Gammaproteobacteria > Pseudomonadales > Pseudomonadaceae > Pseudomonas > Pseudomonas sp. NPDC096917. The sequence continues at coordinate 370,620 of NZ_JBIWEO010000002.1, read as the reverse complement.
GAGTCTCGTTGGAGTCGAACACGTCATACACCGGTTTGATCCCGGTGGCCTTTTCAAAGTCCGTCAGGGTGTTCGGTGCGATGTAGTCCGACCAATTGTAAATGTGTACGGTAGGTGCCGCTTGTACGCTGACGGCAAGCGTCAAACCCGCTCCGACCATCAAGGTCTTGCGAAACAAAGATATAGACACGTGGTGGTCCTCTAAATAGTTGGGCCTCAGTGGCCCGCGTCACACGGCAGTTGAGCCGCCAAAGACAAAACCGGCGCGCAACTTACCCTCGATGAACCTGCACAGCAAAGTTTTCTGCGATTTATTGCCTTAAAACCCGGATTTTTATCGGTCTAGCCCCAATTGTGTAGTCGCTGGCGCAGGCTGCGATGAGGTCCGTGGGGACTTCAAGAAGCGGATTACTGCGCAACCCTTCGCAGCCTTCGGCAGCGACTACAGCCCGTTACTTACCGGACTTGATTTTGGTCCAGCTGCGGGTCAACAAGCGCAAAGTGGCTGGCGGCAGGTCACTGATCGCGTACAAGTGCTCTTTGACGTCATCTGGTGGATAAATGCTCGGATCGCCCGAGATGTCTTTATTCACCAGTGGTGTTGCAGCCTTGTTACCGTTCGGGAAACGCACGCTGTTAGTGATTTCAGCCATCACCTCTGGTTCCATCAGGTAGTTCATCCAGGCGTAAGCCGCCTCGACGTTTTCGGCATCTTTAGGGATGGCGACCATGTCGTAGAAGCTACCCGCACCTTCTTTAGGGATGGTGTACTTGAGTTTGACCTTGTCACCGGCTTCTTTAGCGCGGGTGATGGATTGCTCCAGGTCGCCCGAGTAACCCACAGCGACGCAGATGTTGCCGTTGGCCAGGTCAGAGATGTATTTGGAGGAGTGGAAGTAGGCAATCGAAGGGCGAACTTTAAGGAACAGCGCTTCGGCTTCAGCCAGTTGTTTTTTGTCTTGCGAATTGGTCGGGTAACCCAGGTAATGCAGCGCTACAGGCAGCATTTCGGTCGGCGAGTCGAGAACACTGATGCCACAGCTTTTCAGCTTCTCAGCGTTTTCTGGCTTGAACAGCACGTCCCAGGAATCGATTTTGTCGACACCCAGAGCGGCTTTGACCTTTTCAGGGTTGTAGCCGATGCCAATGGTGCCCCACATGTACGGGAACGCATATTTGTTGCCTGGGTCACTGGCATCGCCAACGGCTTTGAGCAACGCAGGATCGAGGTTTTTCCAGTTAGGCAGCTTGGACTTGTCCAGCTCCTGGTAAACCCCGGCCTTGATCTGCTTGGCCAGGAAGTTGTTGGACGGCACGACGATGTCGTAGCCGGACTTGCCCGCGAGCAATTTGGCCTCAAGGGTCTCGTTGCTGTCGAACACGTCGTAAACCACTTTGATACCTGTCTTGTCTTCAAACTTTTTGACGGTATCGGGTGCGATGTAATCGGACCAGTTGTAAATGTGCAGCACTTTATCGGCTGCCTGTGCTGCCCCGGCCATCACACCCATCAAGGACAGGGCGAGAAGGGTCATGCCCGCTTTTTTAAAACCTGATGCCTTCATCTGTAATGCTCCAATTGTTCTTTTAAACCACCGATTCAGTGACCTGTTGTCAGGGTAACCAAAGCCGGCGGCTAGTCTGGCAAGATCCGGGGCAGGCTTTCAAGGGAAGAGCCTTGATTCCTAAGGCTCCAAGCACTATTGCCTACATTAAAATTGCAGTTGTCTTGCGCTCAGAGCCTAGCAGTCAACTTTGCAGTGCTTCCAAAGTCAGATCCAGGCACTTGCGAGCCTTGGTCACCAGCTCATCGATCTCGTCTTTGCTGATCACCAGCGGTGGCGCGATGATCATGGTGTCGCCGACGGCGCGCATGATCAGGCCGTTATCAAAGCAGAACTGGCGGCAGATCATGCCGACACCACGGCCTTCATAACGTTTGCGAGTGGCTTTGTCCTGCACCAGTTCAATGGCACCCAACAGACCCACACCGCGTACTTCGCCCACCAACGGGTGATCGTTCAGTTCGCGTAAACGCTTTTGCAAATACGGTGCCGTTTCGTTGTGCGCGTTCTCGATAATTTTTTCTTCGCGCAGAATGCGGATGTTTTCCAGCGCTACGGCGGCCGCTACCGGGTGACCGGAATAGGTGAAGCCGTGGTTGAAATCACCGCCTTCATTGAGCACTGCCACGACTTCGTCGCGCACGATCAGGCCACCCATGGGGATGTAACCCGAGGTCAGGCCCTTGGCGATGGTCATCATGTCTGGCTTGAGGTCGTAGAAATCGCTGCCGAACCACTGCCCGGTGCGACCAAAACCACAGATCACTTCATCGGCCACGAACAAAATGTCGTACTTGGCCAGGATCTCTTTGATACGCGGCCAGTAGGTGTCGGGCGGAATAATGACGCCACCGGCGCCTTGAATCGGCTCGGCAATGAAGGCACCCACATTGTCGACGCCGATTTCCAGAATGCGTTCTTCCAGCTGATTGGCCGCGAAGATGCCGAACTCTTCCGGCGTCATATCGCCGCCTTCAGCAAACCAGTACGGCTGCGCGATGTGCGTGATGCCTGGAATCGGCAAGTCGCCCTGTTCGTGCATATAGGTCATGCCGCCCAGGCTGGCGCCGGCCACGGTCGAACCGTGGTAACCGTTTTTGCGGCTGATGATGACTTTCTTGTTCGGCTGGCCTTTGATCGCCCAATAGTGGCGAACCATGCGCAGCATCGTGTCGTTGCCTTCAGAGCCGGAGCCGGTGAAGAACACGTGGTTCATGCCCTCTGGCGCGATCTCGGCGATGACTTTGGACAGCTCAAGAACCGGCGGGTGGGCGGTCATGAAAAACAGGTTGTAGTACGGCAGTTCGCGCATTTGCTTGCTGGCGGCGTCGGCCAGCTCGTCACGTCCATAACCAATGGCCACACACCACAGGCCAGCCATACCATCGAGAATCTTGTGTCCTTCGCTGTCCCACAGGTACACGCCTTTGGCGTGAGTGATGATGCGTGGGCCGACTTCTTTCAATTGTTTGAAGTCGCTGAACGGTGCCAGGTGATGGTCGTTGCTCAGTTGTTGCCATTCGAGGGTTTGCGGGGTTTTGCTAGTCATACAGCTCTCCTTTATTCAGTTGGGGTGTCGCCGCTCCCGGTGCAGCGACACCCGACGTGTCAGACGGCGAATAGCAGGAATTCCCGCTCCCACGAACTGATGACGCGCTTGAAGTTTTCATGTTCGGCACGTTTTACAGCCACGTAGCCGGTGATGAACTTGGTACCGAGGTATTTCTCGACGGTCTTGCTGTTTTCCATCCGCTCCAGCGCGTCTTCAATGGTCAGCGGCAGGCGCAGGTTGCGGCGCTCATATCCGCGGCCCACTACCGGCGCGCTTGGGTTGATGCCTTCGACCATGCCGATGTAGCCACACAGCAGGCTGGCAGCAATGGCCAGGTACGGGTTGGCGTCGGCGCCCGGCAAGCGGTTCTCGACTCGGCGGTTTTGCGGGCCAGCATCGGGCACACGCAAGCCCACGGTGCGGTTCTCTTCGCCCCATTCCACGTTTACCGGCGCTGAGGTGTCGGGCAGGAAGCGGCGGAAAGAGTTCACGTTCGGTGCAAACAGAGGCAGCAGTTCGGGAATGAACTTCTGCAGGCCGCCGATGTGATTAAGGAACAGCTGGCTCATGGTGCCGTCTTCATTCGAGAAGACGTTTTTGCCGGTTTCGATGTCGATGATGCTCTGGTGCAAATGCATCGCACTGCCTGGCTCGCCGGTCATGGGTTTAGCCATGAACGTTGCGGCGACGTCATGCTTGAGCGCGGCTTCACGCATGGTGCGTTTGAACACCAGAATCTGGTCAGCCAGCGACAGGGCGTCGCCGTGACGGAAGTTGATTTCCATCTGCGCCGTGCCGTCTTCATGGATAAGGGTGTCCAGATCCAGTTCTTGCAGCTCGCACCAGTCGTAAACGTCTTCAAACAGCGGATCGAATTCGTTGGCGGCTTCAATAGAGAACGACTGGCGGCCAGTTTCCGGGCGGCCGGAGCGGCCCACCGGCGGCTGCAGCGGGTAATCCGGGTCGTCGCTGCGCTTGGTCAGGTAAAACTCCATTTCTGGTGCCACGATCGGCTGCCAGCCGTGGTCGGCATAGAGTTTGAGGACCTTTTTAAGCACGTTGCGCGGCGACAACTCAATCGGGTTGCCCTGCTTGTCGTAGGTGTCGTGAATCACCTGAGCGGTTGGCTCGATGGCCCACGGCACGAGAAATACTGCGTTCTGGTCGGGACGGCAGACCATGTCGATGTCTGCCGGATCGAGGAGTTCGTAATAGATGTCGTCTTCGACGTAGTCGCCCGTAACGGTCTGCAGCAATACGCTCTCGGGCAGGCGCATGCCTTTTTCGGCAATGAACTTGTTGGTCGGCGAAATCTTCCCGCGTGTAATCCCGGTAAGATCGGCGATCATGCATTCGACTTCTGTGATCTTGTGGTCTTTCAACCAATCGGTGAGCTGGTCGAGGTTGTTACTCATAAATGCCTCTGGGCTGAGTTTCCTGACTTGAATAAGTCAGGCGTTTTCTGACGCATCGGCGTCGCGTTGTGTTGCGCGCCGTCTGCAGGCATCTCCAAATGCCTGGAAGATGGCGAGGTAATTCGGGTTAGAGCTTACCTGCCATTCAGGGTGCCATTGAACAGCTAAAGCAAAAGCCTTGCCGCCTTGCACCGAAACCGCCTCGACCAAGCCGTCCGGCGCAAGCGCTTCAACCCGCAGCCCCGGGGCCAATTGATCAACGCCCTGGGTGTGAATCGAGTTGACCTCGAACGCCTTCGGCAAGCCCAAGGCTGCCAACACACCGCCCGGCTGAACGTGCACGGTGTGGCTTGGGCCATACTGCACTTGGACGGGGGCGCTGGGGTCTTCGCGGTGCTCGATAAAGCCTTCGACTTCGTGCAGTTTCTGGTGAAGTGAGCCACCCAGGGCTACATTTAATTCTTGAAAGCCCCGGCAAATGCCCAGCACCGGAACGCCCGCCGCCAGTGCGGCTCGAATCAGGGGGAGGGTGGTGCGATCACGGTCAGGGTCATGCAGGGTGCCAGGCGCGCTGGCGGGGCCGTGATACAAATGAGGTTCGATATTGGAGGGTGACCCGGTAAAAAGCAGGCCGTCCAGACTGTCCAGAATATCGGTCGGATCAATCAGTTCCGCCAGTGACGCAAGGATCAGAGGCAAGCCTTTGGCGGCCACCGCGACTGCTCGCACGTACTTATCGCCAGTGATGTGATAAGGATGCAAACCGATCTGCTTGGTGCAGGCGGTGACGCCGATTAACGGCAGGCGTGACATGTAACACCCCGGTATTATTGCTGTTATGGGTTTGAATCGAGCTTAGCCTCGTTCATTTTTTTACACAACACCCCCGTAAAAAATACAACACGCCCCGCTCAAGCCTGCGGGTGCTACAACGTTCTAAGGGCGAAATTCGCCCTAAAATGCGTCAAAAATGCCCTTTCAGCGCTTTTTTAGGGCAAAAAAGAGGCTGCTTGACTTCGGAATGCCGTTCGGGTTGACTGAAACCCGTAGCGCTCAATGATTGATATTTTTAACAACAAAGGTGTTGCATCATGTCGGTACCCCCGCGTGCCGTTCAGCTGAATGAAGCGAACGCGTTCCTTAAGGAACATCCTGAGGTTCTGTACGTTGACCTTCTAATTGCGGATATGAA
>NZ_JBIWEO010000002.1:350569-364886 GCF_044762555.1 Pseudomonas sp. NPDC096917 | reverse complement strand
ACCGTTTGGTCGAGGCGATCAACGTCGCCGTAATGGCCGGTTTGAGCGTGGTGTGGTGCGCGGCAAGCGCATCGAACGCACCAGCCTCCACAAGGTTTACGAGAAAGGCATCAACCTGCCGGCCTCTTTATTTGCTCTGGATATCAACGGCTCAACGGTGGAAAGCACCGGTCTGGGTCTGGACATCGGTGACGCAGACCGAATCTGTTATCCAATCCCTGACACCCTGTGCAACGAGCCGTGGCAAAAGCGCCCAACCGCGCAACTGCTGATGACCATGCACGAACTTGAAGGTGAACCTTTCTTCGCCGACCCGCGCGAAGTGCTGCGTCAAGTTGTTACCAAATTTGACGATCTAGGCCTGACCATCTGCGCCGCTTTCGAGCTTGAGTTCTACCTGATCGATCAGGAGAACGTAAACGGTCGCCCACAACCTCCACGTTCGCCCATTTCCGGCAAACGCCCGCATTCGACACAGGTTTACCTGATCGACGACCTCGACGAATACGTCGACTGCCTCCAGGACATTCTGGAAGGTGCGAAAGAGCAAGGCATTCCGGCTGACGCCATCGTTAAAGAAAGCGCCCCGGCGCAGTTCGAAGTGAACCTGCACCACGTTGCCGACCCGATCAAGGCCTGCGACTACGCGGTACTGCTCAAGCGTCTGATCAAAAACATCGCCTACGACCATGAGATGGACACCACCTTCATGGCCAAGCCTTACCCAGGCCAGGCAGGCAACGGTTTACACGTTCACATTTCGATTCTGGACAAAGAGGGCAAAAATATCTTTGCCAGCGAGGATCCCGAGCAGAACGCCGCATTGCGTCACGCGATCGGCGGTGTGCTGGAGACCCTACCCGCGCAGATGGCGTTCCTTTGCCCGAACGTCAACTCGTACCGCCGTTTCGGCGCACAGTTCTACGTGCCGAACTCGCCGTGCTGGGGCCTGGACAACCGTACGGTCGCGATCCGCGTACCGACCGGTTCCTCTGATGCCGTGCGCATTGAACACCGTGTAGCCGGTGCCGATGCCAACCCGTACCTGCTGATGGCGTCTGTTCTGGCCGGTGTTCATCACGGTCTGACCAACAAAATCGAGCCGGGCGCTCCGGTTGAAGGCAACAGCTACGAGCAAAACGAGCAAAGCCTGCCAAACAACCTGCGTGATGCCCTGCGTGAGTTGGATGACAGCGAAGTCATGGCCAAATACATCGATCCGAAATACATCGACATCTTTGTGGCCTGTAAGGAGAGCGAGCTGGAAGAGTTTGAACACTCCATCTCCGACCTCGAATACAACTGGTATCTGCATACCGTGTAAGCGATTGCAGCGCTCATGAAAACGCCGCCGGCTTAACTGCCTGCGGCGTTTTTTTATGCCTGTGCAATCCGTTCTTCCGACTCGTACAATGCCTGCTGCCCTGCAGGAGACACCCATGACGCGCCTCGCCACCCCACGTGCCACCCCTCGCAAATCCCGTGCGCGCAGCCAGGGCCGAATCGATTCGATCCTCGCTGCGGCCCGCACCTTGCTGGCGACAGAAGGGGTGTCCAGCCTGTCGATCTACAGCGTGGCCGAGCGCGCTGACATCCCGCCTTCTTCGGTCTATCACTTTTTTGCCAGTGTGCCCGCCTTGCTGCAAGCGCTGACCGGCGATGTGCATGCTGCTTTTCGCGCGTGCCTGCAAGCGCCCATCGCCCACCAAAGCCTGAATACTTGGCGTGACCTGTCGCACATCGTTGAGCGGCGAATGCTGTCGATCTACAGCGAAGATGCGGCAGCTCGGCAACTGATCCTGGCCCAGCATGGGCTGACCGAAGTCACTCGGGCTGATCGTCAGCATGACCTTGAGCTTGGGCAACTGATGCACGCGCTGTTTATGCGTCATTTTGAATTGCCGGTACTGCCACAGGACGTGGACGTGTTTGCGCTGGCGATGGAGTTGGGTGATCGGGTGTATGCGCGTTCGATCCAGCTACACGACTGCATCACCCCGCGCATGGCCGAAGAAGGGCTGCGTGTATTTGATGCGTATTTGGGGTTGTACCTGCCGCCTTTTTTGCCAAAACGAGCAAGCCCTCTCCCGCAGGGCATAGGTATTTAGCCAACTCACAAAGCAACGCAGTTCTTGTAGCCACTGTGCAAACCGTGCGTGCGGCAAGCGTGGTTCAAGGGAGCGCCTATGCCCGCAAGAAGAGGGGGGTTGAATGGGGGATGAGGCAGATTTTATTCGGTCTTACAGTCTTGCACCGAGGCTGAAAACACCTCGTTTGGCTCCCTCTCCTTGGGGAGAGGGGTGGGGCAAAGGCGCGGTGCTCAAATCAAAACGGAGCATCACCCAAAATGGTCGCGCGATGCATAACGCGGCGATTCGGGCGGTAGTCGTCCACGGCGTAGTGTTGGGTCACGCGGTTGTCCCAGAACGCGACGTCGTTTTCCTGCCAGCGCCAGCGAATGGTGTACTCGGGGCGGGTCGCGTGAGCAAAGAGCAGTTTCAAGATCGCCTCGCTTTCCAGGTCTGAAAGCTCATTGATTCGAGTGGTGAAACCTTCGTTGACGAACAGCGCCTTGCGCCCGCTCACCGGGTGCGTACGAATCACCGGATGCGACAGCGGTGGGTTGCTTTTGCGGGTTTGCTCCCAGCGCGCCAAGTCTTGCGGGGTCGAACCAAAGCGCTCCAGCGGGAATGATTTGGTGAAGTCATGGGTGGCGGTCAAACCGTCCAGCAACACTTGCAGCGGTTTCGATAACCCTTCAAATGCGGCAATGCCGCTGGCCCACAACGTATCGCCACCGAACGCCGGCAGCTGCTTGGCACTCAATACTGCGCCCAAGGCAGGCGTCGGCAAGAAGGTCACGTCGGTGTGCCACACCGCGTTGTCGCGTACGTCGGTGACGGCCGTGTCCAGCACCAGCACTTCGGGTTGCTCTGGCACGTTGGGGTAGATCGGGTGAATGTGCAGGTCACCAAAGTTAGCCGCGAAGCGTGCCTGTTGCTGGGGTGTCACGGGCTGATTCTTGAAGAATATGACTTGGTGCTCAAGCAGCGCCTGCTCGATGGCATCACGATGTTCCAGGCTGAGTGGCTGGGTCAGATCAACGCCATCAATCTGGGCGCCCAGGGCAGAGCTAATCGGGGTAATGGTCAGGCTCATGGTCATCTCGTTATCTGCGCGCTGATTAATCAGCGTCGATGTCTATTAGCAAGTTGTTAGTGAGCCTGGCCGTGCCACGGCACCAGCTTGCGTTGCAGGGCGCGCAGGCCCATTTCCATGGCAAAGGCGATGATGGCGATCACCAAAATCCCCAGTACGACTACGTCGGTGACTAAAAACTGTGCAGCGGACTGCACCATAAAGCCCAGGCCGCTGGTGGCGGCGATCAGTTCGGCGGCAACCAGTGTCGACCAGCCCACCCCCAGACCAATGCGCACGCCGGTCAAAATGTCCGGCAAGGCGCTGGGCAAAATTACGTGGCGAATCAACTGCCAACGGGTGGCACCCAGCGACTGTGCAGCCCGCACTTTGGCCGGGTCGACCGTGCGCACGCCGGTCGCGGTCGCAATCGCAATCGGGGCGAAAATCGCCAAGTAAATCAGCAGCACTTTCGACAGTTCGCCAATGCCGCACCAGATCACAATCAGCGGCAGATAGGCCAACGGCGGAATCGGGCGGTAGAACTCGATCAGCGGATCGAAAATGCCGCGTGCAATACGGTTGTGGCCAATCGCAATACCCACCGGTACGGCGGTCAAAATGGCAAAGCCCAGGCCCAGACCAATGCGGGTGAGGCTCGCGCTCAAGTGCTGCCACAACGTGGAGTCCATGTAGCCTTTGGTCGCCAGTAACCAGCCTTTTTCCAGCACGGCAGACGGTGGAGGCAAAAACAGCGGTTCGATCAAACCGGCTGCCGTGACGGCCCACCACGTGGTGATTAAGGTGACCAGGGTGATGATACTGATCCCGCGCGTGCTCAAACTGCGCTTTACAGGGCGCGGCGTGTGGGGTGCAGCAACGGGGGCTGCGACGGCTTCATAGCTGCTCATGCGCGCTCCTGCCGCTGAGCGGCACCGCGTTGTGAAAACACGCGTTCAAGCACGTGCTCACGGGTTTCAATAAAACGAGGGTCGGATTTAATCGAACGAGCCGACTCGCCAGCGTTGTAACGTTGGCCAAAATCCAGAGTCAGGCGCTCAACGATACGGCCAGGGTTGGGCGCCAGCAAAATCAGGTCAGTGGCCAGAAACACGGCCTCTTCGATGTCGTGGGTAATCAGGAACACCGGCTTGTCGGTGCGCTTGCACACCTGCAACAGCAGTTCTTGCATCTGTTCGCGGGTGAAGGCATCAAGGGCGCCGAAAGGTTCATCCATCAGCAGCACTCGTGGGTCAGCCGCCAAGGCGCGGGCCAGGCCCACGCGTTGTTTCTGGCCGCCGGAAAGCTCCCACACACGGCGCTTTTCAAAGCCCGACAAATCCACCAGAGAGAGCATTTCACGGGCGCGCGCTTCGCGTTTGTCCCGCGCAATGCCTGCCAGCTCCAGACCGAAAGCAACGTTGGCCAGCACGTCTTGCCAGGGCAACAGCACATCGTCCTGAAACACCACGCCACGTTCGGCGCTTGGGCCTTTTACCGGGGCGCCATCGAGGGTGATGCGTCCGGCGCTGGGCTCGACAAAACCGGCAATCAGGTTCAGCAACGAAGTTTTGCCGCTGCCCGAAGGGCCAAGTGCGACCAGCAGCTGCTGAGGTCCGAGATTGACGCAAATATCCGACAGCACCGGCTCAGCTGCGCCTGGGTACTGTGCGCTGATGCGCTCCAGTGATAACAAGGCCATGACGGACGACTCCTGCGGGGGCGTAAATTATTGAGTGATGAAGCTGGCGTTGACCGCCGGTGCGTAGTCCGGCAGTACCGCGTCGACCTTGCCTTGTTCTTTCAGGAAGGTGGCGGTGTCAGTCAATGCTTTGGTGGTCGGAGCGCCGAGTAGAACCCTTTGTTCGGCCGCCAGCGGGTAGACGTTGCCTTCCAGCAGTCCAGGAATATCAGCAGCCTTGGCGCCGGAGAGTTTTACAACCTTGTCGACGTTGCTCTGATTGGCGCTCCAGGCTTTTGGATCTTTCTGGTAGTCGGCGTAGGCATCCAGCGTGACTTTGGCGAACGCTTTAACGATTTCCGGATGCTCGGCCGCGAAGTCCTTGCGCACGATCCACGCATCAAAGGTAGGTGCGCCGAGCTTGCCCAGCTCACCCGAGGTGATCAGCACTTTGCCGTTCTCTTTGGCTGCGCCCAGTGCTGGGTCCCAAACGTAAGTGCCGTCGATATCACCGCGCTTCCAGGCGGCCACGATGGCCGGTGGCGCGAGGTTCAGAATCGTCACTTTCGAGGGGTCGATGTTCCAGTGCTTCAATGCGGCGAGCAGGCTGTAGTGGCCGGTCGAGACGAATGGCACGGCGATTTTTTTACCGATCAGATCTTGCGGGCCGTTAATGCCGGAGCCGTCACGTACCACCAGCGCTTCTGCGCCGCCGATCTGGGTGGCGATCAAAAAGGTTTCTACCGGCACCTTGCGGGTGACGGCGGCAGTCAGTGGGCTTGAACCCAGGTAGCCGATTTGTACGTCGCCTGAGGCGATGGCGGCAATGATGTCGGCACCGTTATCAAACTTGCGCCATTTGATGTTGGCGCCCGTGGCTTTTTCGTAAGCACCATCGGCCTGTGCAACTTTGGCCGGGTCTACGGTGGTTTGGTAAGCCACGGTCACATCGTTGGCGGCCTGCGCAAAGAAACTGGCACCGGCCAGAGACAGTGCTGCCAAAAGGCGTAGGGGGGCGTTCAGTTTCATCGGGAGAGTCCTCGGCAGGCAGCCGGTTATCGGCAGAAACGAGGTTAAATGATCTAAGAACGAGTAAATAAATAACTTTTAAGCATTAGCTTATGAAGTTCTGACTGCTTCTGTATTCGTGCGCGTTCGTGCGCGCGCACGAGCTTTTTTCCGGGTTTTGCGGGTGCGGCGCACACGCTGCAGAACCGCTCCGGAGGCTCAACTTAAAAATTTCATAAAAATCTATTTATGTATCAGACCAAAGGCCGATAGCATCCGCTCGCGAATTCGTAGGACTTTTCCCGGCATATACCTATTCGTTCTGAAAGATTTAGAAATAATTCTTTTTGGGTTTATCAAAAAGTCATTAACCTCCGCGCCTACGGGTGATGACTAGACAAAGGTCGTAGGCACCAGAGGTAGCGATTGACTTGTCAGTCACTGTCTGGCGCTAATCGCGCATCCAGTAGCACCGAGACGTCAGATCTTGGGCGAACGAACTACAAAAATTAGAAACGTAAAGGAGCAACGCAATGAACAAGTCCACCGTGGCCGTGGCTGTAGCCCTCGGTTTGTTGGCCCAGCAAGCGAGTGCTGACGGCTTCATCGAAGACAGTAAAGCGACGCTTAAACTGCGTAACTTCTACATCAACAACGACAACCGCGACTCTGGGGCGGCAAAAAATTCCAACTACGCGGCTGAATGGGGTCAAGGCTTCCAGCTGGACTTCGCTTCGGGCTTCACCCAAGGCACCGTTGGTTTTGGTATCGATGCCATTGGCCTGTTGGGCGTTAAGCTCGACTCAAGCACTGCCAAGCACGGTAACCCGGCTGGCACCAGCTCTGGCGGCACGGTATTCCCAAGCGACGGCAACCACGCGGTAGATGATTTCTCCAGCCTGGGCCTGACCGCTAAAGCCAAGATCTCCCAGACCGAACTGCGCATTGGTACCTTGCAGCCAAAACTGCCGGTTATCGTGACCAACGACGGTCGTCTGCTGCCGCAAACCTTCCAGGGTGGCCAGATCACCTCCAACGAGTTCAAGGACTTCACCTTTGTTGGGGGTCAGATCGAGCACGCCAAGGGTCGTAACTCCAGCAACAACGAAGGCCTGTCGATCGCCGGTGCTAACGCTGGTTCGAACTACGACGCCGGTAAATTCGTTAACAAGTTCTACTACGGTGGTGTGGACTACAAGGTCACCAAAGACCTGTTGCTGCAGTACTACTACGGCAACCTGGAAGACTTCTACAAGCAGAACTTCCTGGGTCTGGTACACAACTGGGCAATCGGCCCGGGCGTGTTGAAAACTGACCTGCGTTATTTCAACAGCACTGACGACGGCAAGAACGGCAGCGACCCGGCTTACTACAGCTCGGGCTCTTACCAGAGCCAGGCGAGCGGCAAAGGCAAGGTCGACAACAACCTGTACAGCGGCTTGCTGTTGTACACCGTTGCCGGCCATACCTTTGGTGGTGGTTACCAAGTCAGCAACGGTAGCAGCGACTTCCCTTGGTTGAACCAGGGCGACGGTTCGTCGAACTACACCATTACCGATATGCAAATCCAGAAGTTCGGGCGTGCTGGCGAGCGTACCTGGCAAGCACGCTACTCGTATGACTTCGCGAAGATCGGTGTTCCAGGCCTGACCGCAGGTGCTGTTTACTTGCGCGGTGACAACATCGACACCTACAACGCCAACAAAGTGCAAACCAGCAATGGCGCGTCCGAATGGGAACGCGACCTGACTGTTGCCTACGTTGTTCAAGAAGGCGCGTTGAAAAACCTCGGCTTCATGTGGAAAAACGCCATGTGGCGCAACGACATCGCTGGCCAGCGCGATCAAGACGAAAACCGTCTGATCGTCAGCTACTCGATCCCGTTGCTGTAAGCCGTTTGTAGCGAAAAAAAGTAAGACGTAAAAGTAAGAAAAATCCTGCCCGGCGCAACGCCGGGCAGGGTGTTTACCGAAGACCTGAACGGTCAATTCGTAACACATTAATAGTCGTAGCTCCCTGCCACTCCCCTTGCCTAAACCTGGACCCACAGTGGACCCGGTACCGGCTGGCGTCCAATGAAACAGTATTTAATATTCCTTTAAGGTCTAATCAAATCGATATTTATTCTTTTTAATTCGCACATGACGCAGGCAGAGTAAGCCCATCACGCCCTGCCATTTCCTACAAAAAGGAGCTGCACCATGAGCCTAAGACTCGGCGACATCGCCCCCGATTTCGAACAGGATTCCAGCGCTGGCAAAATCCAGTTTCATGAGTGGTTGGGCGACAGCTGGGGCATTTTGTTTTCGCACCCGGCCGACTTCACCCCGGTGTGCACCACCGAACTGGGCTTCACGGCCAAGCTCAAGGATGAATTTGCCAAGCGCGGTGTCAAAGCCATTGCCCTGTCGGTTGATCCGGTGGACTCGCACCACAAGTGGATCGGCGACATCAACGAAACACAGAACACCGTGGTCAACTTTCCGATCCTGGCCGACGCCGATCGCAAAGTCTCTGACCTCTACGATTTGATCCACCCCAACGCCAGCGACACCCTCACCGTGCGTTCATTGTTTGTGATTGATCCAAACAAAAAGATTCGCCTGACCATTACTTACCCGGCCAGCACGGGTCGTAACTTCAACGAAATTCTGCGCGTGGTTGATTCGCTGCAACTGACCGACAACTACAAAGTGGCGACGCCGGCCAACTGGCAAGACGGTGACGAAGTGGTGATCGTGCCGTCGCTCAAGGACGAAGATGAAATTAAACAACGCTTCCCAAAAGGCTACCGCGCCGTGAAGCCTTACCTGCGCCTGACGCCACAGCCAAACAAGTAATCAATGCTCCCACAGCGTGAACCTCTTCAATGCAACAGGGTTTGAGGCCGTTTCTACGGCCTTTTTTTTACCGTTAAATCTATATTCGTTTATGGAATAAACAAATGAATAAATATGATTTATGGATATAAAAATCTCCTGTTAATGTCACCTCACTCAAGCGAAAACGCTGACAACACATCGCACACGTCAATCAAGGAAATACCTAATGCTGGTCGTGACACTCGCAGGTAGCCCAAGCCAACGATCCCGCTCCGGGGTATTGCTGGACCGCGCCAAGCAATGGCTCAACCAGCAAGGCGTTGAAGTGGTGAGTTATCAGGTTCGTGACTTTCCGGCTGAAGACTTGCTGCATGCGCGCTTTGACAGCCCAAAAATCATCGACCTGTTGCAGCAAATTGAACGTGCCGATGGTTTGGTGATTGCGACCCCGGTGTACAAAGCCTCTTTTAGTGGTGCGCTCAAAACCGTGCTCGACTTGCTGCCTGAGCGCGCCCTGAGCCATAAAGTGGTTCTGCCTATCGCCACCGGCGGCAGCATTGCTCACATGCTGGCAGTGGACTACGCGCTTAAACCGGTCTTGTCGGCGCTCAAGGCTCAGGAAATGCTTCACGGGATTTTTGCTGAAGACAGCCAGATTGCTTACGGCGAGGGCAGCGCTCAAGCGCAACTGGTGCCGGTTCTGGAGCAACGATTGAACGAGTCCCTGGAGCACTTCTACAGCGCCCTGGCTCGCCGTCCGAAACCGCTGGACCCCAACATCCTCAACGAGCGCCTGCGCACGGCTCGCTGGAGTATCTGAATAAATGAACACCCTGCAGGCGCGAGCAATCTCGCGCCTGCACAGACCTCATAAGCGTCACTCACCTTACTGAACCGCTAACGGCTCGGCAGGTGCTACCCGATTATCGAATTACAAAAAGGAGAGCGCCATGCGCCCTGTCATTTTGCGTCGTGGTCTGGTCGCACTGTTTGCTGCGGCTGTGTCCTTGGGCGTTGTACTGCAAGCTCAAGCCGATACCTTGCGAATCGGTTATCAGAAATACGGCACGCTGGTGCTGCTCAAGGCCAAAGGCACGCTGGAAAAGCGTCTGGCCGAGCAAGGCGTCGACGTGCAGTGGACCGAGTTCCCCGGCGGCCCGCAGCTGCTTGAAGGCCTTAACGTGGGCTCAATCGACTTTGGCGTGACCGGCGAAACCCCGCCCGTCTTTGCCCAGGCCGCGGGTGCTGATCTGTTGTACGTCGCCTACGAGCCTCCAGCGCCGACCAGCGAAGCGATTCTGGTGCCCAAGGATTCGCCGATCACCTCGGTGAAAGACCTCAAAGGCAAAAAAGTGGTGCTCAACAAAGGCTCCAACGTGCACTACCTGCTGGTGCGTGCCCTTGAAGACGCGGGCCTGAAATACACCGACATCCAAACCGTGTTCCTGCCGCCTGCGGATGCGCGTGCAGCCTTTGAACGCGGCAGTGTGGATGCCTGGGTTATTTGGGACCCATACCAGGCCGCCGCCGAGCAACAATTGCACGCTCGTACCCTGCGTGACGCGACCGGTATTGCCGACAACCACCAGTTCTACCTGGCGACCAAGCCTTTCGCTGAACAGCATCCCAAAGTGATCGAAACCCTGATCGAGGAAGTGCGCAACGTCGGTGAATGGGCCAAGGCCAACCCGCAAGAGGTGACTCAACACGTCGCTCCGTTGCTGGGTTTGCCAGCCGACATCACCGAGATCTCAGTGAAACGCCAAGGCTACGGCGCGCAGTTCCTGACCCCTGAAGTGGTCAACGCACAGCAAAAGATTGCCGACAGTTTTTACCAGCTCAAGCTCATTCCAAAGCCGCTGGTTATTAAAGATGTGATCTGGACGCCACCGGCCACTGTGGCCAAAGCCCCTTAACGCTTGCAGCACCTATTTAGGAGACCACTCCATGAGCCTCAATATTTTCTGGTTCCTGCCTACCCACGGTGATGGCCATTACCTTGGCACCTGCGAAGGCGCACGCGCCGTCGACTACGGTTATCTGCAACAAGTTGCACAAGCTGCAGACCGTCTTGGCTTTGGCGGGGTGTTGATCCCGACTGGACGCTCATGCGAAGACTCCTGGCTGGTGGCCGCTGCGTTGATTCCGGTGACCCAGCGTTTGAAATTTTTGGTGGCACTGCGTCCGGGTATCGTCTCGCCCACCGTGGCGGCACGTCAGGCCGCGACCTTGGATCGACTGTCCGGCGGGCGTGCGCTGTTCAATCTGGTGACCGGTGGTGACCCGGATGAACTGGCCGGTGACGGCTTGTTCCTGAGCCACGAAGAGCGCTACCAGGCATCGGTGGAATTCACTCGCATCTGGCGCCGCGTACTCGAAGGCGAAACCGTCGACTACGACGGTCAGCACATCAAGGTCAAAGGCGCCAAGTTGCTCTACCCGCCGATCCAGCAACCCCGTCCGCCCCTGTACTTCGGTGGCTCTTCCGAAGCTGCGCAAGACCTGGCCGCTGAACAAGTTGAAATGGTCCTGACGTGGGGTGAGCCACCGGCTGCGGTCGCCGAAAAAATCCAGCAAGTGCGCGACAAGGCCGCCAAGTTGGGCCGCACCGTGCGCTTCGGCATTCGTCTGCACGTGATCGTGCGTGAAACCAACGAAGAGGCCTGGAAAGCGGCCGACAAACTTATTTCTCATCTGGACGACGACACCATCGCCCGGGCTCAAGCCTCGCTGTCGCGCTTTGACTCGGTCGGCCAGCAGCGCATGGCTGCGCTGCATGGCGGTAGCCGCGACAACCTCGAAGTCAGCCCTAACCTGTGGGCCGGCGTTGGCTTGGTACGCGGTGGTGCGGGTACGGCTCTGGTCGGTGATGGTCCAACGGTTGCTGCACGGGTCAAGGAATACGCAGACCTGGGCATCGATACCTTTATTTTCTCGGGCTATCCCCATTTGGAAGAGTCGTACCGCGTGGCTGAACTGCTGTTCCCGCACCTCGACATCGAGCGTGCGCAGCAGCCCAAAGGTGCCGGTTACGTGAGCCCGTTTGGCGAAATGGTCGCCAACGACATCATTCCCAAAGCCGCGTCGCAGAGCTGAGGCGGCCATGAGTACGGCGAAGGCTTCAAGCCTTAATAAAATTGGCCACACCCTTGCCCCATGGGTCTTGCCCGTTTTGCTACTGGCGGTGTGGCAGTTGTCCGTGTCGGCGGGCTGGTTGTCGACCCGCATTTTGCCCGCCCCGATTGCCGTGATTGAAGCGGGCGTGCAATTGGTGCGCAGCGGCGAGATCTGGAAACACCTCGCCATCAGCGGCTGGCGTGCAGGCGTGGGCTTTGCCATTGGAGGAGGCATCGGCCTGGCATTGGGTTTTATCACCGGTTTATCCAAGTGGGGCGAACGGCTGCTCGACAGCTCGGTGCAAATGATCCGTAACGTGCCGCACCTGGCGCTTATCCCGCTGGTGATCCTGTGGTTTGGCATCGACGAATCGGCAAAGATATTTCTGGTGGCGCTGGGGACGTTGTTCCCGATTTACCTCAACACCTACCACGGCATCCGCAACGTTGACCCGGCGCTGGTTGAAATGGCCCGCAGCTACGGCTTGTCCGGTTTCAGCCTGTTCTGGCAAGTGATATTGCCGGGCGCGCTGCCCTCGATTCTGGTCGGCGTGCGCTTTGCCCTGGGCTTTATGTGGTTGACGCTGATCGTGGCGGAAACCATCTCTGCCAGCTCCGGCATTGGCTACCTGGCGATGAACGCCCGGGAGTTCTTGCAAACCGACGTGGTGGTGCTGGCGATTCTTTTGTACGCGGTGCTCGGCAAATTGGCTGACAGCGCGGCTCGGGGTCTGGAGCGTGTGTGGTTGCGCTGGCACCCGGCGTATCAAGTGGTTAAAGGCGGTGCAGCATGACGGCACAACAGCTCCCGCATTTGCGCCAGGGCATCCCACTGGTGGTGCAGAACCTGCAAAAAGCCTTTGGCGATCGTCAAGTGTTACGCGGCGTCAACCTGCACATTCCGGCCGGACAATTTGTAGCGATCGTGGGCCGCAGCGGGTGTGGCAAAAGCACCCTCATGCGCCTGCTGGCCGGGCTCGACCAACCGACCAGTGGCCAACTGTTGGCCGGTAGCGCCCCGCTGCAAGAAGCCCGGGAAGACACCCGACTCATGTTTCAGGAAGCGCGTTTGCTGCCCTGGAAAAAAGTCATCGACAACGTGGGCCTTGGCCTCAAAGGCGACTGGCGGCCAAAAGCCCTCAAAGCGCTGGAAGAAGTGGGTTTGGCCGAACGGGCCAACGAATGGCCGGCGGCCTTGTCGGGCGGGCAAAAACAGCGTGTGGCCTTGGCCCGCGCCTTAATCCACCAACCCCGTCTGCTACTGCTGGATGAACCGTTGGGTGCACTGGATGCGCTAACCCGCATCGAGATGCAACACCTGATCGAACGCCTGTGGCGCCAGCATGGTTTCACCGTATTACTGGTGACCCATGACGTCAGCGAAGCCGTCGCGATTGCTGAT
The DNA here is from genome assembly GCF_044762555.1 of Pseudomonas sp. NPDC096917. Classification (NCBI taxonomy): domain Bacteria; kingdom Pseudomonadati; phylum Pseudomonadota; class Gammaproteobacteria; order Pseudomonadales; family Pseudomonadaceae; genus Pseudomonas; species Pseudomonas sp. NPDC096917. The sequence continues at coordinate 351,719 of NZ_JBIWEO010000002.1, read as the reverse complement.
CGGGTCATCCTGATCGAAGACGGCGAAGTGGGGCTCGACCTCACCGTCGAACTGCCGCGCCCGCGGGTGCGGGGTTCACATCGACTGGCGGCACTGGAAACCGAAGTGCTTAACCGAGTACTCGCCTTACCTGGTTCGCCACCTGAACCAGAACCTGTGGCACCGCTGCCCACGCAACTGCGTTGGGCGCAATAAACCTACTTTTAATCCCAAGACAGGAATCGACACCATGACCATCAAAGCCATCAACGTTCGCAACCAATTCAAAGGCCACATCAAAGAAATCGTACTGGGTGACGTACTGTCCGAAATCGACGTACAAACCGCGTCCGGCATCGTGACTTCAGTTATCACCACCCGCTCGGTCAAAGAGCTGGAACTGGTGGTCGGCAGCGAAGTGATCGCCTTCGTAAAATCCACCGAAGTGTCCATCGCCAAGTTGTAAACCATGAAACACCCACAACCCCGAACGGTGTGAGCCCTTCGGGGTTTTTTATTGAACAAGGTTTTAGGCCTCGTGTAGGAGCAAGCGTCTGTTGAACTTAACACTCACACCCTGCGCCGCAACTGGCGGGTAGGCTTACATCTCGCGCAACACCAACACCCCTAGCACATCGCAGCCTTGCTGCAACAACAACGAAGACGCCTCGCACACCGCGCTCAAATCATGCGGGTCGCTGCTGTAGGTGTTTATGTGGGCCAAACAGCGCAATAAATTCTTGGCCGCCTGAAAGCGCTGTTCAGCACAGGTGAGCAGCGCCGAAACAGAGGCGCGGGTATCGATTAATAAAACGTCAGACCCGACCGGGTTATCGGTTTGCGGAAGGTAGTGCGACATGCTTGAAACTCCTGAGGATTAAGGAGCCACTTCAATCAGCTTGCACGCAGAAAGAGGGTGGCAGTTGTGCGCAGGTGTGCAAGACCGGTCTCAGGAACCCGGCAGACCCGAAGATCTCCCGCGCGCAACCGCCATAACGCTGATAGAGGCGCAGAGCCTACCAAGCGAAATGGAAAGTTGGAAATCTGAGATACAGGCTTGCACGCCTGATCGCTGATGATTCAGCGACGGGGCGGACTATAGGCAGGCCTGAACGGGCATCACAATGGGGGCGAGTACGAGCAAGCCGCATCCCACACAAGTCAGCGAACG
>NZ_JBIWEO010000002.1:0-350475 GCF_044762555.1 Pseudomonas sp. NPDC096917 | reverse complement strand
TTTTTACGAGATGAGCAAGATGACGGCTACAAGATGTGGAACAAGCCCTTTGATGCAGCCGGGGTGACGCTTGTTGAAGGGCAGTGTCAGTCATTATTTCGAACGATGGGCAAACCCCGAATACTCAGAAAGCTCCTCAGTTGTAAAAACATCAATGCCCAAGGCGTTTTGGAAAACCAGGTGCCAATAGGGGCTTACACCCTTGAGCAACTGGCGGGTAAAACCGTAAAGCTGAAGCTCACATGGGCGGCAGAAGACAGGCCGTATTTCAAAGGCTTTTGGCTTAAGACCCCAGAGGGCTGGCGACCTTGTACAGGACGTTGGGGAACGCCTAATGAAGAACTCTGTACGACACCGCCTAAATTTACCGACTTTGTGATGGTGGATGGTCGTAGGTGCACGGTGTATCCCGGCTGTACTGAGCGCAAGGAAAACGAATAGTGGATCAGATTAATGTGCCCAAATCTTTAAACTTAAAAGGTCGCATGTTTTCCTGCCCAGTTGGGGGGAAACGGACGACCTTTCAGCTACTTAATGAAGCGGGGGACGGTGAGCCCTATGCAGGGCTGACTTATGAAGTTACGGACTCTGAAGGATTTAAATATTTCGGAGCTTTGGATAGTACGGGTACAGGTGAGGTAAATAACCATTACGCAGGGCCTATAGCGCTGACATTTAATCAAGCGTATGCAAAGAGTATGTCTTCTTGATGGCGAGAGACCATTACCCCCTCAAAATTACCGAACTTCAAGTCAGGGCCGAGTCCACACGGTTCGTCAATAAAGATGGCTCCCGTACCCAAGACAATCCATTCGAAACGGCCAAGGACACGGACTTTATTCAGGTGGAGGTCAGGCATCTGGTTGAGCACACCTCGCACTTGCCACCCCAGGTTGACGCCTATTTTCCTCCCCGCAAGGGGGTCATTCAAATCATGAGAACCCCCCCCAAAAAACGGCCTATGCATCCTTGGCAGCAGGCACACGGTGATACAGGTTCGCCCGTTACGAGCCTTACGGCCCATGCTGTCAACGGACTCTAAATTCTGCGCACTTAACCTCTATCAACTGGCGCTGATGGCCACCCTGAGTTATTGGCCCTTTGGGCAGAACCCTGATGAGCACCCGGTCAATGCCCCAACGGTCAGTTTCCCGATGATCCCCAGCATGGGTAACTGGTTTGGTGATGCGCTGGCCAAGTTCAAGGAACTCTGGCGGGTTGATCCCGGGCAAACCCATGCCTACTACCCGCTGTATGAAGACGTGCCGTATTCCCAGCGATTGGAAGTCGTACCCTTTGATCCCGAGTTGTACCCCATCAATCAACCGAGCAAGGGGCTCGACCAGGAAACCCCGGCCACCCTGCATTTTCTCGATGACAGAGGCCAAGAAGTAGACACCGACACTCAAGCGTTTATAACCCATAACCGCGAGCTGATCCTGCTTGCTGTACGAGGCACCAATGAGGTGCCGTGGGACATCTTGCGCGATGCGGATGGGTTCCAAGTGCCCTTTATGGAAGGTGCAGGCAAGGTTCATCGAGGGTTCTATGAGGCCGCCCAGCAGGTCTATCGATTTGCGGTGAGGTACCTGGATAAATTTTACGCCGGGCAAAAGCTGGTCATTTGTGGGCACAGTCTGGGTGGGGCCATTGCATTGCTAGTGGCCGAGATGCTGCGACGCAGGTCAGCCAATCACGACCTTTTGCTCTACACCTACGGCGCCCCACGAGCAGGGGATTCGGACTTTGTCGAAGGCGCCAAAAGCCTGGTGCATTACCGCACGGTGAACCATAACGACCCCGTGCCCAGTTTACCCAGCGCGTGGATGAAGTTCAGGCCCACCCGAACATTGCGTGAGGCTTTTGCAGACTACGACGGTATTCCGCTGTTCGCCATGAGCAGTTATGTGGCGGGCATGGTCGATCCCAATGCATTCCCCTACACCCATCACGGCACGTTGCAGCATTTTATGCCGGTGAGTTTCAGCGCTGACGAACTGTCCCACATCTTGTGGGCTCCCAGCTGCGAGGTCCTCACGGATCAAGCGGTATGCACCCTCGCGGTGGCGCAAGAAAATGGCTTGCCGCAGCGCGCTGACTTTTGGGAGCAAGTCATGAACGGGGCTAACCATACATTGGTCGGCGGCTATGTCCCCGCGTGCTGGGCGGCGTTGCGGCGTTGGCAAGAAGCCCTCGAGGCAAAACGTTCGATCGTGACAGCTTTGGAATATGAACGGATTGACGAAGCCCTAAAGTTGACTCAACAAAATCTAATGGAACACGAGCGCTATATACGGCATGAACTTGACCCTCGAATCATCAGCCATAAGAAGACCGGGCAAGCACTCCTGCGTGAGGCTACCAGGGTCAAGGTGACACGCGAGCGGTTGCTCCTGTTGAAAGGCACCGTGCTCAGCGCCGCCGATGTCTACGGCCTTTATGCGTTGCAGCCCGAAGGGTTGGTCGAGGCGTTGGCGCGTTGGCGCCAGCACCCCGAAAGCCTCAAAAATGAACAGTTGGCAATGGCCCCGACCAGCCTGTCAGAAGCCGAAAGCATGGCGTTGGTCGGCGGTCATGTGATTGGCGCGCCTTATACGTTTGACTGGGATTCGATGGGGTGAAAGTGTGAGTGCTTCCTGCGAAAACGCTTTAGGCGCGAGCTGGCTCGCGATCTTTTGATCCTGACGTTACTTACGCCAAACACTCACCAGCCATGGCTGTTGATCGCGGGGCAAGCCGGCCGGGCGGTAGTAGTGTTCCAGCTCCACAAACCCCACCGCCGTGAGCATCGCGCGCCAGTTTTCCAGGTCGTGATAGGCGCCATAGCGTTGTTCATTCCAGCCTTCACGGTTATCCCCGCGTGGGTTGGAACTGAGCAGTACGCCGCCCGGCTTGAGGCTGGCATGCAGCTTGCTCAACACGTGCTCCAACTCTTGCGTCGGTACGTGGAATAACGAGGCGTTGGCGAAGATGCCGTCAAAGCGCTCGGCCGGCAGATCAAGTTTGAGAAAGTCTTGGTGCCACACTTCACAGCCGCTGTCTTCGCGGGCCATTTGGGTGAAGCGTTCGGTGCCGTCCAGCCCGATGGCGATGTGTCCCAGCCGGGTGAAGGTTTTTAGATCACGACCCGGCCCGCAGCCAAAATCCAGAACGGTGAACGGCGCGCAACCTTGAATGTGGCGCAGCAAGGCGTCGATGTTTTGGCTCACGTCGTGGTCGCGAGTACCTTCACGAAAGTCTTCGGCATTTTGTTGGTAGTGCGCCAGGGTGGTGGCGCTAATCTGTTCGAGGGTGTTGGGGTCGAGGGGCATCGCAGGGCTCAGTCGGCGGCAGTGTTGCCGCCGACTATACCTCAGCGCTTGTTCAGTACGCGGGCCAGGCGATCGCCGCCCAGCTGAATCACGGCCACGAGCAGCACCAATAACACGATCACAGTGAGCATGACTTGGGTGTCAAACCGCTGGTAGCCATAGCGATAGGCGATGTCGCCCAGGCCGCCGGCACCTATCGCACCGGCCATGGCCGAGGAGTTGATCATGGTGACGATGGTGATGGTAAAACCTGCGACGATGCCCGGTAACGCTTCAGGCAAAAGCACGTGCCAGATGATGTGATGGCGCTTGCAGCCCATGGCCTGTGCGGCTTCGATCAACCCGTGGTCCACCTCGCGCAAGCTGACTTCGGCAATGCGTGCAAAGAAGGGCGTGGCCGCGATGGTCAGCGGTACGACAGCCGCCCATACGCCGTAGGTGGTGCCGACAATCAGGCGGGTAAACGGGATCAGTGCCACCATCAAAATCAAAAATGGAATGGAGCGAAACAGGTTCACGAACGCCCCCAAGGCTTTGTTCAGCGCGGGGGCTTCATAGATGCCGCCCTTGTCGCTGGTGACCAGTATCACCGCCAGCGGAATGCCCAGAATCAGCGCGATAAAAGACGACACACCGACCATCAAAAAGGTGTCGATCAGGCCCTGCCATAAACGATCAAGCCCCATAGCCCAGTACCTCGACCTGTTGCGCCCATTGTTCAGCGCGCTTGCGCAGTTCTTCGGCGCCCAATGAAGTGCTGGTGACGCTGAGCAGCAGTTGCCCCAGGGCATGGCCCTGGATCTGCTCGACGCCACCGTGGAGCAACCGCACCTGGCCGCCCAAGGCGCTGAAGAGCGCACCCAGGTCGGGTTCTTGTGCTTGGCTGCCGGTAAAGCGCAGGCGCAAAATCACGCTCGATTGTGCCGAGTGCGGGGCTGCGTGAATGCGGCTTTGCAGCGCCTCGGGCAGGTTGTCTTGCAGCGGTGCGAGCAAGGTTTTGCTGACCTCGTGCTGCGGATTGCCAAACACTTGCCATACCGGGCCTTGCTCGACGACCTGGCCTTGTTCGAGCACCACCACGCGGTGGCAAATGTCGCGGATGACCGCCATTTCGTGGGTAATGAGGATGATGGTAAGGCCCAGTCGCTGATTGATCTCGCGCAGCAAGCCAAGGATCGACTGTGTGGTTTGCGGGTCGAGGGCCGAGGTGGCCTCGTCGCAGAGCAGAATCGCCGGGTCGTGAACCAGTGCGCGAGCAATGCCTACACGTTGTTTTTGCCCGCCCGAGAGTTGCGCCGGGTAGGCCGTATGTTTGCCTTGCAGGCCGACCAGCTCCAGCAACTCGCGCACTTTTTGTTCGCGTTGCAGCTTGGGCACGCCGGCCACCTTGAGCGGCAGTTCAACGTTTTGCCACACGGTTTTGGCCGACATCAGGTTGAAGTGCTGAAAGATCATGCCGGTCTGACGGCGCAAGGCGACCAGCGTGTTTTCGTCAAACTCACCGATGTCGATTTGATCAATCAACACGCGGCCGCTGCTGGGTTGTTCCAGTCGGTTGATGGTGCGGATCAGCGACGATTTACCTGCACCGCTGCGGCCGATAATGCCGAAGATTTCCCCGCGCTGAATGGCCAGATCAATGCCTTTGAGCGCATGGACCGTGCCTTGACGGCCGTCATAGGTTTTGCCAACCCCAATAAAACGTACGTGGGCGTTCTTCAGTTCCGGGTGCAGGTCAGTGTGGGACGCGCTGGGTAGCGGTTCATCGAGCCGCGTGCGGGCAATGGCTACGCTCATGGTCAGTTCGTCCAGCCAGGTTGATACAGAGTGCCGTAGGTTTTATCCAGCGAGGCCTTTACCACCGGTGAGTGCTGATAAATATCGATGAACCTGGCCAGGCGCGGGTCGTCCTTGCTCGTGGGCTGGATGACAAACTGAATCACGTATTCCGGGTGGTCGATGCCGTCGAACAGCAGCGCGGAGGTCGCATCGAAAGTGTTGGCCATGCGAATGTAGGCCGGGTAGCCCTGCACCAGGTCCGCATCGTCGTAGGCACGTACCAATTGCACGGCTTCGACCTGCAGGATTTTGATCTTTTTCGGGTTGGCGATGATGTCTTCTTCGGTGGCTTTGTAGCCGACGCCGGGTTTAAGCGTGATCAGCCCGGCCTTGGCCAGCAGTTGCAGGCCGCGCCCGCTGTTGATCGGGTCGTTGGCGATGGCCACGGTGGCACCGACGGGCAATTGTTCGAGGCTTTTGTATTTTTTGGAATACAGGCCCACGTTGTTGATGACGCCTTTGGCGTAAGGCACCAGATGAAAGCCGCTGGCGGCGTTGGCGTTTTCCAGGAACGGAATGTGCTGAAAGTAGTTCACGTCGATGTCGCCGCTGGCCAGGCTGACGTTGGGAGCGATCCAGTCGGTGAACTCGACCAGCTCGACTTTCAGCCCTTGCTTGTCAGCTTCAGCCACTGCGGCTTCCAACGGAATGGCAAAGGCGGAGGTGGTGCCGACCTTGAGTGGTTTTTCGGTGGCGAAGGTAAGGCCGCTGAACAGCCCGAGTGCCAGAACCAGTGCGTGCTTTTTGTTCATATGATTAATCCGCTAAAGAGGGGTGCAATTCGGTCTCTGTAGGAGCGTGCTTGCCTCGCGATCTTTTGTTCTTTTAAAGATCGCGAGCAAACTCGTTTCTACCCGGGTTTAGTGCCTGAAAGACGCGCCGGTATGGCGTTCGGGCAGGTGCGCATCGCCTTCGACAAACAGCTTTTGCCGCAGGCTGCCGGTGTCGTAAGCCGTCTTGTAGGAGCCCCGGCGTTGCAGCTCGGGGATCACCAGGTCGATGAAGTCGGCATAGCTTTCAGGGGTGACGATGCGGGTCAGGTTGAAGCCGTCCAGACCGGTCTCGGCGATCCACGATTCCAATTCGTCAGCGACCTGTTCCGGCGAGCCGACCACGGTCATGTAACGCCCGCCCAGCGCGTGTTGTTCGAGCAGCTTGCGGCGCGTCCAATCGTTGTTTTGCAGCACTTTGGTCGCGGACTGTATGGCGTTGCTCTTCACGTACTGGATCGGCTCGTCCAGTTCGTAGTCGGCAAAGTCGATGCCGGTGGAACTGGCGAAATGCGCCACCCCGGCTTCGGCGCTGGCATAGCTCAGGTATTCCTGGCGCTTGGCGTGCGCCTGGGCTTCGGTCGGCGCGACGATGACGTTGAGGCCCATGAACAGTTTGATGTCGTCAGGGTTGCGGCCTGCTGCCGCCGCACTGGCGCGGACTTTGTCGACCTGGATTTTGGTCGCGGCCTTGGTCTGCCCGCTGATGAATACGCACTCGGCATGGCGCCCGGCAAATCGCAGCCCGCGGTCCGAACTGCCCGCCTGGAAGAGCACGGGGGTGCGCTGTGGCGACGGTTCGCAGAGGTGATAGCCCTCGACCTGATAAAACTCGCCTGCGTGTGTGACCTTGTGCACTTTGTCGGGCTGGGCGTAGATGCGTTGCACCGGATCGTTGAGCACGGCGCCGTTTTCCCAACTGCCTTCCCAGAGTTTGTAGAGCACTTCCAGGTATTCGTCGGCCTGGTCGTAACGGCGGTCGTGTTCGACTTGCTCGGTCAGGCCCATAGCCTTGGCCGCGCTGTCCAGATAGCCGGTCACGATGTTCCAGCCCACCCGGCCACGGGTCAGGTGGTCGAGGGTCGACATACGGCGTGCGAACAAATACGGCGGCTCGTAGGTCAGGTTGGCGGTCAAGCCAAAACCGATGTTTTTGGTGGCGGCCGCCATGGCCGAAACCAGCAGCAACGGGTCGTTGACCGGCAACTGGATGGACTCTTTGAGCGGAATATCAACCGATTGTTGATAAACGTCGTATACGCCTACGATGTCGGCGATAAAGAGCCCGTCGAACAGCCCGCGTTCCAGCAATTGCGCCAGCTCAGTCCAGTATTCCAGGGTGTTGAAACGGGTCGAGGTGTCGCGTGGATGCGTCCACAACCCATGGTTGATATGGCCAATGCAGTTCATGTTGAAGGCATTGAGCAGGATTTTCTTTTTGCTCATCAGATTGTCCCCCGCAGCGGTGGGTTTTCACTGTTGAGGTAGTAATTGCCCACGGCGTGGTACTTCCAGCGCACCGGGTCGTGCAGGGTGTGCACGCGGGCGTTGCGCCAGTGACGATCGAGGCCGTATTCGGCCAGGGTGGCCTGGCTGCCGGCCAGCTCAAACAGAGTGCTGCCAGCGGCCAGCGACACTTCTGTGCTGATGGCGCGCGCTTCGGCCACGGCAATCGAGGCCGCAGCCACGGTGCTGGCGTTGGTGTTGGCCTGGGCGGTGTCGAGAAACTCGCCGCTGCGGTCCAGCAAGGCTTCAGCCGCATGCAAACGCACGCTCAAGCGGCCGAATGTTTTGAGGGTCAAAGGGTCTTCGCTGGCGATGTCGCAAGTGGCGTCGATCCAAGGCCGGGTTTTGGTGCGTACAAAGTGCAGGGCGTCTTCATACGCTGCGCGGGCGATGCCGGTGTCGATGGCCGCGTGCAGAATCTGCGCCAGCGGGCCGACCGGCGTCGGGCGTTCGAAAGCGCTTTGAAACGGAATCACATCGGCGGTGGCGACAAACACGTTGTCGAACACCACCGAGCCGCTGCCGGTGGTGCGCTGGCCAAAACCGCTCCAGTCGTCGATCACCTTTAAACCTTCGCTGTCGCTGCGCACAAAGGCCAGGTGCTGCACGCCGTTGTCATCCACCACCGACGTCGGAATGCGTTGCGCGTACAACGCGCCGGTGGCGTAGAACTTGCGGCCGTTGATGCGATAGCCGTGTTCTGCCTTGGCCAGATGGGTGGTACGGTCGTGGGCGGTTTTGGTGCCCAGTTCGGCCAGGGCATTGCCAAAGCGTTGCCCGGCCAGGACTTCGGCGTAGAGCCGCTGTTTTTGCGATTCGCTGCCGTTCACGCGCAGCACTTCGAGGGCGTAGAAATGGTTCTGCGGGATTTGTCCCAGCGAGCTGTCGGCAGCCGAGATAAGGGCCACCACTTGCGCGAGGGTAACGTTGGACACGCCTGCGCCGCCATAAGCCTTGGGCACGGTAATGCCCCACAAGCCGGTGTGGGAAAACAGCTCCAGCTCATCGAAAGGCAGGCGTCGTTCGCGGTCCCGCAAGACGCTGTCACGTTTGAAATGGGCGGCAAGTTCACGCGCTACGCTCAGGGCCTCGGCATCGCTGTGGATAACCGGGACCTGTTTGGATATCAGTGACATGGGTGTCTCCGTTAGATCCAGGAATGTCGGGCAGGCAACGTGCCGTTGAGGCGGTAGGCGCCGATGGCGTGGTATTTCCAGCGCACGGGGTCGTGCAGCGTGTGCACGCGGGCGTTGCGCCAATGCCGGTCCAGGTTGAACTCGGCCAGGGTGGCGCGACTGCCCGCCAGCTCGAACAGTTTTTCACTGGCCAGCAATGACAGTTCAGTGCTCAAGACTTTGGCTTCGGCGACGGCAATCGATGCGCGGGCAGCGGCCTGCGCATCGATCGGCGCTGCGCTGACCTGGTCAAGTACGCGACCGGCTTTGCGCAGCAGCGCTTCGGCGGCGTGCAACTCGATCTGCAATTTGCCGATGTCAGCGATCACGTAGGGGTCATCGCTATTGCGTTCGACCTTGGCATCAATCCACGGGCGCGAGCGTTCGCGTACAAAACTGATGGTGTCGGCGAGGGCGCCGCGCGCAATGCCCAGGTCAATGGCGGCCTGAATCAGTTGTGACACCGCGCCTTGAATGTTCGGTTTTTCAGCCAGGCGCCAGTTGTCGATGACCAGCTCGGCTTCAATCGGTACGTTGTTCAGCAAGACCGTGCCACTGGCGGTGGTGCGCTGGCCGAAACCGGACCAGTCATCGACCACCCTCAGGCCTGGCGTGCCGCGGCGGACAAAGGCCATGACTTGCTGGCCGTCATCGTTGAGCGCCTTGACGGCGATCCAGTGTGCAAATAGTGCTCCGGTGGAGTAAAACTTTTGGCCATTGATCACGAAGTTGTCGCCATCGGCCGTGATGCGAGCTTTCAGATCGAGGGTGTTTTTAGTGCCGCGCTCCGGGCCTGCGTTACCAATACGCCAGCCCTGTAGCACGCGGGTGAACAAATGTTCTTTTTGCGCAGGGCTCGCGATGCTTTCAATCAGGTTGAGAAGACCCACCTGGTTTTGCGGAATTTGCCCCAGCGCCGGGTCGGCTGCCGAAATGATCGCAAAGACTTCAGCCAGGGTGACGTAAGACACCTGCGGCCCGCCAAATGCGCGAGGAATGGAAATACTGCCCAACCCACTGCGGGTAAATGCTTCGACCTGTGACCACGGCAGTTTGCGTTGCTGATCGCGCCTGGCGGCATGTTCACGGGCGGCGTTGGCCAGATTGTGGGCGGCTTGAAGGGCTTCGTTGTCAGTGCTCAGGACGTGCGCTGCTGACAACAGGGGCGCGACATCGAGGTCGCTTTGTCGTTGTGCATTCGCCAAGAGGGACATTAGTTGTGCTCCTTGACTGCACGCAATGCCCTGGCGATCTGCACAAGGGTAATTGTGTTGCTGGCCATACCTACCTCGCGTCTCGTTGTTTGGAGCGCCGCATGAGCGGCGCGAATTAAAGCAAGAGAGTCCGGTGGTCCGGTGCATATACCCTAATCGAGTATAAAAATTATAAAAACTACCTTTTTGGAATATGGATAGACGATTCACGCTGGGCCTGGCGATCAGTTTCGCCAGTTAGGACGCGGCTCTGCGGCGCATAGCACCTCACGTGGGGCGGTGTTGATATAGCGTTTATTGGCGCCCACCTTGAGTGTTCGGGGCGGGGCCCAGCGCGAGTTATTGCCGACGCGGTCAATGACGCAGTAAGTGACCTCCAGTTTTGAGTCTTCGCCGGCTTCCTGAATAATCTCGGGGGGCACGAAGACGCTGAAAGGTTTATTGACGTCGACCTGACGCAGTTTTGGCAGGTCCAGGCGCACATCGCCCCAGAGCAAGGTAATTTCGTCTTCGCTGGCCATGTGGCGGTAGGGCTCGATGGTCACAGGCACGCCGCGTTTCATCTGGCTCGGGTTGACCCCATAACGCAGGATCGGCTCGGGTATCATCACCGGCGCGAGCCCCTGGTTTTCCTCACCGATGGCTTCGCCGCCGGGGCAATCAAGTTTGACCAGCACTTTAAGTTGGGCTGAAAGCGCAGGGCTGCTGCCAATGTGCATCACCCGATAATAGAGACGAGCCGTTCCATTTTGAATAAAACTTTCGGGCACCCTCAATGAAATGGGCTGGTCAATGTCCGCGCGGGTTAGTTGTTTTGAGGATATATAACAACCGTCCCAGAATAATTCAATTAAATCGCCTTCTTCCATATTTATATAGGGTGCGATGGTGACGAATAATTGTTCGGCTGCGCGGGCACAAATAGTGTGTTTGTTCGATTGTGCCAGCACGGGTGCTGCTAACTTATGAGTGTGCGAGGTAAAAGGCATAGGTTAAATTCCTTTCTAACTTTAAGGCGTTACAGAGCACCACGACGCGGCTGCTGGAGGGGGCGGCGCTGAATGAAGCGGGTGCTCGTGCAGCTTGAGTAATGGGTTTGAAAATCCGTAGGCAGCGTATTCGGTTTGTAAGTGATTACAGTGGGTGCAGGTTGGCATTGTTTTTTATTAGATAAGAGTCTTGGGTCATCAGTGTCAAGGTGGGATGTTGCAAATATTAGTGTCTTCGATTTATTCAGAAAGTTCCTACTGGTGAGACGTTTAATAGTGCTGCCTCAGGGGGCTTTTAGACAGGCTGAAGCGGACTTTAAGTTATAAAGTGTGTGGTGTGGGGTGTATTTGATGGGTTGGCTTGAGGAAGTTAGGCGTGTAAGGCGATGTAGGAAAATATTGCTGTTGATAAATTAAGATCACTCCTACGCATATTTTTAAAGTTTCAGATTGAGCATTGAGGCGAAGGAATAGGGCGTTCTAAGCCTTTTGTGTGCAGGGATGGAGCTGTTGTTAGCAATTATTTCACACACAATCTGCATAATAAGGTCGTGCGAGGCAGTCCGCTTTGCCCGCTTTGTGCTATTTAGACCTAGCAAAATTTCTTGGATGATCCTGCCAATGGCTACAGACCCTCAGCTAATCCCTCCCGTACGTCGGCCTTCTCGCTTTGGCCGCTGGTATTACTGGCTATTGCTGCTGGCTGCGCTGCTCTATGGGCTGGCGTCAATCCTTCATTGGGATGACCGTGGGGCACTGTGGGTGCTGGAGCAGTTTGAGAGCCCCATGGAGCAGAATGAAAGCGTGTGGTTGCCAGACTACACGGTGGTCATTGATGCCAAGCCGTTGCCGGGGATGGAGAAGGACGAAGCGTCAGATCTTGCTTACAGCCCCCTGAGCAACACGTTGTTTTCGGTGATGGGCAAAAATCCGTTTCTGGTGGAGTTGACCCTCGACGGCGACGTGCTGCGCAAAATCCCGCTGGTGGGCTGGAACAACCCGGAAGGTTTGACGGTGATGGAGAATGGCCTGCTGGCCATTGTCGATGAGCGCAAACACATGCTGAGCATCATCAAAGTCGAGCCTGACACTAAAAGCTTGAACTTTGATGACTTCCCCACGTACGACCTTGGGCCTTCTAAAGATCAGAACAAAGCCTTTGAGGCCATCGCCTGGGACCCGCGCCGCCAGCAGTTGTTATTGGGCGAAGAGCGTCCGCCGGCCTTGTTTGTGTGGCAAAGCGATGGCAGCCAGGTGCTCACCGGCGACAAGCAAAAAGTGCCCAGTGATGAGCTCGATCTGCGTAATTTGTCGGGGTTGAGCATGGATCCGCGCACCGGTCATACCCTGATACTGTCTGCGGACTCGCACCTGCTGCTCGAACTCGATGAGCTGGGTGAGCAAGTCAGCTTTATGACCTTGCTTCGCGGGTTCAATGGTCTCAAAGACACCATCCCTCGAGCCGAAGGCGTGGCGATTGATAACAACGGCACGCTGTACATGGTGAGTGAGCCCAACTTGTTCTATCGCTTCGAGAAGAAAGCGAAGTAATCACCGAGCCCCCTCAGGAGCGAGCGTGCTCGCGATCTTTTGATCTTTTGATCTTTTGAAAAAGCTCGCTCCCACAAGAAACATCCCGGGCATCAAGAATTAAGCTTGAGTTCATGCAGGCGTGGTATTCCAACCGCCTGATTTGTTTAGAGCTCAAGCCAATGCGCCGCGTTCACCCTTCCACCTTCTTTTTTATGAGCGTGTTGCTTGCAGTCCTGGTCGCCGCAGGCTTCGTTGGGCAGCATTACCGTGTGTTCGAACGTACCTGGTTCAACCTCAGCCAGTTATGGCAGCCCGCGCACCCTGACGGCATCAATCTGGGTGAGTACCGCGCCGTGCTGCAAGGCCTGGCGATTGATGGCCTTGAAGACAATGTTTCTGCGCTGACCTTCGACCCGCTGCGAAAAAGCCTGTTTACCGTGACCAACAAAAAAACCGAATTGGTCGAGTTGTCTCTGGACGGGCGGATAGTACGACGCATCCCGTTGGTCGGGTTTGGTGATGCCGAGGCCATTGAGTTCATCGGCGAGAACACGTACGTGATCACTGATGAATATCAGCAGCGCTTGATCAACGTGACGATCGATGACAGCACCCGGGTACTGAACGCTGCCAATGCCGAGCAATTGGCGCTGGGGATTAACCCGTTGGGCAACAAGGGGTTTGAAGGCCTGGCCTACGACTCGGTCGGCAAGCGTCTGTTCGTGGCCAAAGAGCGTGACCCGATGCTGATTTACGAGGTGCGCGGTTTTCCTCATGACAACCCGCAACAACCTTATGCCACTCATGTGGTGACCAACCCCAGGCGTGATGCGCGGCTGTTTGTGCGTGATCTGTCGAGCTTGCAGTTTGACGAACGCAGCGGGCACTTACTGGCGCTGTCGGATGAGTCTAAGTTGCTGCTCGAGCTGGATATAAACGGGCGCCCAATCAGCACGTTGACGCTGAAAAAAGGCCGTCATGGGCTGGAAAAATCTGTGCCGCAAGCAGAAGGTGTCGCCATGGACGACGAGGGGACGGTGTATGTGGTGAGCGAGCCGAACCTGTTCTACGTGTTCAAGAAGCCCTGATGTTGTAGCCGCTGCCGCATGCTGCGATGGGGAGGCGTAGCGACCCTGCCTTAAAGCGAGGGTCCTGCGGCTCTTATCGCGGCCTGCGGCAGCGGGTACAGAATTTGCCGCTTACTTGCTAAGGGTTTTCACGCCTTCGGGTGTACCCAGCAACAGCAGGTCGGCCGGACGGGCAGCGAACAAACCGTTGGTCACGACACCAACGATGGCATTGATTTGACGTTCCAGCTCCACCGGGTTGGTGATCTGCATGTTGAACACGTCGATGATGATGTTGCCGTTGTCGGTCACCACGCCTTCACGGTAAACCGGGTCGCCGCCCAGCTTGACCAGTTCGCGGGCCACGTGGCTGCGAGCCATGGGGATGACTTCAACCGGCAGCGGGAAAGCGCCCAGCACCGGCACCAGCTTGCTGGCGTCAGCGATGCAGATGAAAGTTTTAGCCACGGCGGCGACGATCTTCTCGCGGGTCAGGGCTGCGCCGCCGCCTTTGATCAGGTTCAGGTTTTCGTCGCTCTCATCGGCGCCGTCTACATAGAACTCCAGGTCGCTGACGGTGTTCAGCTCATACACCGGAATGCCGTGGCCTTTAAGGCGGGCAGCAGTGGCTTCGGAACTGGCCACGGCGCCGTCGAATGCGCCCTTGTGCAAGGCCAGTGCGTCGATGAAGCAGTTGGCCGTGGAGCCGGTGCCGACCCCAACGATGCTCTTGTCATCCAGTTTTGGAAGGATGAAGTCGACAGCTGCCTGGGCAACGGCCTGTTTGAGTTGATCCTGGGTCATGGGGGGCTCCGGGGCGGGAAGAGTAAACAGAAGGGCGGCATTATACGGGCAAGTAACAGGCGATGTGCGTGGCCTGATGTTTGGCGGCACGGCCAGCGCTAAACCTTCTATTTCGTATGGTCGGCTGCGTAAACGCTGGGGTAGACTCCTTGGTCCCCGCCCACCCGCCCAGTGAAGCTTTCCGATGCTCGAACAGTACGTTAAGAAGATCCTCACCTCGCGCGTTTATGACGTTGCCGTAGAAACCCCTTTGCAGACTGCCAATCAGCTGTCCCAGCGTCTGGGCAATCAGATTTTGCTCAAGCGCGAAGACTTGCAGCCGGTGTACTCGTTCAAGATTCGTGGCGCTTACAACAAGCTCACGCAATTGACCGACGCCGAGCGCGCCTGCGGCGTAGTGACTGCGTCGGCAGGTAACCATGCTCAGGGCCTGGCGCTGGCCGCCAAGGTACTGGGGGTCAAAGCCACTATCGTCATGCCTAAAACCACTCCCGAGATCAAGATTGAAGGCGTGCGTTCGCGTGGTGGCATTGTGGTACTGCACGGTGACTCCTTTCCGGAAGCCCTGGCGTACTCGCTGCAACTGGTCGAGCAAAAAGGCTACGTTTACGTCCACCCGTACGATGATCCGCACACCATCGCCGGGCAGGGCACCGTGGCGATGGAAATTTTGCGCCAACACCCGGCACCTCTGGATGCGATCTTCGTGCCGGTGGGCGGTGGCGGACTGATTGCGGGTATTGCCGCGTACGTTAAGTACCTGCGACCAGACATTAAGATCATTGGCGTCGAGCCCGATGATTCCAACTGCCTGCAAGCCGCGATGGCCGCAGGCGAGCGTGTGGTCCTGCCGACTGTGGGCATCTTTGCCGATGGTGTGGCGGTGGCCCAGATTGGGCAGCACACGTTCGACATCTGCAAAGACTATGTCGATGAAGTGATCACCGTCAGCACCGATGAAATCTGTGCGGCCATCAAGGACATTTTCGACGACACCCGCTCGATCACTGAGCCTTCGGGCGCGCTGGGCGTGGCCGGGATCAAAAAATACGTGGAGCAACGCGGTGTGCGCGGCCAGACACTGGTGGCCATCGACTCGGGTGCCAACGTCAACTTCGACCGTTTGCGCCATGTGGCCGAACGTGCCGAGCTGGGCGAGGGCCGCGAAGTGATCATCGCTGTGACCATCCCTGAAGTGCCCGGCAGCTTCAAAGCGTTCTGCCAGGCCATCGGCAAGCGTCAGATCACCGAGTTCAACTACCGCTACCACACCGGCAGCGAGGCCCACATATTTGTCGGTGTGCAGACGCACCCCGAGAACGACCCGCGCAGTGGGTTGTTGGCCAGCCTGACTGAGCAAGGCTTTCCGGTGGTCGACCTGACTGAAAACGAATTGGCCAAGCTGCACATCCGCCACATGGTCGGTGGGCACGCGGCCAAGGTCAGCGATGAGTTGCTGTTTCGCTTCGAATTTCCGGAGCGCCCGGGTGCACTGTTTAACTTCCTCAATAAGCTGGGCGGGCGCTGGAACATCTCGATGTTCCATTACCGCAACCATGGCGCGGCAGATGGCCGCGTGATGGCGGGGCTGCAAGTGCCGGCTGACGAGCGTCATCTGGTACCTGCGGCGCTGGCTGAGATTGGCTACCCGTATTGGGATGAAAGTGACAACCCGGCTTATCAACTGTTTCTTGGCTGATTGCCGCTACGCTGATTGAACGGCTCAAGAGATAACTGAAATGGAAACGTTCAGTGCGTTAAAACTGCTGCATGGCGTGTCGACACTGCTGTTGTTTGTCAGTGCGCTCGCGTTGCTGGTTGTCGTGATCCGCCGTTGGCGTGCCGGGGCCACATGCCTCGCGGGTGGCTTGATGCGGCGCCCGTGGTCGTTTGTCTGGGCGCTGATGGGCTTGTGCCTGCTGGCGTTGCCGGTGAGCGGCTGGTTCCTGGTGCACTTGGCGGGTTGGTCGCTGGGCCAGACGTGGTTGCTGGGCGGGAGCAGTTTGTACCTGCTGGGTAGCCTGAGCTGGCTGTGGCTCGTGGTGCGGCTTAATCGCCTGCGGCTGGGGCGCATGGCCAAACACCCGGGTTTCACCGTGGTGTTGGCGGCTTTTTGTGCGATTTGCTTTATTGCGATTGCAGGGCTGATGGGCGCCAAACCGATGTAAAGCCTACCCAACACCTGCAGGAGCGAGCTGGCCTCGCGATCTTTTGATCTTTTAAAAGATCGCTGGCACGCCAGCTCTCACAGCGTCTGGGCGGGGGATCAATCGCGCAACGAAATCACTGGCCAGCCGCGCTTTATGGCTTCTGCCCGCAATTTTTCATCCGGGTCGACCGCCACGGCATGCGCCACTTGCTCGAGCAACGGTAAATCGTTCATCGAGTCGCTGTAAAAGTGGCTGCCTTCAAGGCTGTAGCCGTTTTCTGCCATCCAGCGGTTCAGGCGTGTCACCTTGCCTTCACGGAAGCACGGCACGTCGGTGCTGCGGCCGGTGTAACGGCCATCAACGATTTCGCATTCGGTGGCAATCAGGTGTTCCACGCCCAGACGCTGGGCAATGGGAGCGGTGACAAAACGGTTGGTCGCAGTAATGATGACCAGCGTGTCGCCTGCGTCGCGGTGCTTTGCCAGCAGGGCCTGAGCCTTTGGCAGCATCAACGGCTCAATGCAGTCGCGCATGAATTCGCGGTGCCATTGATCCAGTTGATCCCTGTCATGGCGGCCAAAAATTTCCATGCTGAAATTAAGATAGGCGGCGTTATCCAGCTTTCCGGCCAGGTAATCCTGGTAAAACTCGTCGTTACGGGCCTTGTAGGCATCGCCGTCGAGAATGCCGCGCTGGCACAGGTAGTCGCCCCACGCGTGATCGCTGTCACCGCCCAAAAGGGTATTATCCAAGTCGAATAAAGCCAGACGCATTGAAGTTACTCGCTGAAGTGTCTATTTGAAGGCCGCAAGAATACGGTCTTTTCATAAGAGTGCACATAAGGCAGGAAGGCGCGTTGCTGCTTTCACAACCTTTGTGGAACAATGCGGCGACATGCGTTTGCGAGGTTGTTGCCGTGATCGACCCCGATGGTTTCCGTCCTAATGTCGGGATTATTCTGACAAATGACGCCGGACAGGTACTTTGGGCTCGCCGAATCAATCAAGACGCGTGGCAGTTTCCACAGGGCGGTATCAACCCTGACGAAACGCCAGAAGACGCCTTGTACCGCGAGCTGAACGAAGAAGTTGGCCTTGAACGTGAAGATGTAGAAATACTCGCCTGTACGCGAGGCTGGTTGCGCTATCGTTTGCCGCAACGACTGGTCCGTACCCACAGCCAACCGCTGTGCATCGGTCAGAAGCAAAAGTGGTTTTTGCTGCGCCTGGTCTCGAATGAGCAGCGGGTGCGGATGGATTTAACCGGTAAACCGGAGTTCGATGGCTGGCGCTGGGTCAGCTATTGGTATCCGTTGGGCCAGGTGGTGACATTCAAGCGCGAGGTCTATCGTCGCGCTCTCAAAGAGCTTGCCCCGCGCCTTTTAACGCGCGCCTGACACGGAGTTCGACCCCAAACCATGCTCAATACGCTGCGCAAGATCGTCCAGGAAGTTAACGCCGCCAAAGATCTCAGGGCGGCGTTGGGGATTATTGTGTTGCGCGTCAAAGAGGCCATGGGCAGTCAGGTCTGCTCGGTCTATTTGCTTGATCCAGAGACCAACCGTTTCGTGCTGATGGCCACCGAGGGCTTGAACAAGCGCTCGATCGGCAAAGTCAGCATGGCGCCCAACGAAGGCCTGGTCGGTTTGGTGGGCACCCGTGAAGAGCCTCTGAACCTCGAAAACGCCGCCGATCACCCGCGCTACCGCTACTTTGCCGAAACCGGCGAAGAGCGCTATGCCTCCTTCCTCGGTGCGCCGATCATCCACCACCGCCGTGTGGTTGGGGTGTTGGTCATTCAGCAAAAAGAACGCCGTCAGTTTGACGAAGGCGAAGAAGCCTTCCTGGTCACCATGAGCGCGCAATTGGCCGGGGTTATCGCCCACGCCGAAGCCACGGGTTCGATTCGCGGTCTGGGGCGTCAGGGTAAAGGCATCCAGGAAGCCAAGTTCGTGGGCGTGCCAGGTTCGCCCGGTGCGGCGGTCGGTACTGCGGTGGTCATGCTGCCCCCAGCCGACCTGGACGTGGTGCCGGATAAAACCATCACCGACATCCCGGCTGAGATCGCACTGTTCAAAACCGCGCTCGAAGGGGTGCGTAACGACATGCGTGCGGTGTCTAAAAAGCTCGCCACCCAGCTGCGTCCCGAAGAGCAGGCGCTGTTCGATGTGTACCTGATGATGCTCGACGACGCATCGCTGGGCAGTGAAGTCAAAAACGTCATCAAGACCGGTCAGTGGGCCCAGGGCGCGTTGCGTCAGGTGGTGACGGATCACGTCAACCGTTTCGAATTGATGGACGACGACTACCTGCGTGAGCGGGCGTCCGACGTACGTGACCTGGGGCGCCGTCTGCTGGCCTATTTGCAGCACGACCGCCAGCAAACCATGGTTTACCCCGACAACACCATTCTGGTCAGTGAAGAACTGACTGCGACCATGCTCGGCGAAGTGCCGGAAGGCAAATTGGTCGGTCTGGTGTCGGTATTGGGGTCGGGCAACTCCCACGTGGCGATTCTGGCCCGTGCCATGGGGATTCCGACCGTGATGGGTCTGGTCGACCTGCCGTACTCCAAGGTTGACGGCATTCAGATGATCGTCGACGGCTACCACGGCGAGGTCTACACCAACCCCAGCGACGTGCTGCGCAAGCAATACGCCGATGTCGTCGAAGAAGAGCGCCAACTGTCCCAGGGCCTCGACGCCCTGCGTGAACTGCCGTGCATCACCCCGGACGGCCACCGCATGCCACTGTGGGTCAACACCGGCCTGCTGGCCGATGTGGCGCGCGCGCAACAGCGTGGCGCAGAAGGTGTAGGTTTGTACCGCACCGAAGTGCCGTTCATGATCAACCAGCGTTTTCCGAGCGAAAAGGAGCAGTTGGCGATTTATCGCGAGCAACTCGCCGCCTTCCACCCGCAACCGGTGACCATGCGCAGCCTGGACATTGGTGGCGACAAGTCACTGTCGTACTTCCCGATCAAGGAAGACAACCCGTTCCTGGGCTGGCGCGGGATTCGCGTGACCCTCGACCACCCTGAAATTTTTCTGGTTCAGGCCCGGGCCATGCTCAAGGCCAGCGAAGGCTTGAACAACCTGCGCATCTTGCTGCCGATGATCTCCGGCACCCACGAGCTTGAAGAGGCGCTGCACCTGCTGCACCGCGCCTGGGGTGAAGTGCGTGACGAAGGCACCGATGTGCCGATGCCGCCGATTGGCGTGATGATCGAAATCCCGGCGGCGGTATACCAGACCAAAGAGCTGGCACGCCAGGTGGACTTCCTTTCGGTGGGTTCTAACGACTTGACTCAGTACTTATTGGCAGTCGACCGCAACAACCCGCGCGTGGCCGATTTGTACGACTACCTGCACCCGGCGGTGCTGCAAGCCCTGCAATCGGTGGTGCGTGATGCGCATGCCGAAGGCAAGCCGGCGAGTATTTGCGGCGAAATGGCCGGTGATCCGGCGGCGGCGATTTTGTTGATGGCCATGGGTTTTGACAGCCTGTCGATGAACGCCACCAACTTGCCGAAAGTGAAATGGATGCTGCGTCAGGTCAGCCTGAGCCGTGCCAAGGAACTGCTGGCGCAAGTGATGACCATCGACAACCCGCAAGTCATTCGCAGCACTGTGCAACTGGCCCTGAAAAACATGGGCCTGACCCGCATGATGAACCCGGCGGCGATCAAGCCGTATTGATGACGAACCCCTTGTAGTCGCTGACCAGGCATGAGGCTGCGATGGGTTGCGCAGCGACCCCATGCAGCGGGCCTGCGGCCCGCATCGCAGCCTCGTGCCTCGTCAGCGATTACCCGTTAAATGTACCTCTCCCAAGCGCCCACCCAGCGGCCCGAAGCTATGTTCAACCATCACCCTTGAGCCATCGGCGTTGATGATCAGCGCCGTGCTGGCGCGCGTGCCGTAACTGGGGCTGGCGATAAACACACTCGACAACAAATGCTCGGTGGCCAGCCCGACGCCGGTGTCCGGCAGTTCGCTGAACTGCGCGGTTTGCGGGTCTTTGAGCAGCGCCAGCAACGCTTGCGGTTGCGGATCGCTCAACACCTCGGCCAACGCGGCCTTGGCCTTGAGCAGCTTGGGCCACGGCGTATCCAGCCCGGCATTCGACAGGCCGTAGATTCCGGCGCTCAATGGCTGGGGCGCTAAGTCTTTCGAGTTGAAATGCCACAACTGATCGCCATTACCCAGCAGCAGGTTATAACCCGCATATTCCACGGTTCTTGGGCCAATATCGGCGAAATACTCGGCGATGGACTGGTTGCCGCATAAGTAGTTAGACACCAATTCGCCCCGTGAACGCCGGGCCGGTGGTTGGTGAGGCTCGCGGATATTGGTGAGCGCAGCAAAGCGACCGTTCGCCCCCACGCCCAGCCAAGTGCCGCCCGCTTCGAGGTCGCGACCGGCAAACACCTGCGGCGCTTCAACCCACTGAGCCAGGGGTTTACTGGGGCGCGCATAAAACTCATCACGGTTGGCCGCAACAACCAGAGGCTGTGCGTGGCCGGGGCGCCAAGCGAAGACAATCAGGCACATGGACAGTCCTTAATGTTTTTTTAATCACTTTACTTATAGATTGCTTGAGCGTGTTGCGCCATGCAGTGGAGCCCAAGCCCTTGCTCCGTTACCATGCGGATCAAAAATAGGGGGCTGGCCATGGAATTTCTGCTCTATTTGGTATTGGGAGGCTTTGCGGGCGTACTGGCCGGGCTGTTCGGGGTGGGTGGCGGCATTATCATCGTGCCGGTGCTGGTGTTCAGTTTCACCTTGCAGGGGTTTAACACCGAGGTCCTGACCCATTTGGCTGTCGGCACGTCATTGGCCACGATCATCTTTACCTCGATCAACTCGATCCGTGAGCATCACCGCAAAGGCGCGGTGCTTTGGCCGCTGTTTACCTGGATGACCCTGGGAATCCTGATCGGTGCCGGTATTGGCGCTCTGACGGCGGATGCCATCGCAGGCCCGCATTTGCAGAAAATCATTGGCGTGTTTGCCCTGATCATCGCTGTGCAGATGGCGCTGGAGTTAAAACCCAAAGCCAGCCGAACGGTACCGGGCAAGTTGGGTCTGACCGTCGCCGGTAGTGTGATTGGCTGGGCTTCAGCGATTTTCGGGATCGGCGGCGGCTCGCTGACCGTGCCGTTTTTGACCTGGCGCAGCGTGCCGATGCAGAAAGCGGTGGCCACCTCGTCGGCTTGCGGACTGCCGATCGCTTTGGCAGGCGCACTAAGTTTCATGATCATCGGCTGGCACAATCCGGACTTGCCTGCGCATAGTCTCGGTTTTGTTTACCTGCCAGCGCTGCTCGGGATCGCCCTGACCAGCATGTTTTTTGCCCGTTTCGGTGCGCGTCTGGCTCACAAGCTCTCGCCCCGCCTGCTGAAACGGCTGTTTGCCGCACTGTTGTTCTGTGTCGGTTTGAGTTTCCTGATCTAACAAGGAGTCGCAATGCTGCCTTACCCGCAGATTGACCCGGTGGCATTGGCCATCGGACCGTTGAAAATCCATTGGTACGGCTTGATGTACCTGATCGGCATTGGCGCAGCCTGGCTGATCCTGTCGCGACGCCTTCACCGTTTCGATCCGACCTGGACCAAAGAAAAGCTCTCTGACCTGGTGTTTTGGGTGGCCATGGGCGTGATTGTCGGTGGCCGCCTGGGTTACGTCCTGTTCTACGACCTGAGCGCCTACATCGCCAACCCGTTGCTGATTTTCGAAGTGTGGAAGGGCGGCATGGCGTTCCACGGCGGCCTGATCGGCGTCATGCTGGCCACCTGGTGGTTCGGCAAGCGCAATGGCAAGTCGTTCTTCCAGATTCTGGATTTCATCGCACCGGTGGTGCCGATTGGTCTGGGCGCGGGACGTATCGGTAACTTCATCAACGCCGAGCTGTGGGGCAAGGCCAGCGACGTGCCATGGGCGATGATTTTCCCTACCGACCCACAACAATTGGCGCGCCATCCGTCGCAGCTTTACCAGTTTGCGCTGGAAGGTGTGGCACTGTTCCTGGTGCTTTGGCTGTACTCGCGAAAGCCCCGTCCTACGATGGCGGTTTCCGGGATGTTCGCCCTGTTCTACGGGATCTTCCGTTTCATCGTCGAATTCGTCCGCGTACCTGATGCTCAGCTAGGCTATTTGGCGTTCGGCTGGGTGACGATGGGGCAAATCCTCTGCCTGCCGATGATTGCGGGCGGCCTGTTCCTGATCTGGCTGGCTTACAAGCGAGATCCAGCGGCTCAAAAGGCTGCGCATTAAATTCGAATCGCGGGGCCGTGCGGCCCTGCATTCAAACGCTAGGAAAACCATGAAGCAATATCTCGACCTCGTTGCCAACGTCATTAAAAATGGCACCCTGCAAGCCAACCGCACCGGCGTGAAGACCATCAGTCTGCCCGGCGCCATGTTGCGCTATGACCTCAAAGAAGGCTTCCCGGCCATCACCACTCGGCGCATGGCGTTCAAATCGGCGATTGGCGAGATGTGCGGCTTCTTGCGCCCGGTGAACAGCGCAGCGGATTTTCGTGCGCTGGGTTGCAAGGTCTGGGACCAGAACGCCAACGAAAACGCACAGTGGCTGGCCAACCCGTTCCGTCAGGGCGAAGACGACCTGGGCGAAATCTACGGCGTGCAATGGCGCAAGTGGCCGGCCTACAAACAAGTGGCCCGCAGCAACCCGGCGGCCATCGAGTTGTGCCTGAGCCAAGGCTATCGTCAGATTGCTCAAGGTGAAGAAGACGGCCAAGCCTACGTGGTGCTGTACAAGGCCATCGACCAGGTGCGTCAGTGCGTGGACACGATCATCAATGATCCGGGCAGCCGCCGTATCTTGTTCCACGGCTGGAACTGCGCCCAGCTTGATGAAATGGCCCTGCCGCCGTGCCACCTGCTGTACCAGTTCCACCCGAACGTCGAGACCAAGGAAATTTCCCTGACCCTCTACATTCGCTCCAACGACTTGGGCCTTTTATACCCCCTTCAAGAACCTGCACAGTACGCAATAGCTGCGTAGTATCCTTCTCCTTCCAAGCTCGTTTATTGTGCCCCATATCCTATTGCACATTGTGTATAGTACGGGCCGCTTCGAGGAGAGTGGAAAGCGTGAAAGTCATCGCAGTTAGGGGCAAACCCCTAGATTTCAGTGAGTCCCCAACCAGACGGGACGACCCATCCGAAGAACCCCAAATCCATGAAGCCGTGAAAGTAACGGGGGCAGTCGTCTTTGATGACGATGAGCGCCTGATGCCTTTGATGTCGGGTTACCTATCCCATGCCCTCCAGACCGCCCAGATTTCCCAGCAGACGGCCATCACCTATGGTCGCAACCTTGGGTACACCTGCGAGTACCTGATGAACCGCCGTGAGTTTCAAGATTGCGAGCGTGACTCAGCGTTTTTGGAAATCCGTACCCATGTTATTGAGGAGTACTTCGCTCACCTGCGCGAGGAAGACGAGCTTTCCAAGAAGACGGTGCGCAACCGAGATTCGTCTTTGATGGCGTTTTTTAATGATTCGCTGTGCCGGGGAGTGGATGACGCCCCCGCGCCTCGTACCGCGCATAACCCCTACACTGCAGGGTACCTATCCCCCCGTCCCAACAAGAACTTGGTTGTGGCCTGTTCCCTGAATGATCTCAGAGAGCTCATCCTGGCCACGCAGAGTGAGCGTGAGCGTTGTTTGCTCCAGTTCATGTACGACGCAGGCCTGCGCCGCTCAGAAGTCCCGCGAGTTACCCTCAAGGCCATCGATGATGCCCTTCGATTCCAGGACACATTGTTCATCTCGCCTGGTGTCACAGAACCGGTGAATGCGGACTACTGCCCGCTGCACATTGATGGAAGCAAAGGCCCAGCAGACTCCTTTAAACCGCGTCAGACGTTGGTCAGCCGCGCCACACTGCTACGCATCAAGAAATACCATGCCTCGCCGCTTTACAAGATGCGTAAGCGGCAGTTCAAGGGCGTTGAGAGCACCCCTGCCTTCCTTAATGCAGAAGGCGGCGAATACACCTCTCGTTCGATCTCCAAGCTCTTGGAGCGTACGTCTAAGCGAGCGCTTAACCTGCTGAAAATCGACAGGATGATCTCTCCCCACAAGTTGAGGCACGGGAACGCCTATGCCCTGTTGAGGACGCCAGACATTGGCACCGATTACCTTGACCGGCTAGTGATTGTGCAAAAGACGCTGGGTCACTCGCTCCTCAGCACGTCGGAAACCTATACCCAGATCCCCTACGACCTCTACCAGAAGCTCGTACGCCCCGGAACTGAAACCAAGACGAAAGCAGGCGAGATGGCTGAGCTTTCCCAACAGACGCGCCTGAAAATTGATGCGGGAGATATGAAATGAGCACTCGACTGACTAAGGATCAGGTAGACGCCGTCATTGAGTCGTTCGTGGCTCGCGTAACTGATGATCGTGAGTCGTTGTTGAAGGTCTGTCTCAGCCCTAGGGAGGACTTAGCGGTGTCTTCTAGCTATGTTGTCGAACAGACCAAACTAAGCCCCGCGACGATCTCGAAGCGTGCCTCGAGCTTTGAGCCGATCTTCGATGCGATGCGTGCCGAAGGCATCATTATCCCTGGTTATCCGTCGAGTGCCTGTGAATGGCGCCGTAGGCTGCTTGCCTGGTACGAAGGCATGTCTAGGGAGGAGAAGTTGGCCATTCCAGTGAATGCGAACACGATCAAAGGTCGTGGCTTCATGAGCGAGATTCCCGAATTGGCTGGCTTCAAATCGGCTAGGACGAGTTTCGAACTGGTACGGATGACGTTTGAGGAGATTCTCGATGATCTTCGCGGACTTGGTGTTCTTGATCCGAACTACCAAACCGTCGAGCAGCGTATTGCCTCGAAGACGGTAGTCGAAAAGACTGAATCTTTGCGAGACGCCTTCAGCGCTTTACGCTCAATCCGCATCCATCGCCTGTCTGACCTCGCAAGCCCGGAACCGGAGCGCCCCTTCCAGCACATGCTGCACCTCTTCAGTGCTTCATCAATGAAGAGTAGTAGTGCGTCAGGTCAGTCGAATTTCATCGAAGCTTTCAAATACTATCGAGCCTATCTCACGGAGGCCAACTACACAGGTTTGGAGGATATCCGGGAGCTCGTAACTCCCTACACCCTTCCAAAGTTCAGGGGATATCTCCAGGACAAGATTCTTGAACGTGCGCTGTCGACCAGCCACAGCAGTTCGATGATGAGCTCAGCTCGGAAGATGATGGCTCGTGCAGTCCAGGTTGAGGGCCTAGGGCTGACCAGTTTTGTTGCCGCTGAAGGGTTTAATACTGAACGTGAAACTGACCAGTACAAGCCTTACCCTCAGGCTGTGCGAAACCGAATCTCGCAAGTCATTGAGCAAGAGATTGAGGAAACCAATCGCTTGGCCCAGCCTTACGTCCTAAGCCACGTAGGGGAAGACCCGTTAACCCCTGACGGGAGCATGCGCAGAGGGCTCAAAACCATGGATAACGCTCGGTGGATTTTTGAGAACAGACTCGACTGCAAGCCCCTGAACTTCGAATCCGTAGATAAAAACGACCCCTATCAACGGGCGTTTATGTCGATTATCTCGGCTTCGTCAATTTCGATCTTCGAGGTTTATAAAAGCTGGGGCGTGCAGTATCAGGTTGATGGTCGAGTCATTGCGCCGTACATCGCTCGGCTTGCCCAAGTTACCGGGATGAACGCTGACTCGCTGCTGGGACTGGAGCTGGATGATTTCATTGAGCGCCATGATTTAACTGATCGCCCTTGCTTGCTGTATTGGAAAGAGCGCTCTGAGGGCGCGAAGATGCTTCATCTCGATATTTTTCATGCGGAAATCTCTTGGCTGACCACCTCTCAAGGCCGTGTGGTCAAGCAGATCTTTGACGATGTGAAGCATCTGACCCGTGAGATCCGCTTGAATGCGCCTGTCGAGGCTCAGAACAAGCTCTTCATCTACCGCTCAAGCTCTCCCAGCAAATACGGGGTTGTAGATTCCTTTGAGAACTCAGGTGCCAACCAGCTCAATAAGACCCTGGAGAAGTTCTCTCAGGATCATGGTCTGCTTGACGAGGGAGGCAATCCTCTCAAGCTCTCACCGTCACGTTTCCGACCAAGCTTCGTGAGCGAGCTGATTGAGCGCGGCGTCTCTCCACGCGAGATTCAGGTGCTCCTGGGGCATAAGAGCCTCAGCACCACCATGGCCTATCTGGATCAGATGGACTTCAACCCTATGGCGCGCCGAATGCTGAATAAGGTTCTCCATGAAATACAGCAAGACACGTTGGAGGAGGCTCCGAAGCTGATCCCGACCAAGACTATCGAGTCCACGCCCGAGGCGATGCCGCTGCGTTCTGGCTTGGCGAACTGCATGAACGTCTTTGATCCACCAGCATTCATCAAGGCTTTGGCAAGCTACGACCCCAGCAAGCCCTGCACGCTGTTCAACAAGTGCCTTTCATGCAGCAACAGCATCATCACCGTGTCGCACCTGCCTGAGCTCTTTGCCATGTGGCGCGACTACCAGCGGATGATTGAGGTCAATCGGGTGCTCGATACGCCCTACGGAACCGTCATCCTGGACAACCTTGATGTGCTCAACAACCTCCTCGATCCTGATACATCAGACTTTTCCGTGGAGGAGCTGACTAAGGCTGAGCGTCTCTCTGAAAACTTGCAGGTCAGCATTCTGACCGAGGGAGTAACGCTATGAGCCATTCTCTGATCCCTGAGCTCGCAGCTTACAAACAGTGGCGGACAGCTGCTCACACCCTGCTGGTTGAATTGCGCAGGAACATCGACGATCCGACTCCTGTGTCGCTGGAAGCACTCTCTTGGTACCAGGCGCTGATGGCGTTGCCTGTCAGTAAGACTTCCGTCTTGGGCGACGCCGTCTGGGACTTCAATGACGATCATCCGAACGCCGCCAGGAACGTCCAGGGAGCCAAGCTACGGCTCAATTTTGAATCGTACCCATTGCTCAATCAGTCGGCGGTCTTGGAGGTCAAGGTGGCCATGTATTGCTGGCTCAAAATGCCTGCGGCACTGCGCACGTTTGCCTCACCTAGGAACATCAAGGCCAACACCGCCATTTCATGCATGAAGGCTGGATTGAGTTTCCTGGATACGATATCAGGGCAGGCGCGTCAGTTGATGACGGATGAGTTCTTCGAGGTTGGACACCATGGTCTGACGTACTTCGACGCAGCTATGTACCGGGAGGCAGCGCTCATTCATCCCTACGCCTTTGGCCCGGATCTCAAGAATTTCTTTACCCTGGTCAGGTCGCCATTTTTCGAAGAGCAGATTTTCGAAGAGCGACTGCCTTACGTTCAGCTGGAGTCGCTAGCCTGGGCCAAGGTACTCAAGCACGTCCCTGAATCCGAGCGCACATACCGTATTCTGCCGAACGATGTGTTCGAGAAGGCTTCTCGCGAGGCGTCGTTCGCAGTCGTCGATTTCCTAAGCACTCTAGGGGAGCCTGTAGATGACTTGGTAGCCCTGACCCGCCAGAACGCCAGCGGCTACTCGCTAGCCAATGCTCAAGAACTGTCGCGTTACAATCTCGATCTCTACGTGGCACTGCGGCTTCGCAGAAAAGGCTATGAATCCGACGCGATGGCTGAAGCGTTAGGTGAGGTTCGACCTGAGTACCTGTCGGAAATCGGTCGGCATGATTTTAAGGCTACCGAAACGTTACTCAAGCTCTCAGATTCCAAGCTAGACGATGGTTTCCGCAGGTACATCAATTTCGTCTCGTACAGTGCCTGCTATCTTGTGGCGCAGTACACCGGCATGCGGCCCTCAGAGCTCTCTGAGATCTTGGTCGAGTCGTGCATGGAACAAGAGAGCGACTATTGGTTGTTGATCAGCAACGTGATCAAGCATCGCCAAGGCTTAGCAAAGCTGTTCGACGACAAGTGGATCGCGATTCCCATCGTGCGTGACGCTATTCGTGCTGCTTGCTTCATCGCTAAGGTGAAGCAAAACCCTTACCTATTCTCCAGTGTGGATACCGTCGCTCAGGGAGCCGAACCAAACTCACTGTCCTCCGACGGCATCAGTCGCCAGTTCAGCGCTTTTTTTGAAGAGATTCTGACAGACGAGGAGTTCGAGGCTCTTGAATTCTCGCCCTACACATTGCGGCACACGCTGGCCTATCAGATGGCCAGGGCTGAGCTTGGGCTCCCATTCATCTCTCACCAACTAAAGCACTTTGGTGACCTTATCGGCGGTGCTGGCCAGAACAAGGCGTTCAGCGCGGTGACGCTTGGGTACGGTGCGATCGCTGAGATCTTATCCAAGGGTGGACGCTCCTCGGGCAAGTCGCCGACGCAAATGGCAGGGGAGGAGTACATCGAGAGCTACTGCGATCCTGACGCAAACTACGCCGGCCCCAATGCTGAGAACCACAAGGCGCGGATGAAGAAGGTGTTCAGCGGTTACATGGCGGCTGGTTACACCAAAGAGCAAATCATTGCCCAGATGGCCAAGAAGCGCATGGCGATCATCAATGTGGGACAAGGCTTCTGCTATGGCGGTCAGCGCGAGGTATTTGACGAGTCTCTGCCCTGCATCGGATCGCTGCGTTGCAATCCTAATCGGTGTAAAAACGCTGTGGTCACGAAGGCTCACGCTCCTAAATGGCGGGAAATCTATGTGCAGAACAGCTTGGCGTTGAGCTCTCCGAATTCTGCAGGTGCGGAGGAAGAGTTGAGGGCGGCGATGGAGGAGGCCAAGGGGGTGTTGGAGCATCTGGGCGAGGAGGTTGAGGTATGACAGGGCAGGCATTTGATGCCAAGAATAAGCTCGACTACGACCGGAACACTGAGCTGCTGGCGCAGGGGCTTATGCAGATTGCCTCTGATCCGAATTTGAAGCCGACGATGGCTGAGCTCAGTCGGATCACTGGCATTCATCGCAACACTATCCGGCAGCGCGACTTCCCGTCGCAGCGGCTTGAGGCGATCAAGGACAACCGCCGCCTTGCAGTGCTTGCGCAAAGGGTCAAGGCCGAGAAGAAGCAGGATCCTAAGACGATTCTGATGCAACGCCTTGAAAAGAGTCGATTGGAAGTGCTTTATTGGTTCAATAGGTATCAGGAATCCGAGAACTCTTGTGCCACGCTCGACAAGCGATTGGACACTGTCCGCGAGTCTAGGGACTACTACGTCCAGGTCGCAGATGAGCTGCGTCAGAAGATCAAAGAGCAAGATACTGAAATTTTGAAATTGCGTGACGTGCTGGATTTGGTCAGCGCGAACCTTGAGGAACCGAAATG
The DNA here is from genome assembly GCF_044762555.1 of Pseudomonas sp. NPDC096917. Lineage (NCBI taxonomy): Bacteria > Pseudomonadati > Pseudomonadota > Gammaproteobacteria > Pseudomonadales > Pseudomonadaceae > Pseudomonas > Pseudomonas sp. NPDC096917. Next base: position 320,836 of record NZ_JBIWEO010000002.1, on the reverse strand, counting down.
AAGATGTACCACGATTTGCTGGCCGACGTGCTAGAGAATGGCGTCGAGAAAGGCGATCGCACCGGCACCGGCACGCTGAGTGTCTTTGGTCGCCAATTCCGCCACAACCTGGAGGATGGCTTCCCGCTGCTCACCACCAAGAAGCTGCATTTTAAGAGCATCATCAACGAGATGATCTGGTTCTTGAACGGCGATACCAATACCAAATGGCTCAAGGAGCATGGTGTCCGCATCTGGGATGAGTGGGCGACCGAAGACGGTGATCTGGGGCCGATCTACGGTAAGCAATGGACAGCATGGCCTACCCAAGACGGCAAGACGATCAACCAGATCGACTATGTCGTTCACACGCTCAAGACCAACCCGAACAGCCGACGTATCCTCTTCCATGGGTGGAACGTTGAGTATCTGCCAGATGAGTCTGTCAGCCCTCAGGAAAATGCGAGAAACGGTAAAATGGCTCTGCCACCTTGCCATTTGTTATATCAGTTCTATGTGGCAAACAATAAGTTGTCTGCGCATCTATACATACGCTCTAGTGATCTACTGCTTGGGAATCCCTACAACTTAGCGGGTGTTAGCTTTCTGACTCATATGCTTGCTCAGCAATGCGATTTGGGTGTTGGCGAAGTTGTGGTTACCATGGGTGATGCGCATATTTATCTTAATCATATTGAGCAAGTTAAGTTGCAACTTACTCGTGAGCCTAGGCCACTTCCTAGGTTGGTATTTAAGCGGAAGCCGGCAAGTATCTATGACTATAAGTTCGAGGACTTTGAGATTGTAGGTTACGACCCACACCCTCATATTTCCGCTCCAGTATCTATTTGATTTTTTGGCGGATTAGACCCAGATAAGTCGAGCATGCTAATTGGCTCTGCGTCGACTTTCTGGCTTGTCAGGTATTTTCTCTATTTTTAGGTGGCGCTGTATGTATGAGCAGGTCAATTACGCAAAAGCCTTTTCTGAATTTCGAAAATTGATCGCGATTACCAAGCCGTGTAAAGAAAAGCTGGCCGTTCAAGGTGAGCCAGTTGGCAGATGAGTTCTTCGAATGCGAGTCGCTGTCCTGATTCCATGCCCCTGATGCGTGAGTAATCCATGCGGGTATCCGTAGCGAAAAACTGGAGGGGTGATAGCAGATTGCCTGAATCGAGTGTATCCGTTTTGAGGGTATGCGGGGCACTTGCTCGGAACGCTCCTAAAGGGTGCGCCAAAGGGGTGGTACATCGCTGCCGCTGTCTCTGTCTGATTAGCCTAGAACACGATGACCGACCCCTTAGGTCGGTTTTCGTGCTTGGCTAAGTCCAGACATTGCCCCGCCATTCAGTCGAGCGTCGAGCGTCGAGCGTCGAGCGTCGAGCGACGCATCGGGCTTCAATGAACTATGCCGTGCCGAAGTCTCCCTAGAGGCCAGGACATCCCATACCGGTATACGCAGGTCAGGGGTAGGCTTCATCACTTCTGTAGGATTGGTGCGCAAACCAGAACGAGTTCACGCTTGGCAGCCCCGTGGATGTCCAGGGAATGGTTCTAGACCTACCGATCCTCAGCTTGCATATGCCATATCTTATGCACCGTCGAAGCTGGAACCCCAAGCTTAACTGAGGCCTCTTTCTGAGTGAGTCCATCAGCTTTACAGTTGAGAACTGATTTAATTCGTTCGGCAGGAATCGGCGGCTTACCCGCCTTCGCGGCAATCAATGCTCCGTCAGAAAATTGCATGGGCACATTTTCCAAGATATGCATGTCGTGCAGTTTATTGAGCTCCGTCCAGAGGTACGCCATGAACTCTTCGAGCGTCTCCTGGCGGTCGTAACTGGAGGCAGCTGCAAGCAAAGCTACCACATCGACGTCCAAGCGTTCGCTGATGCCCTCCAGCATCTTCAAGGTAATGTTGGAGGTACCATGCTCTACGTTATGCAGATGGCGAGCCTCTACAATGCTTCCTAGCTGCTCTTGAGAGAGGCCACGCGCTGTACGCGTGGTGCGGAGTACTGCTGCCAGGGTATATCGCGATGGCATGGGGGCTTCCCTCAAAGGGAAGGATAAGGCCACATCGAAAAATTCACATCCATGAAATATAGTACGTGAATGTGAATTGGTGATATGGTGCGTCCACCCTTTCCAGCAGATGGAAGGAGGTGTAACAAGACAATCTCCGGCAGGCGCAGAATTGTCAATTTACATGCATTGTTGTTAGGGCTCTTGGTACCGATGGAGCCCGAGAGAGATAGGCGGGATGTAAGTCGTGTTGGTCACTAATCGCGCAAAGCTTCAGGGACAATTTTTGGCTCAGGACAGCCTTCGCTTGCTGTGGAAATCAGTAAGCCTCAACCCGGACAGTTGCTATTTCGTGGTTGAAGGATGCGGGCTGGTGGATGGCGCATTTGGGCCTTGGATACGCCTAGTTTCGAGCGTCGATGAAGTCGACTCCCTATGCAGGGGAGGACAGGTCGACACACTGAGAGTGAACAAGATTCAGCTGCTCGCGCCCCCCGAGATGACGAAGCAGTCGGGATTTTCGATGCATCCCCTATCGGAGATCCGAATCAAGGAAGGTAGTGCAGTCTACGAGTTTGTAACCCAAAACGGGCAGATCTACTCAAGCACCAAAGGGTGAGGACTGTTAGGGGATAGGGCTGTCTTGATTGAAAATACCTTCCAGTATGGGGTTGGTAGTTACAGAGGAAAGGTAGGTAGTAGAGCAGAGCTCGCTGCAGTTACGAAAACTGCACATTCACCAGATCGGGATTGTGCCGAGCACTGAACAAGGCGGTGACTCCGATGAAGCTTCAAATTTATTCAGATCTTCACAACGAGTTTGCCCGTTTTGATCCTTCACCCTGTGCAGTGGATGTAGTGATTCTCGCCGGCGACATTGATATCAAATCGCGGGGCGTGAAATGGGCAAACGAGGTTTTTCAATGCCCAGTGATCTATGCCTGCGGTAATCATGAGTACTACGGCGGGCACATAGGTCACACACTGCGAAAAATGAAAGACGCGGCATTGTCCCATGTGCATGTACTCGAAAACGAGATGCTCATTCTTGATGGCACACGGTTTTTGGTTACAACTGCCTGGACAGATTATTCGGCTACGGGTGATGTGGTTGCGGCAAAGCGGGTTGCTTGGGATTGTATGAACGACTTCTTGGTGATTCGAGCCGACCTGGATTACAGGCGCTTACGTCCAGACGATTTGGTCGCCAAATCAATGAGGGCTCGCAGCTGGTTAACCCAGGAACTCGGTAAACCCTTCGACGGTAAAACAGTGGTCGTCACACACCATGCACCAGCGTTGGATCATCTGGGTGACGATCACCCCGGACATCTGGCGGCAGCCTATGCGAACGATTGGCCAGAGTTACTTAGTAAGGCTGATCTTTGGATACATGGGCACACGCATTTTGCAGCAGACTTCCTCAAGAATGGGTGCCGAGTGGTTTCCAATCCGCGCGGTTACCCGGGTCAAAGCACAGGCTTCGATCCTGAGTGCTTGGTGGCGGTTTGATGGTGAATAGATTTCGTCAGTGTCTTCCATAGGGCACGGAGTTGATAGATCAAAATTTGCGTGGGTGAGCTTGCTCGAACAGTTGATATTTAGTGTGAATCTAAGGTTTTTGAATGGTCACTTTGAATGAAATCTCGCAGTTACTATACGGAGCTGGAGATGAATCGCCTGGCTGGCAGGATTCTGAAGAAGAACTGATCTCTTTGGCAGCAAAGACATTCCCAGGCAAAGCATTTTGCGTCGTGCGGCAATGGATTCTGATCGACCTCACGGTCAATCCAGATGAACAAGAAAAGCTCTCCGGGCTCTGTCTACTTCCTGCGACTCTTTTCGCTCATGAGGTAGTCCTAGACAGCAGAAATCGCTTTCAACCTGGCATGTGGGTGCGCAGCAACTTCGGTATCTCATCCAGCGCTTACATGTTTGAAACCAAGCGCACCGTTTACCTCCTCTTGGGAGCAGGTCAAAGAAAAGCGGCAAGCTTGGCTGCCGCCTTTTCGATGAAAGCCTGCTGAGCGGTGAGCACCGCCAATAAATATTGAGCCGATTGGAGCTAAGCCCGGATGCCATCAGTAATCGAAATAGGGTTTCACAGTAAAGAGTTGAGCGACTTTCAAATGACGCTCCTGGTGAAGGCAAGTCTTCTAAAATTCAGTGTGCCGATCACCGCGTTTATCAGTGATGCAGGATCCACCGCTCGACGATCTGTACGCTGACTTCGACCTTGGCTTTGTCCTTGGGTTTGCGCGAGCGAGCGAACAGTACGGCCACGCCATAGTGCTCAACCAGGTCGCGGTAGCTGGGGTTGATGTCGGGCTCGTAGCGATGCGCCTTGGTGACGCCGCTAGCCTGGTCGCGGCAACAAGCCAGAGCCCACATTCTTCTTCATCCAGCAAGTGCGTGATTGGAAGCCTGGCGCCTTTCTCCATCTTCCCCTCCAGGTTAATCCTCACGACCCTTGCGGTCGCGAATGTGTGCTGGCAGATGGGGATCGTCTGGATCGTATCGATAGCAGCCATCACCTTTCTGGAAATCGGCCAAATCCTTCACCAGGTCTTTGGTTTCGTATAGATCTGCACCGAGGCCTTCAATCTGTTCATCCCGCTTCTTCGTAAACCAGGCCCGGTCGGTCTCTATCGCATCGACACGCTGGGCCAGTTGCTTCACCTGGTGCAGCACCATGAGGGACACGCCCAGTGAGCCGATAGCCGCGAAATTTCCTATTAAATTCAGATCCATGAACACTCCAAAATAGGTGGAAAGGCTAGGGGCTTTGATTTGCGAAACTCAAATAAAACGTCAATCAAGCAAATCGGCGAAGCGCTCAAGCACAGCCGGCGTGCACCACTCGTATGCCTTGCGGTAAAGCGCATCAGCACCGCGCGCCGGCAGACGCAATGCATCACCCTCGGCATCCAGTAACTGTGCACGAACAGCTTCCTGAAAGCCTTTGTCTTGATGACCGTTGCGGGCAAAAGCCTGCAGATTCTCTTCCGGCCAATCTTTGACTGTAGTTGCCAGGTTGTAGCTTTGGTCGTCACTGCGCACACGCTTCCAGGCTGCGATCAAAGCACGCTCGTCATCGAGTGAAAGGCCGAGCGGACACAGTGCGACAATTCCGTCCTCATCCTCGGCCAGGGGTGCAAACGCCCAGCCTTCCATGGCCACCTGTGCCGACTTTGGCCATCTCGCGTTGCCGTTAAGCCAGTCACGAAACGTTGTCCAACCTACGCCCAGAGCCGCAGCTTGGTCGCGCTGGCTGTGGCCATGACGGTTTTTGATCTGATCGACATAGTTGCGCATGATCGCAACGTCATCAGTGTGTCGCGTCTCAGCCGGTGAGTAGTACATGAGTAGCTCCAGGACTCTTGAGATGCGCCAAATATACTGGAGCGGAAAGCGCCCCACAAGCGGAATCCGCTCCACTTTAGAGTTTTACATGAGTGGCCTTTCCCTGCGTGATAATGTCCTCACCACATCCAGGACGGACACTTCAATGAAGCTCGACAAAGACTTAGTACGTGAGATCCTGCTGGCTGTTGAAGCCAGTGAAGAGGATCCGCTGGGATGGACTGAGCTAAATCTGGAGGGGCGGGAGGCTTTGGATGTCTCCTATCATGTCATGCTGCTGCACGAAGCCGGCTTGATCGTGGGCCAAGATCTCAGCACTGATGACGGTCTCGAATGGCTTCCAAAACGCCTGACATACAAAGGCCATGAGTTTCTGGACACCGTTCGCGATGGTGAAGTCTGGGAGCTGACGAAGACAGGGGCCGAAAAAGTCGGCAGTGCGAGCCTTAGTTTAATGTTTGAACTGGGTAAAGCTTATGGAAAGCAGGTGCTGAAGGATCGCTTGGGTATTGAGCTGCCATGAGTAACGTAGACATCAATTACAACGGCAATGACACCCTCAAAAAACTTGTCGAAGACGAAGGTCAGGCTGGGTTGTTGAAGCGTATAGGTGGTTTTCTAAGAGCGCATCAAATCACGCCATTTACATCCGCTTGAAAGATGCCTAGTTGGTTTGTTGCCGGCTTGATCACCCGGCTCTTACCTTCATGGGTTATAAATTAGCAACACAAACTTTAATGCTATAATGCTTGGTGTTTTAGCATTAAAGTATTTTTCTCACTTGCTCTTGAAATAGTGTTTTGAAATGGTACAACTTAAACACCACTCAAAATAAACTAACAAGGAGTGCAAGGAGAAATAACAATGAAAAACAAAAATATATTGATAGCTGTTGCGTGTGTGATTTTGGCCGTATGGCCAGGAAGGGTAGGAGAAGACTTTGTTTTATGCCGCTTTGAAGCAGGAAGCACAAGAGGCGAAGCGAGGTAAAAATGCTATAGAGCTACGAATATTTCAATAAGGGCCATGAGATCCCTATTGAAATCAATTCGAATTACTATGCAATCCAGGATTCAACAGTGTCCGAGCCGTATTCGCCTTTCCATTCTTTCAAGCGCTTGTGATTACCGTCTTTCGTTTCAACTACTTCACCGGTGTGCGGATTTTTATAGACTTTTACTGCACGTGGACGGCGAGCGCCCTTAGACGCTACAGGAGCGGCTGCCTGACGGCGATAATGTGGATCAAGGATAGCGATGATATCACGCAAAGACTTGCCGTACTGGGCCAGCAGGTCATGCAGCTTGCCCTCAAATTCGATTTCAGCCTGAAGTCCTGCGTCACCTTTCAAAGCTTCAAGAGCTTTAATCTGTTCGGCCAGGTGTTGTTCCAGCTGGCGAAACTCTGCCAATTTAGATATTGAATTACTTCTAAATAGTTTGTGTGAATTATAAGTAGGAGGCTAATAAAATACAAAAAATGTTGAATTTTTGACCTATTTTTTTGTTTTTCCTCTTCCAATTTACTACCGAAACCAGTCAAAATGATCGGCTTTATTACCTGTCCCAGGGACGCGCATGCAGACGATCATCATTCGGTATCTCGAGTCTGGCGTCGATGGCGAGGGAAAGGTTTCTCATACCGTCCTAGGTGTCGAGGTTTATGACGGAATCAAAGAGGCACTAATCCCGGCTATGCCACGTCCAAAACATGGGCGGGATCCTCACCCTGTATTTCTTACGAAGTGCTTTGCAAATATAGAGCACCACGCTTGGCGTCTAGAAAACATTACCGTTGAGTTAACTAGCGGTGCCGCACCTGCCGTCTATGACATATACATAAAGCGGCATGACATTTCTAAAGAAGAGTTTTTATATCAAACTCTAAAGAAGAACCCCGCGACTTCAATCACCAGGCTCATCAGGCAAGGTACTTTGGTCGAGGTGGACTATGGGTTTGTTCAGCAAACAGCTCGATCCACCGCTGAATTAAAAACTAACAAGCGGTATATGGACACTCTGCTAGAAGCAGAAATGCATAAGCGTCGGCTCGCTGTCGTAGTCAAAGTTATCTCAAGAAACCTTATCCAGGTTGCTCCTGTGTCGTCTCAAGATGCAGCTGATGGAGATCGCACTATCTTCCAGCTGGATCAAGATACCTTGGACAAGATGCCCAGGTACAAGCACAGCGGCAAAGACAGCTATGTCATCTGCGGGATGCTGGAAAGCGTCTCGATTCAGCGAGTGCTCCCACCGACGAGCTATTTTAAAGGCGGACGGAGCGGTCGTAACCCAAACTACGGTGTTGCACTCAGCCGGGCACAGATCAAAACGCTGAAAGAGTCCCTGGTTCACGCTGTAGGTGCCTCGGACTACGTACCATTCCAGGAGGTGGTGCAGCTCAAGAGATCCATCGACGGCTTGGAGGCAGATATAGCGAAGGTAACAGAGCAGCTTGCGGCCAGTGAGGCCAAGGTCAACGAGCTAGGAGTTTCCTACTGTATGGCCAAGCGATGGGCAGAAGAAATGGGCCGTGATTTTGCTGAGGAGATTGAATTTCAGATGGAGCTAGACAGGGAGAACGGTGGTTGATCGGTCTCTGTGTCGCTGGAATGCCTGTTTTTACTGGCCTTAGCCCTGAAATGACAACCTAATGAGATTGACATAGTTATTATCCAGGCTGTAAGATTAGCTCCACATGGTCAGGCAAAGAGAGCAGGACTCTACCCTGGCGACACGGCTAATACCGTCTCCTGTGCAAGTAAAGTGTTTCGAAAAAGCCGCCCTTAAAAGGCGGCTTTTTTGTGCCTGAAGTTCGGCTCACCCCCTAATTCCATGAGCCTGCAACCGCGCCGCCCCCTTCAAATACCCCCGCTTACGATCTGTAGCCCCCTCCACGCGCCCGACAAGCCAAATTCTTGGCTACCATGCCAGCAATCCACGAAAAGGCGCAGAGGGGCTTAGAGAGCACCTCAAAGATGATTCGAGCCGGCTGCTGACGCGGCTAGTAAATTCGATCCGTTTGTTGAGAGACATTGATAAAGCTCCGCTAGTAGATGCGCGTCGAGCAAGGCGTGGTGAGGCAAGTCGGGGATCGGTTCATCCCCAAGGTCACTTGCTTCCAGGTGCCTTAACAGCTGGATCAAATTTGTAGGCAGGTTTGCAACGTGGCTAGGCCATTCGTATTTCACGTAGGCCAGTTGGCAGAAGAAATCCCAATCCCATTCTGGCGCATCCGAGCACACCTCTAGCGGATCGTTGAAGCCGTTGAGGAATTCTCGTAGGGAGACTTGAGCGTCGATCAGCGATAGACCATGCCTATGTAGATCGAGTTGGGGCAGCACGTGTTGGATGACGAAGTCGCTACAGTCTTCAACAAGGTAAGTATCCGTCAGCTCGACGTAGAACTCCTCACCGGTCTCGGCCACCAGTGCCAACGATATGAGCTTGGTGCCCTGATTGAGCTGGGTGAATTCGCAGTCCAGGAAAAGCTTCATCGCCTTGCTCCCTCCGTATAGGCATCTCAGCCGTCGAAACTACCATGACCGCCGTATCTGACCCCAGCATGTGCCGAAGTCCTATCCAAGAAGCCAGATCTGAAAAAAGAATCTCGTACCCTAAAAAATATGTCTGGTTCTGAGGGTGTATTGGGGCCCTTTGGGCCCCTCTCTTTGGAAACACACCCATTAGCACGGGAGTACACGAGAACGTGAGTACAGGAGAACAGGAGTACACAAAAACAGGTTAAAGACCAATGGGCATAGGGCTTTCTCCTTGGAAAAGTGCGCTGAATAGCCGTAGTTCAACGTTATGAAACGAGCTAATTAGACAAGCTTTAACGGTACGAAGACGCAGCTTCGTATACATGAAATTGCGCTAAAAATTGCCAAAAGACGGTTGGTTTTTTATCTCGGCGTGGTGGATATTGACCCCCATCAACCACTTAACACCGAGACAGACATGACGAACGTTAAACAGACCAAAGCAAGGGCCATGAAAATGGCTGAGAAGGCTGCAGCCATCATGGAAGTGCATTTTCCAGGCTTCCCGGAGGAGTGGGTATGGCGCCGGAATAGGAACCATGGCTACAGCACCGTCCCGCGCACCTTGCCAATCGCAATGCAGGCACTGAACCAAATCAAAGGCCACCCAGCGGGGCACACCCTCTTTTGTCTCTGGGCACGCTCTCCCGATCACCCGTTTTTGATCATCGAGAACCAAGCCAGCTTTGCGGCTGAAGCAGGCTTTACAGGCGCACGTGCAGTAGACACCTGGCGCCGGCGAATGAAGATCCTGAAAAAGTACGATTTCATCATTACGAAAAAGGGTTCATCCGGCGAATTCCACTACGTACTCCTTTTGAACCCGAACGTGGCAGTGGAAAAACTGCACCGGTTAAAGCTGCTTACTGATGATCTTTACTCTCGTTTTCTTGAGCGTTTGGCTGACATCGGCGGTAGCAACGATATCGCTGAAATCAGGGCGTTTTGGGCTCTTGAGGAGGCTGCTTTGAAAGAAAAAGCGGATGCAGAAGAAGCTGCCAAAAAAGCTAAGGCAGAGGCTGAAGGGGCGCCGAAACCAACACCAGTAAAGCCACCAAAGCTACCAAAGGCCGCTAGGAAAAAACCGACCGCCGCGCCTGCATCGGTCTTGGATGAACTGCAATCTCAGCCGGGGGGCTAATATGTTGAAAATTATCGCAGAGCTGTTTTTGGATGTTTTGGTGCAGGTAGTTGCAACCGTGCTACTGCAACTGATGGATAAAATCGCGCCGGGCCCATGGTTGTAAGACCACAGTGGAGTGCTCATTGATGGCTGGCCCAAAAATTCCAGGTCATGAAGTGTGCGAGGTGCTGCGGAAGGCCATTTCAGGTCAGCTCGTGGTTGAGCTGGGCATGCCCTTAGTGACCTGGGATGAGGTCTATGTAGCCGGCGACTCATTACCCTCGTGATGGCGACTCCAGACGCGACTTTTAGGGCCATTGTCTGCATGTCCTAATCGCTCCTGGATTCGTTGTGGTACGGGCGATCCAAACTATATTTTTAGCAAGCTCTTAATAATCTGCTCTTGCACGAAGGGTAGGTGCTCCTCGTAGAGAGTTGCGGCCCTGACATTGGTCAATCGCCCTTCATTCTCTGGGATGTTGATCGTGAACTCGCTTCGGATCACCCAGGTCACACTCACAAATAGCGAGTTCCAGTCCTTGATAGAGCCATAGCCAAGGTCTCCCTTGAGGATGCACGACATCAAATTTTTAGTGACGATGCCGATACCCTTGACTCTGATGCTTCGCGAACCTGGTCGGTTTGCTTTGATGTATAGGATGTCCCCAACCTTCAAACTGGAGATGAATGAATAAAGATCCTCCGCGCTTTCTTCATTCCATCCGAGAATGAATTTCCCTTCTTGGAAGAACATTTCGGACGCTTCTTCTCCGTCCCAGTTAGAACCAACACCATAGATTGCCATAGTTACCTGTTGAATCTGGTTTAAGTTGGCAGCGGAATAAGGTTTCCACTGAGCTAAAGTAGTTAACTATTCATTCTATAGCGATTATTCCGGCTTTCGTAGTCTAGTTGGTATAATCGGGGTGCCAAAGAATTTTTTATCTATATCGTCGATCGTACCACATGGCATAGTCGCAGGTTTGGAGCAAGTTATGGTTGCGTCAGGATACAAGTATGGGGCTGGGCGCTTGGTCTTCTTGTTTTTTCTATCATAGATCTGAACTGCCCGTTGGTCGATAAGACCCAAAAATATTACCTTGTCATAAGGAAAACTGATCTCGCTTAATTGGTAGTCCGTCCATGCGGCGAGCCCTCCTTGATATATTGGATTTCCAGCCCAGATCACTTCGCTGAAGCATAGAAGAATTATTTCATCGAATCTGCATTGAGACTTATAAGACTCGTGTTTATCCGCTTTCCCTTTTATGCCATCGAAGATGAAGCTCTGAGGAATCGGTACATCAGTATTTTTTGTGGGGTTGTCATGAATGATACCTTGCTTGAGGGTTTGCTCAAGACGCTCCATCACTAGGTCAGCCCCGTATTTGCTATCATTGGCATAGGCAAGATACCAGCTAGGATCCACCGAAGTTATTTCTATCCCGATCGTCACCTTCTCTTTGGTGCCGAAGCGCTTTGGTGGATTTAATAGTTCAATTGCCGCGTCAGGCTTGTCCACTTGTTCGGGGTTTTTTACGAATTTGTTGTACAGCTTTTGTAAGAGAGGGGCGGTCAAATCAAATATTTGATTTTCAAATTCTTCCTTGGATTCTTGAATGCTTTGCTTGGCAGATGAAGTCATGACCTACTCCTTTGGGTCTGCTGGGGAAATCTTGTTAGATCTTGAATGCTGCGTATACGACGGTTATCCGCGAACGCAATGAACCTAGGCCGGAGGTTACGAAGTCGGTAGCGAAAAGTCTATGGTCGGCGTTGGCTCAAGGCGCCCTATACTTAGATCTTCGCTTCAAGCCCGCGTTGGCTCGCCCAAAGCAGTTGTCCTCTGAGCTCCCGTCAGAACAGGCATCAGGGGTGACTCCGACCACGGGCTAGCCTTGCCGTCTGCCCCCATGGTTAATCGACACGGCATAGTTTCTGGGCGCTAAGGCGTTTTTGGAGCAAAGAGATTCGGCGGCAACTTCCCCCGTACTGGCTAAGATCAAACAGTAAGCTGAAAGAGCTAAAGAGGGAGTGGCGCGTCCCCAGTCTCAACGATTGCTCTGCGAGTGGAGAACGCGAGCGAGCTCGGAAATATGAAGGCGGCGTACAGGATGGTCGCTCTGAGAACCATGACCTGCTGCATTCCAAATTTCACGCCCAAACGGCTGCAGCTGTTGAGCCATCATCTTCCTCCCGCTCTCTCCAAAAGGCCGGCTGAGCAGTGTCATCTGAGTGAAAGCCATGTCGATATGACCTGGCGCTTCAGACTCATCGAGGTACTTGACCGGTAGACGCTGGCCGATCATACGGCATGCACCATCGACGATTATGCGACCATTCGAGGCGTAGTAGATGGCCAGATGATCTACCTCTTTCTCGTCGCTTAGGTTAATTGGCGAGGATTCGAAAGGCCACCAACCTAAGGCGCAGGCACTCTCTGACTGCTGTTGCTCGTATTCCTTGCTTGCTTCACCAGCCTCTTCACTCACCCGAGAGCGGTATAGGAGAGCATACGCAGGCAGACCCTCAAGGTCGCCAGCTGAAAAGCTGCGCAGATTGAACTCCTCTTGCGGGTTACCAGGGAGCTGCCAGCCGCGACGATTTTGCGTCCAGATCTTGGCAGCTGCTTCGATGTCTTCGTCCTCAATTCCGCGCACAGCGTTCGATTGCCACAGTTCGTCGAACCAATCACGGGCCCCACCTAAGACCGCCTCATCTGACGTGAGCACACCGGCTTCTAGCCAATGCGCTGTACGTTGGTCGCCGAGGCCGAGGCCGTTTGCAGATATGTTCGCTGAGCCAATCAGGGTTTTGTGAATTCCAATCGCAACCTTGGCATGAAGCCTGTCGCACTGACGGATCTGAATGCGTGCATCGCTACTTGCTGCCAGCTCGCACAGCTCCCGAATAACGTAGGGGTTTGTTCCTCCAGACTTGAGGTTGCACAGGACGTGGAAGTTTTTGCCTGGCCGGTCGGATATCAGCCCTACGGCACCCTCCCCCCAGAAGGCGAACGCAAGCGAGAGTTCTTGCTCATCATCGAGCAGTTGTTCGAGTTGGTGCTTGTATTGGTCAGGCGTCACGAAGGTCGACATTTGTCCGCTCATTCCATCTCCTTTTGATATCCAGGCTAGTGCTTGCATTCATGTGCAAGCTTTGGTTGCGGAAGCTGATATAGAGCTAGTAGGATCGGGCAAAAGAGTAACTGGAGAAGCGCGCTATGTACCCACCACGCCAGCATTTTGCGTTACTCAAGCCTATTACAAAAAGCGAATGGATTAAGCTCCCGGCTTATCTTGGTGGCCTGTTCAGCAAGTCTGAACTTGTGAAGCAGAAATTGATGGCTCAGCATGAGGAGCTCAAGTTCGCGCCAAATCTGGTGGAGAGGGATGGCGGTTACTGGGCTTTTTTCACTGTCGCAGTTTCGGATTGCCGCCCTACAGACGCGTTGCTGGCTGCTTTGGTCGCTCGGTTCGAGTCTAGCGCTCACGATGTTTATGTGATTGGCAAGCCGGGTAGCGGCTATGGTAAGCAGCCAGGTGGAACTCCGGTTGAATGGTAGACCCCCCAGATTTGCATTTGTGAGCTGCACTAATAATTGCGGTGGATCCACCTAAAATTACGTGGATGAGATTCCACTGAATCGAATGGGGCGCTGTACGCCTGTGTAAATCGAGCGCCCGACTCACCTCCGCCTTCGACATGCCACTGGCCTTCATCTCCAGCACAGCTCGGATTCGATCTGGGCTGCTGGGCTTGCCCCGCGCGCGCGTGATCAGCCCTTCCCCAGCGTCCCAATGCTTCTGCAGGCCCCACAAGCCGCCCTGGGCTACGAAGTTCTCCAGCTCCTTCGAGGCTTTCGTCATGACATCGGCAGGTGATGTCCCATCTTGTAGCGCTTGGCACAGTGCGACGATGCATATCTTGTTTATGCAGCAGAGATCGGAAATCGTATCGTCGCGTATGTATATTTAGAAATCCAATGGAGGCATCAAAACCTGGGCGTATGCGTCGGAGTTTGGGCGGCACATCCAGGAAGGGCGCGAGCCTTCTTTTGAAGACGCTGAGCTCGTCGTTGGCCTGTGCGCTTCGGTCAGCAGCTACCTGATCAAGAAGTCAAAGTGACCGGATACGTGTTATGTCCTACGGCAGGGATAAACGTGAGGTACTGGAGACATAAATGCTCCCCCACGAAACCGCGCAACTGGCCCTGTTGAAACGCCCTCGTTCCAATTGTTACGGATACAGCATGAAAGCGCTGCCATTATGCCACTGGCTAGGATCGACATCCGTGATGTCTAGCCCGTAGGTACGTAGCAGCCAGCGTGTTTGCTCGCCGTATGCACTTCCAGGTTCACTGCGACCATGCAGCGCAATGCGATTGTTTACTAGGGCGATATCACCTGGTTGCAGAGGGACAGCGATCGCGCAGTCAGCACATGCGTGCTTCAGCGCGTCCATTGCCTCCTGCGCGGATGTTTGGCCGATATCAGCAATCTGCGTAGTGCTGTGGCTGAACCGGATCCACCAGCTTCCATTCATGGGGAAGAGGAGCTGCGCATCATCGACATCGAGCTCGTCGCCCAGTATGTCTACCATTCCGTCACGGAAGGTCAGCTGTGAACCAATGATGTACTGGGGCTTTTGGAGCTCTTCAATATGCTCATGGCTCAATCGCGCCATGAGGTGATCAAGAGGCATGACCGTGGTCGGCACCTGCTTCGGATTACGCAGTGCCGACAAGCACACGAAGTCTGGAGAAGGTGCAATGCGGTCATTCAGAGGGTCGCGGCACCGCCGCAACGGGAAGGTCACGCCATCCGTGTGCCCGCTCATCTTGTCCGCCGATTTGATTGTGAATTTACCTCGACCAGGCGGGAACACTACCAAGTTCACGAATAGGTCGCCTTCGTTCTCGGAACCGTAGGAAACCGTGGCGGAATTGATGGCCGCAAGGCACGCGATTGCAGTTACTCGGGCAAGGACAGTTCCTTCTGCTTCGGGCACCGGGCAAAAATCAATGGGGGTGTCGGGTAGGTCACCTGGCTCGAAAATAGCCTCCAGTTTTAGGCATGGCTGTGCCCATGCAAAGGCTTGCACGTTCGATCGCTGGCTGCAGCTCACGCCCCAGATCGCCAGGGCGCGCCAAGTGCTCAAGCATTTGCTCAAAGGTCACGTTCGCTCGCCATTCGCTGACAGCGACACGCACTGATTCTGAAAAGATTGCCTGGATCAATTGTGTCCCTATGTGCGCGAGTGATATAAAAGTGATGTACGCCAGCGTGATTCTCACGCACGATCCTACCAGTGACCAAATCCGTCTATGAAAATGCCTAAGCTTCAGCCTACCGATTATCTCCAAGGGTGCGCTAGTTTCCTAGCCTGCCTTAAGCCATTCATGTACCTGCGGGAAACATCTCAGGGCATTGAGTGCGAGATGACTATGGCTAATGGCCGGCATGTGGTGGTCACTGGCAAGGACGAGCCGCATCTGCTGCTTGGCTTGATGTCCGTACTCGTCGAACTGATTCCTCAAGTTACTGCTGACGAACGGTCAGCGATGGCACCTGTCTCACGAACAGCGCTTGCAGATAAGCAGACTTTGGAGACGACCATGCAACCTACCGCTACTACCAAAAACACCGATGAACGAACCCAAGCTGCCCGCTTGCAAATTGGTTTAACTACCAAGGTCTCGCTTCACCAGTTGGTAAGGGGTGTAGCAAAACGCCGTGGGGTATCGCTGTCGATCGCTGCGCGTGATCTGTTGCAGGATGGGTTGACTCGATTCGACAAGGAATCAAGGACAGTAGACCCGTCGGAGCTGCTGACTGATTACGAGCGCACTGCCAATGATTACGAAGGCGCGGATTCGGAAAGTTGGATTATCCGGGCTGACAGACGGCTGGTGATGAGAGCGCGTTTACGCGCAGGCGAGTATGAGCGCTCGTTGTCTTCATTCACCAACTTCCTTCTCGCCGACGCGTTGAGCCATTGCCCTCACGCTGCCGCTGTGCGTGAGGCGACGACTAGTTCGAATACCAGTGATGAGGCTGTCGTAGAGGCTATCAGGGCGATCGAGCAGAACAGTGGGGTCAAAGCTCGTGCGCTCGCTCCTCAGATCGATCTATGTGAGCAACGCGGGCTGACAAACATGATCCTTGGTGGTTCGGTACTGGCACCTATGCGAGTCCTGGCGAAGCTGGCCGCCGTTTTGAAGATGCCTCTGGACGTTTTGTCGGTAGCCTTAGAGCGTCGGTTCGCCAGCCAATGCGTTCCAGCTTTTAAAGCGACTGATGGAAAACCAACTGTGCAAGCGGAACGCAAGGCTTGGAGTGTTGCAGTCAAAGAGCTTCAGCTGCCGGCTGAGGAGCAAGAGCGTCTCCTGAATCTAGAGGACTAAGTGTGAATCCATTCGACCGGGCACGTCGGCAAGCATTCGAAACCCGAGAAGCCCTGGTCGGATTGGCCGCCTCTCTAGGCGGGGTCAGATCCGCTGAGCTTCTGGCTCATGTAGAGGACACGCTCGAAATCGCAATCGAGCGGTTGCCTTTTGGACACCCAGAGTTGGGTGGCGGCAGCGGGGTGCTCAAGCGAGAAATTCAAACTATCTACATCCGCAACGACGTGTCTCCAGGAGAAACCGCCTATCTCATCG
The DNA here is from genome assembly GCF_044762555.1 of Pseudomonas sp. NPDC096917. Classification (NCBI taxonomy): domain Bacteria; kingdom Pseudomonadati; phylum Pseudomonadota; class Gammaproteobacteria; order Pseudomonadales; family Pseudomonadaceae; genus Pseudomonas; species Pseudomonas sp. NPDC096917. The sequence goes on along the minus strand of NZ_JBIWEO010000002.1, from coordinate 304,144 downwards.
CCCATGAGTTGGGTCACTGGTATCTCGACGGCGATCGCCCCGCACAGACGGTCGCTCATCTGACCAGCATGACGGATTCCTATGGGAGTCAGGCTACGGTGGTGGTGGAAGCATACGGTGCTCGTGAACGCTTGGAGCTTCAAGCCAACGTGTTTGCCCGTGAGCTTCTGCTACCTCGTGGTGTCGCAAGCCAACTGTTCCATAGCGGTAGTGGTGCGACGGTCATCGCGGCCACTCTGGAGGTACCGCTGGAGATCGTTCGTCTTCAGCTATTCGACGGCATTTTGCTCCCTACATTGCCTCCTGCTCCACCTCCTCCTCTGCCGCTTATGACGCAGGGACAGCACGATGCTGCTACCGCGTCCGAAACCTTCGTCAACGTTGTTGCTGGGCCGGGCACTGGTAAAACGACGACACTGATCCATCGCATCAAGCATCTGGTCGAGCGCGGTATCCCTCCCAGCAAAATCTTGGTGCTGACCTTCACGAACAAGGCGGCTCATGAATTGGTGGAGCGCCTGAAGGTATCGGATATCGCCGGTGCCGCTGACGTGTGGGCCGGGACTTTCCATGCATTCGGGCTCGAATTCCTTCGCAAATATCATCAGATTTTCGGCCTGCAGTCCGACGTTCGGCTCGCAGATCCACTTCTGCAAGTTCGCCTGATGGTGAGCACGCTGCCCAAGGTACGGCTCAAGTACTATCTGAGACTGCAAAACCCCTACGATTGGCTGCCTGGCGTCCTGGGCCATATCAAACGACTCAAGGAAGAATGCCTGACCGTTGCCGACTACCGCACGCGCCTGGCTGCACTGCCGCCCTGCGAACCCGATGTAGCCAATGAGCGCGAGGACATCGCCACCCTGTTTGAAGCGTACGAAACAGCAATGCGGGCTGAGCATTTGGTCGACTACGTTGACCTTATTGCCCTCCCTGCATCCCAGGCCAAGCGGGATCGAACTAGCGTTGCTCAGTACATCGACCATTTCTCGCACGTGCTAGTGGACGAGTATCAAGATGTCACCGAGGTGATGGTCGACCTCCTTCGGCAATTGGCTCTCAATGCTCAATCATTCTGGGTCGTTGGTGACGTGCGCCAAGCCATCCACCATTGGCGAGGCGCATCGATTCGTAGCTTGATGCACTTCGACGCCACGTTCCTGAGCACCATTCCAGGAGCAACGGTGCGCCGCTACGCTCTCGACCTGAACCGGCGAAGCACCCCTGAGATCTTGGAGTTATTTTCCTGCGCAGGCATCCATCATGCACTGAATGACCGGATGCCTCTGGAGCCAGTCACGGCGTATCGTCCCTCGATCGGGGTCATACCTACCCTGTATGAATGCGACACCAAGCCCTCCCAAGCCGTCACGATCGCTCAGCGCATTGATGGGCTGGTGCAGAGGGGTGTCCCGTACAGGGATCAAGTCGTGATCAGCCGTAAATCGGCAAACGTTGAACAAATTGTTGAAGCGCTTGAAAACCTGAATGTGCCAGTGCTGCACATCGGCGATGTCTGCCAGCGCCCTGAGATAAAGAAGCTGCTGTGCCTGATGGAACTGCTGTGTATGCGACAGCCGCGCTCTCTGGTCGGGCTCATCTCTGAGCCAGCGTTTCGAATGCCACCCCAAGACATTGAGCACCTCATATTCCTGACCCGCAAAGGCGCAGGATTGAGCATGCAGCGAGGCCGGTGGCTGTGGCTACCTACGCCAGGCCTCTCGCCCGCTGGCCAGCAAGCCAAGTCAAATTTGGCGTTGCTGTTGAGAGGGCTCAAGCGGAATTCAAGGCCTTGGGATTTTGTCTCCAAAGTACTGCTCGATCAGCGCTATGGTCTTCCAAGCCCTGCTGATCAGACCATACAGGCCCATACTCAGCGCTTGGCAACATGGCTCTTTGTCTACGCCGTACGTAATGGTGACGGAGATATCCGCCAGGCACGGCTTTCCCAGTTCCTGCTTCGTGAGGAGCTACGCCGCAGGATCGGAGAAAAGCTAGGCGATCGTGGTTTACCACCTGAAGCGCGAGTCCTGGATGCGGTGAGCGTCATGACGGTGCATTCCAGCAAGGGGCTTGAGTACCCTGCAGTTCACGTCACCGATGTTGACGACGCGTCATATGGCGCCAATCGGCCATTCGCATACGATGTGCGGGGGTTGGATCTCATCCCCCCGGAAGTGTTGAACAGCACCGGAACAGAGTTCATGTTCGAAGAGCGGGTAGAGCGCAACAACCTGCTCTATGTCGCTCTGTCTCGGGCCCGTGATTACCTATATCTCTATGAGATCAGCGGTTGGCCACGTCCAGTTCCGCTCAATCGCGCTGCTGTCACGAGTCTGGTTAAGCGCTCTGGGATAAAGGTACCGCCCGCACCCATCATGCCGGTGCCGTTGGCTAGCAGCACCAAGGTACCCACTGTGAGCTATGAGGCGTTCCAGGCCTACATGAGCTGTCCCCTGCAGTACCACTATCGTTACGAGCTAGCGCTCACTGCCGAGCAGGAAATCGATGTCTCGATCCGTGCTCGCTGGGCGATTATGGACATGCTGTTAGCAGTGGCGAGGGACGGCACTGACCCCAACACGGCATTTCAAGCGGCATGGGCGTTACACGGTCTTCCAGATAGGACAGAAGATCCTGGCTTGGTGGATGATGCGATTGCCGCCGCCAAGCGTGGGCTGGTGGTGGTTAACAGCGTCGGCGGTGCCGTCGAAGAAGGAATGGTTTCCGAAGTCAACGGTGTGCGCATTGAGCTCCCTTGGATGCTTGCCGATAAAGGGCAGCTGCACTGGATTCGAGCTCAGACGGGGATTCAGTACACCCTTAGTCACCTGCGCCCCATGATGCTTGATATCGATGGATCTCGAAGGCCGAGTGCGAAGATCTATTCCATTATCACTGACCAGCATGTGATGGATGGCCCTTCCAAGCAGGTCGCAAGCACATCCGTTTACAAGATGGCTCAACGTTTTGCCGCAGGTGATCGATCTGCTTCCAGAGGTCGGCATTGTGGGCGCTGCGCCTATCTGAGCATCTGTGCCAGTATCCCCTGATTAACCTCAAGGGCTTCGATGTTTTATCGCCATGAGGCTATCTCTCAGAGACGCGGAAAGCTGTGTGCTGAGATGAGGCGGTAGCTTGGCCACCATTACACAAGGACAGTTTTGGGTATGACCTACATTAACTTGCCGAGTAATCAGCAAGCTGCAATCAGCGACGTCGACGAGACAGCGCTTCGGATAGCAGTGCGCAAGTGCCTGGATGAAGAGCGCATAGGGCCGATTCATGGCCTTGGTCTCAGTGACTGCGGCCCTTACGTGGCTACTAGGCTTCATGGGTTCCAACAAGCGATCGCTGAGTACAGCAAGGCCAAGGCCCATGCCAAACGCGAACGTACTCGGCAAGATGCGCTGTATGCCGGCAATGACCTCGTTCACGCCTTGCAGCAAATGAAAGGTCAGCTCGAAACTGAGCGCAAAGAGGGGGAACTGTTCTTCATTGATGATCAGATCAGGCCGCCTTTCCACCTCAGCAAGCGACTGTCAGTGCAAGTGTCGTTCCGCTGGCGAGCGTCGCCGTCTGGGGACTGGAAGTACGGGCACCTGACGTTCGTCTACGATTTCTCCCCTCAGCCCAGCTACACCCTGATGCTGCCCAAGCGCAAACCCAGCGCGACGCAGGCAGCGAGGGATCTCGAAGACAGTCTGTACCGAGAATGGGAGCGCTTGAAGGCTCAGGCGCTCTTCTCTATGAGAGAGTTCTTCCGCGATGGCGGCGATGGGGATGCTGTGCCTGAGGTGTTCGCGGTGAGGCCTAGTCCCTACGGTGGGGGCCTGACTAACTTCAGCTGCAATTTTTGGCAGGCCGAGAGGCCAGCACCATAAGTTCGAGCAAGCATCAGCCTCGGTAATAGGGGCTGGCGTGATTCTCCATCAAGCTAAGAACGGAAGTGAGTATGTGACCCGAAATCGAGTAGAGCTCGCCTTGATTGCGAGAGGTGTAGATAGTGCATTGGCCGAGAAGCTCAGGAAGGAGAAGTGGACGCTTGCGAAGCTTCAATCGCAAGCCCCGGAGAAACTGTTGGATCTTGGCATTGGTGAAGTCGCCGTGCTCGTAATCCTTGGGAGTGGAAGGCCGCCGATCCCTCCTGAGCACCTTGTCCGGATGCTTTATGACAATCGCTGGCTTTGCTGTGTTTGTCGAGATGCTAGCCGTCCCATCATCGTTCATCACATCAAGCCATGGGCGGAAAGTCACGACCACTCTCAAACCAACCTAGCCGTCCTGTGCTCAATCCATCACGGTGAGGCCCATTCAACGCACGCATTGGAGCTTACGCTTACGCCTGACCGGCTTAAGGCTGCAAAGGCAACCTGGGAGCAGGAGGTCAGTCGATTAGACCCTCTTGCCATATTTCAGGCCACTCAGCTGATCAGTTGCCAGTGGTGGTATTTTAACCACCTCAGGGTTTTTGAAATCGCGGAACAGGTTGGGGTGAACGTCTCCGAGCTTGAGGGATTCCAGGACGCCCTACTAAATGGGGCGTGTGACGCACAAGGCCACATTCGCCTCAGGAAAGGCCCTTTGTACGTTGGTTATGCGCTCTCGCATGCTTTGAAGCGATACATGAGCAACATGCTTGAGGCCAGTATGGGGCATGCCTGTGTCAGGAACATCTCAGATGATTTAGATCGAGGGACACTTGATCGTCTGATCATTGAGGGTGACCTTGTATTCGTACAGGGGTCGTACAGCTTCACCAATTTGGATCCTGAAGGCTCAGGGCAAGTTTTGGTCAGGGGGCGACGGCACGCCAACAAAGTTGAGGTCACATTCGTCTTCGACAGAAATGAAGGAACATCTGGCTCAGCACGTTACGAATGGCTTCGTGGCGTGCGCGCGTTGGGCTGTCTCCTACGTGTGAACAGTCTAAGGAAAGATGTAAAGGGTGTTTTGCATATCGAGGCTACAGTCCTGGCAATTCGTAGCGCTAATCAAGAGCTGAAACTGAGGAGTTACGAGGCTGGGCTGCAGAAAAGCGGGCTGCTTGGAGAGGAGTATGAAGATGAAGAGTTCGACGTCGGTGATTACGACGACGATGAGAGCAATGAGCCTGGTGAGAGCTTTGTAACGTTTCGCCGCAGGCTTCTATCGAAGGGCCAGGCAATCTGGCGAAAGCTAGTAGGGCGGTTTTGACCGATCTGGAGAAACGTCGAGCTCTTGGTCGAGACCATCATCGTCTCGATTGGTGTGGTGCACGATCGTCTGCTCATTACGTGTGCGCGGGCGTCGCCTGCCTTGCGAGTCGACCACCGTTAGGGGGCGAGGCCGCTCAGGGGGAAGCTGGTGAAGCCAGGAATGATCTAACCCAGGCCTGGCTTTTCAACCCGTGCCGGACAGATATCCCACTGGTGCGGGCCTTGTGGTGATCGACGACCGGGCGCTTTTTTAGCGTGAGAAGCCTCAACTGTCTGTCTATAATCCGCGCATGTTGAATCCAAACGAAATCCGCCCAATCCTCAAGCAGTGGGTCGCGAAGGCGATGTCCCATGAAGAGAGTGACGTCTTCATCGAGGAGCTGTGTTTTATCGATAAGGCCAGACGCGCCGATCTCGTTCATGCCAATGGGAAGCTGACCGCTTTCGAAATCAAATCTCATGCTGACACCTTGGCACGCTGGGAAGGCCAGCAGCAGGCCTATATGGCGTGCTTTGACGAGGTCTGGCTATGCTGCCATTCCAAGCACTTGGTGAAGGCTCTTGAGTCGTGTCTTCCGCACGTTGGCGTACTCGTCGTCGATGACTATTCCGGCATGGCGATGATTCGAAAGGCGAAGCCCAACAAGCTCCAGGATAAATTTCACCTTACGGGATTCTTGTGGCGTAGCGAGTTGGACGCACTCGCGAGCCAGAATGGGGTGTCAACGAAAAGTCGTGACCTCATAAAAGAGGTGCGTCGCCAGCTATGCGACGCCCTCCCCATGAGCGTGATCAGATCACATGTACTAGCAAGCTTGAAACAACGCTATCGCTCTCTAGAGTAAGTCGTCGGCATCAAAATCATCGAAGCTGCTATCCGTAGCTACGATGGACTCGATCATGGCGCAGATATGCTGATTAATTCTGTACCCATTCCATGTACCGTTGTTTCCGTAACCGGTGGATGTGGCGACAATTCTGCTGTACTCACGAGTGGCCCAGCAAAAATCATCACCGTGGTAACCCGGCAGCCCTCTGATTTCTTGGGCGATTTCAATGTATCGCACAAATTCCTTATCCGAACCTTTGCGTCGTTGCCACCATTCCGTTGGCGTGTAGTAGCACGCAAAAGGAAGCACAGGCATCCCTCGTATGTATTCCATCGAGGCGGTTGGATTGGTGGCGGCGTAATCCCCGTAGACAATATCCGACTCTATGCCACTGGTATCGACCCTTGCTTGCCACGCAACGTCGTAACAGGCGGAGGAACGAGAGCTATTGGAGGCCGGTTTATCGATAGGGAAGGAGGTGCTCATCAGAACTAGATTCCGTATCTGATAGCTGTTCAGTTGACGCAGGGATACATTGAAATCCGACCCTGAGGCAGTATTGGCCGGGGCTGTAGCACCGAAGTCCAAAATTACCGTCGCGGTGTCCGGGTTTTCAAGAGCATCCAGGATTGATAGTAATCTGTTCCACGAAGTCGCAGTGGGCTTTTCCGGACAAGTAACCCTGATAGCTATATGTGGGAAATCACCTTGAAGAGCGAGTGCACTTTGGATGACTGCTCGCTGTGGATCATCATCAACCCAGGAAACCACTGGTATTACGTTCTGGTTGATGCCTGCCACATCTGAGAAGAATCGACGTTTGTTCTCAAACGCACCATGAGGATTGTGCAGGTCATTCGTAGTAATGAATTCTTCACCAACGTCCTTCGTTACTCTTGAAACGTCTAGAAAAAAAGGATGCTTAGTCCAATTCGCTAGGAATGTTTGTAGGTGTCTGTCGTCGTCACCTCGCATGTCCAACATCGGAGCTACGACGTCCCGCCTGTTGTCTTCCAGATTTATCAGCGCCTTAACGTCATTCTGACCAACTCGTAAACAAGCCACGTACTGCATCTTGCACTCCTTGCATGCTGTGAAAAAACGGCTTAGCCATACTGCTGAGTGCACAGCGAGTTAAAGCCTTATTGTCAGCAAGCGTCGACATCCAGGACATATCGGCGCGTCGCACAGCCACTGGCCTTTGTCATGCTCCCAGCGAGACGGCATGTAAAAATTAGTACGATAGCACTTAGCCACTCAATAAAAGCCCAAAGTGCCGTTTTTGGGATACACGGTATGCCTATGTCCGACTACTCGGTGCGTTACTCATAGTGAAGCTCACCAAATAGTCCGATCATGAGATCACCGTCCAGGATCTCAAAAGGGAGGGTGACGTACTGTTCAGGATGCCGTGGTAGTGCCTTCCCGTCGTGGGCGGAGTTCTTGGTGTGACCTTGAACACGCTCGCCGTTTTCTTTGATGTACGGAAGCACCACTATCCGACCATGGTTCTTGGATAGGATCGTTCCCTCGTGCCACAAGGTGTTCCCTTCATCACTGTTGGACTCGCCACCCGTGTTTTTCACGACCCATTGTGGCACCCCATCGTCCTCATACCAGAACACGAAGCCACCGCAGACCAGTACCCTCTGGCCGCGCATTCTTGCCTCGGCGAGCATTTGTTTGACGCTCGCCAACTGCAGCAACTGGTTTGCTCGGGGAAGTAGCAATGCGCGTATCTGCGCTTTGGTTCTCCCCCAGTGATCTGCTCCCGAAAGACCGAAGCCTTTGGCTGTCACTTCGCGAAGACAGATCTGCGAGCGTTTGGGCGACAGGGCTCCGATCTGTTCCCATGTCTGATCATCGATACGGCGAAGGCACATGTTGAATCGAGGCAAGGCCACCACATCCACATAAGGGGCGCGTTCAAGCTCCTCGTGAAGTGGTTGGCGCAAGCTCTCCATCGTATTGTGCAGTGCCAGCTCGTGCATTGAGGGACGGGGCAGATGGGCGTTTCGCTTACTCGCCTCGCGCGCCATGAGCTCCTCTTCTCCGTGGATTCGGCGCGCCGCCGTCAGCGCTTTCTCGACTTTCAGGGTGGTCGAGCTCTGAAGCACCGGATCCGATATTGCATCAGCCACTAGCTCACTGGTGCGTTTGTTGAATTCATCCGCAGCTTCCATTGCCTCCTCGTAGGTGGTGAAAACAGCCGCCCTCGCATGTCCGCTGCCGTTATCGTAAAAGTAGCGCTTCCAGGACAGCTGGGACTCGGGGAAGAGCTTGAGTGCCCGCAGCTGCCATGCCCATCCTATGTGGTATTGCCGGAACGGTAGGACGGCCAGGGTAGGCATTGAGTGGTATGGCATCTGATCTAGGCGCATCTATTCCCCTGATATTTGAGCCTCAGCGCCTCTAGAAACGCGGAAGCTGATCCTTGGAAGATAGCTTCCCCCGACCTCATAGATAGCACATTGCCAGAATGAATCAACTTTCGGGCGTAGGCCTCGTATTTCAGGGCATTTAGAGGAAGCGAAGATTTTAGCTGGAATAAAGCTGGTTTTTTATCTAGTGCCAATGATTGTTTTGGTAATGTGCAAAAGCTATAATGCACATATTACAAGTCGCTTGGGAGCCTTTACTCGTAAGCGTAATGTGCAGTGAAGTGGGTGGAAGAAGGGCCTGGGCACACCGTTCAACCTGACCGAAGGCGCAGCCTTGCTCAGCCTCATCGGCCGCCTGACGGGTTACACGCCGCGCTGGTTCACGTACTTCATTGGCGATGCCCACGTGTATGAAAACCACTTGGACATGCTCAACGAGCAACTGACCCGCGAGCCGTTCCCGATGCCAAAACTGGTGATTTCGGACCGCGTACCGGAATTCGCCAAAACGGGTGTTTACCAGCCGGAATGGTTGGAGCTGATCGAGCCGAGTGACTTCAGCCTCGAAGGCTACCAGCACCACGCGCCCATGACCGCGCCAATGGCGGTATAACCCGCCCCATAACCTGTAGCCGCTGCCGCAGGCTGCGATCGAGCCCGAAGGGCGCGCGCTTTTCAAGAGCGCAGGTCCTTCGGCCCTTATCGCAGTTTTCGGCAGCGGCTACAGGCTGTTTGTGTCAATGCCCGTGGCTTCTGCCCACATGGCTCGATTCGCCTTCTGGCGCCGTCACTGAGCCGCTGACTTCCAGACGCTGCAAAATCCCACAATGATTCTTGCCCGGCCCTTCGCCACAGCGTTGGCGCAGGTCGAGCAGTTGCACCTGCAAAGCCTGTAAGCCATCGATGCGGGCCTTGACGTGGTGGATGTGTTCATCGATCAACGCATTCACGCTTTCGCATTGGTCCTGGGGGCTGTCGCGCAGGTTAAGCAGGCTGCGGATCTCTTCCAGGGTCATGTCCAGGCTTCGGCAATTGCGGATAAACGTCAGCCGTTCCACATGCGCCTGGGTGTACAACCGGTAATTGCCCTCGCTGCGCGCGGGTTCGGGCAGCAGCCCTTCGCGCTCGTAATAACGGATGGTTTCGACCTGACAGTCGGTCAATTTCGACAGTTCACCGATTTTCATCGTGCTTATTTCCGAAAGGATGCTTGACCCTATAGTGGCTACAGGGTCTTTACTTGGCAACAGGCACCTTTTTTGGACGCAACCTGATGAGCGACTCCATTCACACTTCCCATAAACCACACGCAGGTCATGACCATGACCACGCTCATGAAGAAAAGCATGATCATGCCAGCCATGCGCACAGTTGCTGCTCCAGTAGCGCCGCGCCAAGCGTGATCAAGCTGAATGCCGCGCCAACAGTGGGCGCTCGCCTGAGCAGCTTTCGCATTGAAGCCATGGATTGCCCGACCGAGCAGACCCTGATTCAGAACAAACTGGGCAAGTTGGCCGGCGTGCAGCAGTTGGAGTTCAACCTGATTAATCGGGTGCTGGGCGTGACCCACGACTTGCCGACCACTGATCCGATTGTTGCGGCCATCAAGTCCCTGGGCATGCAGGCCGATCCGCTGGCGTCGGACACCGACACCACCCCGCCAGCGCCGATTGCCAAGAAACACTGGTGGCCTTTGGCCGTGTCGGGGGTTGGCGCATTGGCCGCCGAGGTGCTGCATTTTACCGATGCGGCACCGACGTGGGTGATCGCCTTGGTGGCGCTGGTGTCGATCCTCAGCGGCGGCCTGACCACCTACAAAAAGGGCTGGATTGCCCTGAAAAACCTCAACCTGAACATCAACGCCCTGATGAGCATCGCCGTGACCGGTGCGGTGCTGATTGGCCAATGGCCAGAAGCGGCGATGGTGATGTTCCTGTTTACCGTGGCCGAGCTGATCGAAGCCAAATCCCTGGACCGTGCACGCAATGCCATCAGCGGCCTGATGCAAATGGCCCCGGACAAAGCCACTGTGCAGCAAGCAGACGGCACATGGCAGGAACGTGAAGTAAAAGACGTCGAACTGGGTGCCATCGTTCGGGTTAAACCCGGCGAGCGCATCGGCCTGGATGGTGAAATCGTGGCCGGTAATTCGACCATCGATCAGGCCCCAATCACGGGCGAAAGCTTGCCGATTGAAAAAACCGTTGGCGATAAAGTCTTTGCGGGCACCATCAATCAAGCCGGTGCGCTGGAATACCGGGTCACGGCGGCTGCCAACAACTCGACCCTGGCGCGCATCATTCATGCGGTCGAACAAGCGCAGGGCGCGCGGGCGCCAACCCAGCGGTTTGTCGACAGCTTCGCCAAAATCTACACCCCGGTGGTGTTTTTGTTTGCCTTGGCCGTGGCGGTTATCCCGCCGTTGCTGATGGGCGGCGTGTGGTTTGACTGGATCTACCGTGCCCTGGTGTTGCTGGTGGTGGCGTGCCCATGTGCGCTGGTGATCTCGACCCCGGTGACCATCGTCAGCGGGTTGGCGGCCGCTGCGCGCAAAGGCATTCTGGTCAAAGGCGGGGTGTACCTCGAAAGCGGCCACAAGCTGGACTTTTTGGCGTTGGATAAAACCGGCACCATCACCCACGGCAAGCCGGTGCAAACCGATTACCTGCCGCTCGACCCGGTGTACGTCGAGAGTGCGCAGTTGCTGGCGGCGAGTCTGGCCTCGCGTTCCGACCATCCGGTATCGTTGGCCGTCGCCCATGCAGCTGTGGATAAAAAGCTGTCGTGGCGTGCTGTGGATAACTTCAGCGCCTTGGCAGGGCGTGGCGTGCGCGGCGAAATCGAAGGCAAGGTCTACCACTTGGGCAACCATCGCCTGATTGAAGAGCTGGGCCTGTGCTCGCCGGCACTTGAAGAGCGACTCTTCGCCCTGGAAGAACAGGGCAAAACGGTAATTTTGCTCATCGACAGCGCTGGCCCGCTGGCCCTGTTCGCGGTGGCCGACACGGTCAAGGAGTCGAGTCGCGAAGCGATTCGTGAGCTGCACGAATTGGGGATTAAAACCCTGATGCTGACCGGCGACAACCCGCACACCGCCAGCGCCATTGCCGCACAAGTGGGCATCGACGAAGCGCAGGGCAACTTGCTGCCCGAAGACAAGCTCAAGGCCATTGAAGCCCTTTACGCCAAGGGGCATCACGTGGGCATGGTCGGTGACGGCATTAACGACGCCCCGGCGCTGGCCCGTGCAGAAATCGGTTTTGCCATGGCTGCGGCAGGGACAGATACGGCGATTGAAACTGCGGATGTCGCCTTGATGGACGACGATCTGCGCAAAATTCCGGCGTTCATTCGCTTGTCGCGCAGTACTTCGAGCATCTTGAAGCAGAACATCGCGTTGGCATTGGTCATCAAGGCCATCTTTCTTGCCGTCACCTTCCTCGGTTTGGCCACCATGTGGATGGCCGTTTTTGCCGACATGGGCGTGAGCCTGTTGGTGGTGTTTAATGGTTTGCGTCTGTTGCGCAAATAAATCAAGAGAGGGCCGCCGTGCTGAGTGCCGAGCTGAAAGCGTTTTACCGGGTGGCCCAGTTGGGCAGCATTACCCAGGCCGCGAAAAAACTCGGGTTGAGCCAGCCGACGGTGACCACCCAGATTCGCCAGCTCGAAAGCCAGTACGGCGTGGAGTTGTTTTACCGGGGCGGGCGGCGCCTGACGCTCAGCGATGACGGCGTACGTTTGCTGCCCATGGTCAAGGCGTTGTTGCAGCAAGAGGCCGACATTGAGTTCTTCTTGCGCAACAGCGGCCATGGCACCGGCACCCTGCGCATCGCCGCCACCGCGCCGTATTACATCCTCGACCTGGTCAAAGCGTTCCGCGAGCGTTTGCCGCAGATGGTGGTCTCGGTCGACATTGGCAACTCGCAACAAGTGCTCGAAGCCCTGGACGAATACCGGGTCGACCTCGCCGCCTCATCGCAATGGCTTGAAGACCCCAGGCTGATCCGCCGCGTGCTGGGCACCGACCCGCTGGTGGTAGCGGTTCACCGTAATCACCCGCTGGCCAAGCTTGATCATGTACCGTTGAGCGCGTTGGCCGGGCATTGCCTGCTCATGCGCGAACAGGGCTCGACCACGCGCAAGCTGACCGAAGACCTGCTCAATGGCGCAGGCGTGAGCTTTGGCCCGCTGCTGGAGATTGGCAGCCGTGAGTCGATCCGCGAAGCGGTTCTGCGCAACATCGGGATTAGCATCATTGCCCGGCAAGAAGTCCCCCACGACCCGCAACTACGGGTACTGAGCCTTGAAGACGCGCCGTTGATCTCTGAATACCTGTACTGCCTCAAAGAGCGAAAATCAGCACGCTTGCCAGCGGCTTTTTTGGGCCTGGCGCAGGAAATGGCTCCAGCCTGATAACGCCCTCCCACAGGAATGGGGTGAGCATCACTCCAAAATCTACCAATACCTCTATCGGCAGCTTTTGCCTATCTGCCACATCGTGTACGTATTGCGTCTCTAGGATGACCCCATCTGCTTGATGAGGTGCACCCATGAACAGCACGAACGCGACCGCTTTGACCCAACCCGGCGTCCCGATGAGGGTGCGCAATGTCAGCAAACGCTTTGGCGCCTTTAATGCGCTGGATAATGTGTCGCTGGACGTGGCCGCTGGCGAATTGGTGTGCCTGCTCGGGCCTTCTGGCTGTGGCAAAACCACCCTGCTGCGATGCATCGCCGGGCTGGAGCGTCAGGACGATGGCCACCTGTACCTCGGTGAGCGCGACGTCAGCGACCTTGCCCCGCCAGCACGAGACTACGGGATTCTGTTTCAGTCCTACGCCTTGTTTCCCAATCTCTCGGTGCAAGACAACATTGCCTACGGCCTGGCGGGCAGTCACCGCGATCTGGTGCGCAAGCGCGTTGCCCAGATGCTGGAACTGGTCGGCCTGACCGGCAGCGAAAAGAAGTTTCCGGGTCAGTTGTCGGGTGGTCAGCAGCAACGTGTCGCTCTGGCCCGCGCCTTGGCACCCGCCCCGTCGCTGCTGTTGCTCGATGAGCCGATGTCGGCGCTGGACGCCCGTGTGCGTGAGCATTTGTGTACCGAATTGCGCCAACTGCAACGCAGCCTGGGCATCACCACCTTGATGGTGACCCACAACCAGGATGAGGCCATGCTGATGGCCGACCGCATTGCCGTGATGAACAACGGCAAGGTCGAGCAATACGCCACCCCGCAAGACATCTACGATAAACCCGCCACGCCGTTTGTCGCCGAGTTTGTCGGGCAAGGCAACTGGTTGCCGTTTCAGCGCAACAGCGACAGCCACGCCCAAGTGGGCGGCCTGAACATGCGCGTGGCCGCCGATGCTGGTCTTGCTGCATCGGGTCGTCTGTTTTGCCGCCCCGAAGCGATCAGCGTGAACCCGGTACGGCACCAGGAAAACCTGTTTGCAGCCCGCGTGCGGGAAATTACCTTCCTCGGCAACCGCTGCCGCATGAGTTTTGAACTCAACCATTTGCCGGGCCACGCGCTCACCGCAGAAGTCGGCCCCCAAGACCTGCCGCGCCTCAGTGCCCGAGACATCTTCGTCGCCTTGCCGCCCAATAGCCTTCAGGTGTTTGCCTGAGATGGCCGCGCCAATGACCCTGCCCCTGTCCGGCAAACGGGCGCGCAAGGCTTCGCGGGCTGAACTCGGCGACAAGCTCTTTGTGGGCGGCGGCAAACTGTTGTTGCTGCTGTTACTGAGCGTGGCCGTGCTGATGCCGTTGTTGGCGATCTTCTGGCGCGGATTCAGTGCCGAAGGCGCTCAGGGCGGCGGCTGGGTAGCGGCGCGCGAGTTGGTCACCAGCGACAACTTTCATTGGTTGGTCGGCAATAGCCTCAAGGTTTCACTCAGCGTGGCGGCGATTGTAGTGCCGCTGGCATACCTGTTTGCGTACGCGTTGCAACGCACCATGATCCCTGGAAAACGCATTTGGCGCGGGTTGTCGTTGCTGCCGCTGATGGCGCCGTCGATGCTGCCGGGCATTGCGCTGGTGTATCTGTTCGGCAATCAGGGGCTGTTGCGCGGGCTGGTCGCGGACAACATCTACGGTTTCTGGGGCATTGTGCTCGGCGAAGCAATTTACACCTTTCCTCACGCGCTGATGATTTTGCTGTCGGCGCTGTCGCTGGCCGATGCGCGCTTGTTCGATGCGGCCTCGAGCATGGGCGCAAGCCCCTTCAAAGCCTTTCGCAGCATCACCTGGCCCGGTACTCGCCAAGCGGTGTTCGCCGCCTTCTGCCTTGTCTTCACCCTGACCATCACCGACTTCGGCGTGCCGGTGGTGGTGGGCGGTGATTACCAAGTGCTGGCACTGGAAGCCTACAAAGCCGTGGTCGGTCAGCAACAGTTTGGACGTGGCGCCCTGATCGGCATGGTCTTGCTGCTGCCCGCACTGTTCAGTTTTGCCGTCGATGCCTGGTTGCGCCGTCAGCCTGGCGAGGCCATGAGTGGCCGCGCCCAGGTGTTCAAACCGCTGCCATCGAAAGCGCGCGACGGCGGCTACCTGACCATCGTGCTGCTGATTTGCGCGGCCCTGTTGCTGGTATTCGGGATGGCGGTGTACTCGTCGCTGGTCAAATTCTGGCCGTACAACCTGTCGCTGTCGCTCAACCACTACCAGTTCAGCGACACCGCTGGCGGCGGTTGGCTGGCTTACCGAAACAGCGTGACCATGGCGCTGTGCACGGCGCTGATCGGTAGCGCGGTGATCTTCACCGGCGCCTACCTGATGGAAAAAACCAACGGCCAAAAACGCCTGAACCTGGCCCTGCGCATGCTCAGCTTTGTACCCATGGCGGTCCCGGGCCTGGTGCTGGGCTTGGGCTACGTGTTCTTTTTCAACCTGCCGGGCAACCCGCTGCACGTGTTCTACGGAACCATGACGCTGTTGGTGGTGTGCACCATTGCTCACTATTTGACCACCGCACACATGACCGCGACCACCGCGCTGCGCCAACTCGATGGCGAGTTCGAGGCGGCGGCACTGTCACTCAAGGCGCCGCTGTACCGCCACTACTGGCGCGTCACCGTGCCGATCTGCCTGCCTGCGCTGCTGGACATCGTGCGCTACCTGTTCGTGTCTGCGATGACAACCGTTTCGGCGGCGATTTTCCTCTACAGCCCCGACACCCTTCTTGCGGCCGTGGCGGTGCTGAACATGGACGACGCCGGCAATGTCGGCGGCGCGGCGGCCATGTCGACCCTGATTCTGTTGACCTCTGCAGGCGTGTCTCTGCTGCTGGCCTGGGCCTCACGGGGCGTGTTGCGTCGCTCCCAGGCCTGGCGTCAAGGCGCTCCCGCTCAGTGATTCGTGCCCATGACCTCATGTCCCCTAAACCCCAAAGGAGTTGCACCATGTTCAAGCCTCTTGCCCTTGTCGCTGCTGTCCTCACCGCTTTGAGTGTTAACGCGTTTGCTGCCAAAACCGAGTTGACTGTTTATACCGCCCTCGAAGCCGAGCAACTGAAGAGCTACAAGCAGGCGTTTGAAAAGGCCAACCCGGACGTGGAAATCAAATGGGTACGTGATTCCACCGGCATCATCACCGCCAAACTGCTGGCCGAAAAAGCCCGCCCGCAAGCAGATGCCGTTTGGGGCCTGGCAGCCTCCAGTCTGGCCATCCTTGATCAGCAAGGCCTGCTGCAACCCTACGCGCCTCAAGACTTGGCCAAAATTGGCCCCCACTACCGCGATGCGGCTAACCCGCCCGCGTGGGTCGGGATGGACGTGTGGGCCGCGACTATTTGCTTCAACACCCTCGAAGCTGAAAAACAGGGCCTGACCAAGCCGGTGAGCTGGCAAGACCTGACCAAGCCTGAGTACAAGGGCAAGATCGTGATGCCGAACCCGGCGTCGTCAGGCACTGGTTTTTTGGACGTGAGTGCGTGGCTGCAAACCTTTGGCGAGAAGCAAGGTTGGGCGTACATGGACGCCCTGCACCAGAACATCGGGCAGTACGTTCACTCCGGCTCCAAACCGTGCAAATTGGCGGCGGCAGGCGAGTTCCCGATTGGTATCTCGTTTGAATACCCGGCCGTGCAGCTCAAGCGCCAGGGCGCACCGCTGGACATCATCTTGCCCAAAGAAGGTTTGGGCTGGGAAATCGAAGCAACGGCTGTGATCAAAGGCACGCCGCATGAAGACGCTGCCAAGAAACTGGCCGACTTCTCGGCCAGCTCGGCGGCGATGGAGCTTTATAAAGAGAACTTCGCCGTACTCGCGCAGCCTGGCATTGCCAAGCCGCAGACCGAACTGCCCGCGGACTATGAACAGCGCCTGATCAAAAACGATTTCGCCTGGGCCTCGAAAAACCGCGACCCCATCTTGACCGAATGGCGCAAGCGCTATGACGGCAAGACCGAGAAAGTGGCCCAATAACGGTGAGTAAACGCTAAACCCTGTGGCAGCGACTACAGGGATGCGCTCTTCAGGACAGGTGTATGACTATTCTTATCGTCGGCGCTGGCATTCTGGGTTTGTCCCATGCCTACGCGGCCGCCAAACGCGGGCTTAAGGTCCATGTATTCGAACGCACGCACACGCCCTTGGGCGCGTCGGTGCGCAACTTTGGCCAGGCGCTGGTCACCGGCCAGCCGCCGGGCGTGATGCTGGATCTGGCCCAGGCCAGTCGAGGCATCTGGGGCGATTGGGCGCAGCGCGCGGGCTTCGATCTCAAGCGCAATGGCTCGTACCTGTTTGCCCGCACCGAGGCCGAAGAGCACCTGTTGGACGCCTTCTGCCAAGGTCGCGCGCGTGAGTTCGGCTATCGCGCCGAACTGCTGCGCGGTGCGCAAAAGGATGCGCTGTACGACGGCCAGTTCAGTCACCATCGCGCTGCGTTACACGGGCTGGACGACCAGCAGGTGTACTCGCGTGAAGCGATCCCGGCGTTGGTCCAGTACCTGCAACGCGAGCTGGGCGTCGAATTCCATTTTTCAACCTTGGTACGCGACGTCGAGCCAGGCCATATCCGCACCACCACAGGCCGTTTCAACGGTACGCAGGTGATCGTGTGCTCGGGGCATGACTATCAGACCTTGCTCGCTGAACCGCTGGCTACGCTCAAGCCGCAGATCTGCCGCCTGCAAATGCTGCGGGTTCGGCCCAAGGTGGATTTGCAGTTGCAGCACTCGTTGCTCACCGGCCTGAGTTGCGTGCATTACGGCGCCTTTGCCGATTTGCCGCAGGCCGCTGCGGTACAAGCGGACATCCTGCGCGACAGTCCGCATCTGGACCAGCACGGCATTCACCTGCTCATCAGTCCGACGCCGTACGGCGAGCTGATCGTCGGTGATTCTCACGATTACAGTCGCGATCCGTCGCCCTTCAACGGCGAACAGGTCGACAATTGGATGCTTCAGCTGTGTGAAGAAACCTTGGGCTGCGAAGTGCAAGTGGTTGAGCGCTGGCAGGGTGTATACGGTGCCCGAGGTGCCCAGCCGTTCACGTGGCTGGATGTGGCGCCAGGCGTGAGTGCCGCCTTGATGCACACGGGTGTTGGCATGAGCGTGGGCCCGGCCATGGGCGAGCGCAACATTGCCCGCCTGCTGGGAGAAGCGTGATGAGCGCGGTGCAACTGGCGTTGGCCGAGGTCGATGCCTTCGTGCCTTATCGCAGCCATCGTGCCTGGGCAGCGACTACGGAGCAGCGTTAGATCTGCTGAGCCAGCCACTCGATCTGTTCCTGGCGTTCGGTCTGGCTCAACTTGGGATGCGGGTTGAGCGATGACCATTGCGGGTGCGCACGGGCTTTGTTCAGTGCCTCGGGCAGCTTGCCCTCACGCCAGGTCTTGTCTTGAGGGGTGGCTACCTTGATGCTGTCCACCGCCGCATGCCCGCGTGCATTCAGTGCGTGCAGCAACTGGCGCTGACGCAAGGCGAGCAAGCGCAGCACGCTGTCATCCACGGTCAATTCCCGCTGACCCTTGAGCTTGCCCAGTAGCCGGCTGCCGTAGCTGCGCGCCGTTTGCAGCGCGCCGCCCGCAATCGCCCCTGCCAATGCGGCGGCGCCCAGGGTCAGCCCGCCGACCATCAAGTCCACCCCGGCACCCGCCGCCGCGCCTGCCGCGATGCCGCTGCCCACGCGCACGCCCAGTTGCTTGAGGGTTTCGGGGTTGAACAAGTCATCGCCCCAACGCCCGTCCAATAGCGGCAAGTCGCTGGCCGCCGCGTCATGGGGGCGAAAGCCGTACAGCTTGAGCAGCGCTTCAACACAGCGCTGCTCGCGTTGACGAACCGCTTCGCGCAGTTGATTGACGGCCTGTTGCTCGACGGTTTTTTCACTGGCGACGCTGCGTCGACAGGCGGCGCAGTCGATCAACAGCTCTGCGATCAAGCGCAATGCGCTGTGTTGGCGGGCTTCACGCTGGGCTTGTTGATCGGTAATCAAACGTTGCAGCGCCCCGCGGGAATGCTCCAGCAGCAAGGCCAGGCTTTCATACAGGCGGCGTTCACCGTCTTCGGGCGGCGCCACGCTGTCAAACCGCACCAGCGCATGCAGGCCGAGCCGGGCCAACGCTTCGCGCCACTGCGGCTCACGGTGTTGCGGGCTGCTGACAAAGTTGAGTACCGGCAGCAGCGGTTTGCCGCAACTGGCCAGCACGCTGAGTTCGTCGCGGTACTTGGCCAGCACCGGCTCGCGAGCGTCGATCACGTATAACCCGGCGTCGGAGGCCAGCAGTTGGCGCAACACTTTGGCTTCCTGCTCAAAACGCTGGCGCGCTTCGCTGCCGTCGAGAAAACGCGCGACCCGGGCCGGGCCGTCCAGACGTTCGCCTGGGCGGTCGAGGCGCTCCAGGTAGTCGAGCAGGGCGATGGCATCTTCCAGCCCCGGCGTGTCGTACAGCTCCAGCAGCGGCTCGCCGTCCACCGACAGCCGTGCGCCTTCGACATGCCGGGTCGTGCTGGGGCGATGGGACACTTCGCCAAAACCGACATCGCGGGTGAGGGTGCGCAGCAGTGAGGTCTTGCCCACATTGGTGTGGCCGACCACGGCCAGCGTCAGAGGCTTAGTCATGGCCTGTCTCCAGCCAGTTGATCGGCACGCTGGTGGCAAACGCCAAGCCCAGTTGCTCCAGGGCATGGTGCCAGTCGCTGAGGCGGTCGGCGTCCAGCGCCTGGCCGGGCGGGGCTTGCAGCAGCCAGATGCGGGTCTCGGCGGCGCTGCGCGCCAGTTCGCCGATCAAGGCGAGGCTGCCGCGATCCGGCGAACGCCGTGGGTCACAGGCGATGGCCAGGCGGGCAGGCGGGAAACGGGTCATTTGCTCCAGCAGTTTTTGCCGTGACTCGCGGCTGTCGAGGATGCCAGCATCCTTGACCGAGTCGGGCAGCGTGGGTGGCCACGGGTGCTGGTCGTCCAGTTCTATGGCCACGATCAGCGCGCCATCGGTTTGTAGATCGGTCTGCCCGGCGTGCACCGTGTGCAGGTGCTCGGGGGCGATGTCATTGACCCCAAGGCGCTCGCTGCTCGGCATCAATCGCTCACGCAGTTGGCTATAGCCGGGCAGGTTGAGGTCGAGTTGCAACGCGTTGCGCCCGCGTTTCCAGCGCCACAGGCAGAAAGCTGCCAGCAGCAGACGCGCAATTACCCCGTAAACCAGAACCACGCCGACCAGCCACACGGCCCAGGTCTGACGCACTAGCTCGCTGCTGTAGGCCGTATCGGTGCTGGCGCGGACCATGTCTTCGGTCGGGCCATTAAGCCCCAGCCAACCGGGCAGTACGCCAAGTGCGCGGGTGGCACTGACAAACACATCGGCGCTCAGAATCGTGGTTTCCCAGATAAAGCCGTAACGGCGGGTGGCCATTAGCAACAGCATCACTGTCAGTGCGCTGAGCATGGCCAGCAACCACAAACCATTGACCAAGGTGCCGAGCGCCCAGCGGTTGAGCTTTTGGCGTTGCAGCAACAGCAATAAGGCCGGGACCAATTGCGCGGCTTTGGCGTCGCGGGCAAATTTATCGCTCAGCCACAGCCATAAACGACCGAGGCTGGCGCCGTGTTCACCGGCAAACAGCAGGCCCAGCGCCCAACTGAGCAGCAGAATCAGGTTGAGCCCGAGCAGGCTGCCGAGCGCCCAGAACACATTGACCGGGGTTTGCCCGTCGCCCAGCGCGGCAAAGGCCAGTCCTGCGCCGCTGATGATCGCCAGCACGGCGAGGCCGAACAACGCCAGGCGTGCGCCTTGCAGCCAATGCTTCAGCGCGCTGACCAGCCCATCGCGTTCGGCCAGCCACAGGGCCCGGTTTTGCAAGCGTGTGGCCAGATCGCCACCGTCGTTGCGGGCACGGCGGTTGGCTTCCAGGTCGTCCAGCGGGCCGGCGTGTTCTTCGCGCAGGCGCACGGTTTCGGTCAGCCAGAGACGTTGCAGCGGGGAAAGTTGAGTCACGCGACATTCCATTCAAGTGAGCCATGAGCATAACCGCTGTGACGCAAGTCGGGGTACTGCACTAAGGCGCGGGCGGCTCTGGTATCCTCGCCGGCATGAAAAAATCACTCCCCCTCAGCCTGATCGCGGCCCTCGGTGAAAACCGCGTGATCGGCGTCGACAACAGCATGCCGTGGCATTTGCCAGCGGATTTCAAATATTTCAAGGCCACCACCTTGGGCAAGCCGATCATCATGGGTCGTAAAACCTGGGATTCGCTGGGCCGCCCATTGCCAGGGCGTTTGAACCTGGTGGTCAGTCGTCAGACCGATTTGCAGCTCGAAGGTGCCGAAGTCTTTGCCTCCCTTGAAGCCGCTGTCGAGCGCGCCGAAGCATGGGCAAACGAGCAGGGCGTGAGCGAAGTGATGTTGATTGGCGGCGCGCAGCTGTACACACAGGGCCTGGTAGATGCCGACCGCTTGTACCTGACGCGCGTGGGTCTGAGCCCGGAAGGTGATGCGTGGTTTCCTGAGTTTGATCAGGCGCAGTGGAAATTGGTGTCGAACGAGTCGCACGCGGCCGTTGAGGGCAAGCCCGCGTTCAGTTTTGAGGTGTGGGAAAGGGTGTAAGGCATTGCACCCCCGTGGGAGCTGCCGCAGCCTGCGGCAGCTCCCACGGGGTTATTCATCGGCGTTACGCGTGCGCCAAATCCCCATGATCGTCTTCAGCCAATATGGCCTTGTCGGTCTGGTGCAGAATCTGGCTGGTGACCGTCCCGGCGACCATTGAACCACTGACGTTCAATGCCGTACGGCCCATGTCGATCAAGGGTTCGACCGAGATCAACAACGCCACCAATGACACCGGCAAGCCCATCGCCGGAAGCACAATAAGGGCCGCAAAGGTTGCACCGCCCCCCACGCCCGCAACGCCCACCGAACTCAAGGTCACAATCGCCACCAGCGTGGCGATCCACATCGGGTCCAGCGGGTTGATGCCCACCGTTGGGGCAACCATGACGGCCAACATGGCCGGGTACAGACCCGCACAGCCGTTTTGACCAATGGTTGCGCCAAACGATGCCGCGAAGCTGGCGATCGAAGACGGAATGCCCAGGCGGCGGGTTTGTGCTTCGATGCTCAGCGGGATGCTGGCAGCGCTCGAACGGCTGGTGAAGGCGAAGGTCAGTACCGGCCAGACCTTGCGCAAGAAGCGCAGCGGGTTAACCCCGGACACTGACAAGATCACCCCGTGAATCACGAACATCAATGCCAGGCCGATATAGGACACCACCACAAAACTGCCGAGTTTGAGGATGTCTTGCAGGTTGGACATGGCGACCACTTTGGTCATCAACGCCAGCACGCCATATGGGGTCAGTTTCATGACCAGTCGCACCAGACGCATCACCCAAGCTTGCAGGGTGTCGATGGCGTTCAGCACTTTGCCGCCTTTTTCCGGCTCGTCCTTGAACAGTTGCAGTGCCGCAACCCCCAGGAATGCAGCAAAAATCACCACGCTGATGATGGACGTCGGCTTGGCGCGGGCCAGGTCGGCAAACGGGTTTTGCGGGATAAACGACAGCAGCAACTGCGGTACGTTAAGGTCTGCGACCTTGCCCACGTAATCGCTCTGGATGACCTGCAGGCGGCTCATTTCTGCCACGCCTGCGACCAAGCCGTCAGCGGTCAGGCCGAACAGGTTAGTCAGGCCGATGCCGACCAGCGCTGCGATCATGGTGGTGAACAGCAACGTACCGATGGTCAGGAAGCTGATTTTGCCCAGCGACGATGCGTTGTGCAGGCGTGCAACGGCGCTCAGGATCGAAGCAAACACCAGCGGGATCACGATCATTTGCAGCAGTTGCACGTAGCCACTGCCGACCAGATCGAACCAGCCGATAGAGGTTTTGAGGGTTTGGCTGTCCGTGCCATATACCAGATGCAAGCCCAAGCCGAAGAGCACGCCGATAACCAGCGCCAGGAGGACTTTTTTTGCCAGGCTCCACGCGGTGTTGCGGGTCAGCGACAAGCCGAACAGCAACGCGAGGAACACCAGCAGATTGAGGATCAGCGGGACATTCATGAAAGCTCCGAGGGGACGACGTGTACCCGTCTTTTGGCGATAAAAATTTCGAACCGGAAATGCTAACAGGTTGATATAGCTCGAAATATATCGTTGTGGAATGACTGCCTTCGTTTTTGGAATAAAGAGGTGGCGCTTTCAGGATGCTAAAGGTCGTATCCACGCTAAAACTGTCACACAGGTTTGCTAGCGTCGACGCCTTTACGAGGAGCATAGCGGATGAGCCTGACGGCGAAGTGGATAGCGGCAACCCTGTGCTTTGGCTTGGCCGGACAGGTATTGGCGACTGAGTTGGAGCACTGGCCTGCCGATCAGGCCCAGCAATTGAACGCCATGATTACGGCCAACGCGAACAAAGGTAACTTCGCGGTTTTTGACATGGACAACACCAGCTATCGCAACGACCTGGAAGAGGCGTTGTTGCCGTATATGGAAAACCTGGGCCTGATCACCCGGGACAGTCTTGATCCGTCGCTCAAGCTCATTGCGTTTAAAGACACGGCAGACCACCAGGAGAGCCTGTTCAGCTATTACTACCGTTTGTGTGAAATCGACGACATGGTCTGTTACCCATGGGTCGCGCAGGTATTTTCCGGCTTTACCCTGCAACAGCTCAAAGGGTATGTGGACGAGTTGATGGCATCCGGGCAGCCCATTGCTGTGACGTATTTTGAAGGCGATGCGCTCAAGACGGCCGAGATCCAGCCGCCCAAGATTTTTACGGGGCAGGTTGAGCTGTTTAACAAACTGATGGAAAACGGCATCGACGTGTACGTGATGACCGCAGCCTCCGAAGAACTGGTGCGCATGGTCGCGGCAGATCCAAAGTACGGCTACAACGTCAAACCGCAGAACGTGATTGGGGTGAGCACGCTGCTCAAAAACCGTGACACGGGTGAACTGACCACGGCCCGCAAGCAGATCAGCGCGGGCACTTACAGCGAACAAGCCAACATGGGGCTTGAACTCACACCTTACCTATGGACCCCGGCCACTTGGATGGCGGGCAAACAGGCGGCGATCCTGACGTACATCGACCCATGGAAAAAACCGGTGCTGGTGGCAGGGGACACGCCATCGAGTGACGGCTACATGTTGTTCCACAGCGTTGACGTGAACAAAGGCGGGATTCACCTGTGGATTAACCGCAAAGACAAGTACATGACGCAGCTGCAAGGCATGATGGCCAAAAACGCAGCAGCGCAGGCCAAAGCAGGTTTGCCAGTGACAGCGGATAAAAATTGGGTGATCGTCAAACCTGACGAAATTCAGTGAGGCAAATCTGTAGGAGCGAGCTTGCTCGCGAGCCTTTAAAAGATCAAAAAATCGCGAGCAAGCTCGCTCCTACACGGTTGGTATGGCACAAAAAATCCCGGCACATGGCCGGGATTTTTGTGTTACGCGTTGGGTTATGGCACCAGCTTATCCAGCAGCGCTTTATCACGCACCGCGCCTTTGTCGGCGCTGGTGGCGAGCAAGGCGTAGGCCTTGAGCGCGGTGGTGACTTTACGCGGACGCACTTCAACCGGCTTCCAGCCTTTCTTGTCTTGCTCAACACGGCGTGCGGCCAGCTCTTCGTCGCTGACCAACAGGTTGATCGAGCGGTTCGGAATGTCGATCAGCACCTTGTCGCCGTCTTGCACCAGGCCAATGGCGCCGCCGGCAGCGGCCTCTGGCGAAGCGTGGCCGATGGACAGACCCGATGTGCCACCCGAGAAACGACCATCGGTCAGCAGGGCACAGGCTTTGCCCAGGCCTTTGGACTTCAGGTAGGAGGTCGGGTAGAGCATTTCTTGCATGCCCGGGCCGCCTTTCGGGCCTTCGTAACGGATGATCACAATGTCACCGGCCTGCACTTCGTCAGCCAGAATGCCTCGCACGGCGCTGTCTTGGCTTTCGAAGATCTTGGCGTTGCCCTCGAACACGTGGATCGACTCATCGACACCGGCAGTTTTGACCACGCAGCCATCCAGCGCGATGTTGCCGTACAGCACAGCCAGGCCGCCTTCTTGCGAGTAGGCGTGTTCAACACTGCGGATGCAGCCGTTTTCACGGTCGTCATCCAGGGTGTCCCAGCGGGTCGACTGGCTGAACGCGGTCTGCGTCGGGATGCCGGCCGGGCCTGCACGGAAGAACGTGTGCACGGCTTCGTCGTCAGTCTGGGTGATGTCCCACTTGGCGATGCCTTCGGCCATGGTCTTGCTGTGCACGGTCGGCAGTTCGGTGTGCAGCAGGCCGCCACGGGCCAGCGAGCCGAGGATGGAGAAAATGCCGCCCGCGCGGTGCACGTCTTCCATGTGGTACTTCTGGATGTTCGGCGCCACTTTGCACAGCTGCGGCACGTGGCGCGACAGGCGGTCGATGTCTTTGAGGTCGAAGTCGATCTCGGCCTCCTGGGCAGCGGCCAGCAAGTGCAGGATGGTGTTGGTCGAACCGCCCATGGCGATGTCCAGCGTCATGGCGTTTTCGAACGCCTTGAAGTTGGCGATGTTGCGCGGCAGAACCGAGTCGTCGTTCTCGATGTAGTACTGGCGGCACAGATCAACGATGGTGCGACCGGCTTGCAGGAACAGTTGCTCGCGGTCGCTGTGAGTCGCCAGGGTAGAACCGTTGCCCGGCAAGGCCAGGCCCAGTGCTTCGGTCAGGCAGTTCATCGAGTTGGCGGTGAACATGCCTGAGCACGAACCGCACGTCGGGCAAGCGCTGCGCTCGTACTCGGCAACCTTCTCGTCAGAAGCGCTGGAGTCGGCGGCGATGACCATGGCGTCTACCAGGTCGAGACCGTGGCTGGCGAGCTTGGTTTTGCCCGCTTCCATCGGTCCGCCCGAAACAAAAATCACCGGGATGTTGAGGCGCAGCGCAGCCATCAGCATGCCAGGGGTGATTTTGTCGCAGTTGGAGATGCACACGATGGCGTCGGCGCAGTGGGCGTTGACCATGTACTCGACGGAGTCAGCGATGATCTCGCGGCTTGGCAGCGAATACAGCATGCCGTCGTGACCCATGGCGATGCCGTCATCGACTGCAATGGTGTTGAATTCTTTGGCAACTCCACCCGCGCGCTCGATCTCGCGGGCCACCAGTTGACCCATGTCCTTTAGGTGCACGTGGCCGGGTACGAACTGGGTAAAGGAGTTGGCAATTGCGATGATCGGCTTCTTGAAGTCGGCATCTTTCATCCCCGTGGCGCGCCACAAAGCGCGGGCACCGGCCATATTGCGGCCGTGGGTGGAGGTTTTCGAACGATAGTCAGGCATGGAGCAACTCCGGGCGGCTAATCAGGTAACAAACAGGGAAGTGAGCTTCTAATGACTGGCGGATCACACAGAAAATGACCACGTATCCGCGAGTTGCCGTGAACGCTGCGGGATCGCCGCGCGCTTGGGCTTGAGCTCATAAACCCGCCGGGGATGATTGGCGATGAATGCGTTGATTCTACACGGCTGGCGACGGGAAGGAATGGGGCAACCCGTCGGCCCGAAGCACAAGTGGGTTACTCGGGCAGCAGGGCGGCAGATCGGCGGTTGATCAGCAAATGCACAATCATAGAGACGGTGCCGAGCACAATGAAGCAAATGGCCAATGTGGTTTGCAGGTCTAGAGCGCTGAGATTGACCAACGCGCTGATGACCCCGCCGCACGCTAAAACCACCAGTCCACCGGTTGAGGCGGCCGTGCCCGCATGTTCGGGGAACACGTCCATCGCTTTTGACGTTGTGATTGGCCGAATAATGGTGATGCCCACTGTGCAGATCATCATTGGCACTAATACGCTAACTGTCGTCAGGCCCAAGGCGATCGAGAGTGCCAGCATCGACAGGCCGCTAGTCAGGATCAGCAGCAGTCCAGCGGTGATTTGAGTGGAGGCTGCCAGCCGGTTGCTTATTCGCTGGGCAACGATGCCTGCGCCCAGGTAGGCCATGCCATACACCAACAACACCAAGGCGAACGCATAGGGCGACAGCTGCAAGTGCTCCATAAACAACAGCGGTGACATCACGATAAATGAGAAGTGGCAGGCAAAAGCGAAGCCGGAGATTAGCCAGTAACCGATAAAAGCCGGGTCGCGGCACACGCGCCAATACGACTGCACGATGCCGTGTGACGCGTGTTGAACCGGGCGTGGGTTATCAAGGAAGAACAGTGCTTTTACAAACACCACCGAGGCCAGGACAACAAATACCCAGAAGCTGGCGGGCCAATCAAAAACCTGTTGCAGCAGCGTGCCGGCCAACGGTGACAGTGAAATAAACAGCCCGCTGGCAGTCATCATCGCGATGCGCAACTGGTCACGTTGTTTGTCGATAAACAGGTCTTGTACCAGTGCTTGTGCCAGTACAAAGACACCGCAGCCGAGCGCTTGAACGCACCTGAACAACACAAATGCCGTGAAGTGGGTCGCCAGTACACAACCCACCGCGCCGATAATCGCGACGACCATGCCTGCCAGCAGCAGCTTTTTGCGCCCCAGCCTGTCCGATAGCGGACCAATCAGTAATTGTGAGAGCGAGATCACGATGGCGAACAGGCTGACAGAGAATGCGATATCGGTTTGGGAACGATTGAAGTGATTCGAGAGTGCGGGAAAAGACGGGAGCACCACATCCAGCGGGAAGACCGCCAGCAGCACCATGCTCATGAGCAGGACAATCGCCGCGCGTTGTTTTGAGGTGTTTTCAGGAGATGGGTGCACGGCGAGGCCCTGTTGTGATCAAGGCGGGCAGTGTTGCCTGTCGGTGCGCACTTTTTCAACGCGCTACTAGGTAGGTCGGCGCCTGTATTCCTGTAAGAAAATACTTTTATCGTCCCAGCTGCTCTCTAAACGGGATGTATTGAGGTTTCCCCATAGGCCTAGGCGTTATCGACCCTCAGGCGATAGAGTGAAGGCTGATTTTTTTCAGCAAGGATACTGAATGCTTACCCTCAACCGTTCCGTTTACAGGTGTCTGGCCATTGGCTTGGTCCAAGGACTTTTACTGTGGCTGGCAAGCACTATTAGCGGGGCGAGTCTCAACAATGCGTTGGTCGACTTCACACTGGTCGGTGGTATCAATTTGATATTGCTGGGCGACAGTGTGCGTCAGCGGGGGACGATTTGGTGGGTGGGTGCTTTTACCCTGCTGATGACGGCGATCAGCGCCTGGGTGTTCCACGACGCTGGAGAGCCTTGGCGCTTCAATAATTGGCTGGAAGGCAGCTGGCTGTTCTTTTCGGTGGTCATTACATACATCGTGACGGTGTTTATCCTCAGTTGGCCGACCGGTGAAGGGCGCATGCCGCGCTACGAAGACTTGTTTCGCCATGCCTGGGACACGGTGTTTATTGTGTTGCTGGGCTTGCTGCTGGCGGCGGTGTTTTGGGCGCTTCTGTTCTTGTGGGGCAGCTTGTTCAAGATGCTCGGAATTGTCGCGCTGAATAAGCTCTTCACAACCACCGGGTTTCTCTGTGTCGGTTCGATGATGGTGTTCGCGCTGGGCCTGCACATGGGCCGTGAGAATGATCGGGTGATTGGCCTGTTGCGCGGGATTCTGCTCACGCTGTGCCGTTTTCTGCTGCCGCTGAGTTCGATGATTGCGATTGTGTTCACGTGTGCGCTGCCCTTTAGCGGGCTGGCGCCGATATGGGATACGGGCTATTCGACGCCGATCATGCTGTGTCTGGTGGCGGTCAATCTGTTCTTTCTCAACGGCGTGTTTCAGGACGGGCACCAGAGCAGTGGTTACCCGTTGTGGCTGGTGCGCATGGTTGATCTGTGCTTGCTGTGCTTGCCGGTTCTCGTGGTGTTGGCAGGCTATTCGAGCTGGTTGCGAATTGAACAATACGGCCTGACCCCAAGCCGTCTGTTGGCGATGCTGCTGGTGCTGGTGGTCTTTGCCCACAGCGTGGCGGCGGTTTGGGCCGTGTTTGCGTCGCGCTCCCATTGGTTGGGCACGTTGCGTGTCAGCAATCCATGGATTGCCCTGGTGTGCGTGGCGTTATTACTGGCGATTCATACGCCTTGGTTCAACCCGTTGCAGATCAGTGCGAAGAATCAGGTGCAGCGCTTGTTGAGCGGCAAAACAGCGGCTGATGCGTTTGATGCGCAAACGCTGCGCTATCAACTGGGCTTGCCGGGCAAGCAGGCATTTGAGGCTTTATTGGCGCAAGTCGAGCACGGCAAGGTGCTGGATGAGCCCGCACGGCAGGTGCTGTTGAAGCGACTCAAGGAGGCGGACACGAGCCAGGGCGTAAGCACGTCGAGCGACAGGTTGCTGGAGTGGATCGGGCCTGCCGTGGACGGCAGTCAGCAGTTCGAGGCGCTGGGCATGCCTGGCCATCTGTGTCTGTATCCTGGGTGCGCGATGTGGGCAGTCGATCTGGATCAGGATGGGCAAAACGAAGTGCTGCAAGTGCCCAAGCAGTCCTGGTCTGGCCCGTTGTACTTCTTTAAACGCGATGCTCAGGGTAAATGGCAGCGTGCGGGCATGTTTGAGATCGATGACAACCCGATGGCACTGATTGAGCTTATTCGGGAAGGGAAAGCGAAGGTGGTGAAACCGCGTTACCAATCGTTGGAGATAGGTGGCGTAGAGCTGAGCCCGAGGGCGGATAAACCTTCAGAGCCTTGATGCCAAATACTGGGGAGCGAGCAAGCTCGCTCCCCAGGCGACTTAGCTGTTAGGCAGCAAGCGGCAGGTGATGCTCTTGATGTAGCGTGTTTCGACGATAGCCGGGTGAACCGGGTGATCCGGGCCCTGGCCGCCGCGTTCCAGCAGCTGGATGTTGCGATCCAGATGGCGAGCGCTGGTCAGCAGGATGTTTTGCAGGTCGTCTTCGGGCAGGTGCATCGAGCACGAAGCGCTGACCAGAATCCCGTCTTTGGTGAGCAGGCGCATGGCTTGCTCGTTCAGGCGGCGGTAAGCACCTTCGCCGTTTTTCAGGTCTTTTTTGCGTTTGATGAAGGCTGGCGGATCAGCCACGATCACGTCGAAACGCTCTTCGTTGGCTTTGAGCTCTTTCAGCGCCTCAAACACGTCGCCTTCCATGCAGGTGACGCGCTCAGCAAAGCCGTTCAGCGCGGCGTTGCGTTCTACACCGTCGAGTGCAAACGAGGAGGCGTCGACGCAGGTCACTTCGCTGGCGCCAAACGCAGCCGCTTGTACGCCCCAGCCGCCGATGTAGCTGAACAGGTCCAGTACCTTCTTGCCTTTGACGTACGGCGCCAGACGGGCGCGGTTCATGCGGTGGTCGTAGAACCAGCCGGTTTTCTGGCCCGCCATGACTGGCGCTTCGAACTTCACGCCGTTTTCTTCCAGGGCAACCCACTCCGGCACCAGGCCGAACACGGTTTCAACGTAACGTTCAAGGCCTTCGGCATCGCGGGCGGCCGAGTCGTTCTTGAACAGAATGCCGCTTGGCTTGATGACTTGCACCAGGGCGGCGATCACGTCGTCCTTGTGCTGTTCCATGGTTGCTGACGCCAGCTGAACCACCAGAATGTCGCCGAAACGGTCAACGACCAAACCTGGCAGCAGATCAGAATCGCCGTACACCAAGCGGTAGTACGGCTTGTCAAACAGACGCTCGCGCAGGGACAGGGCCATGTTGAGGCGGTGTACCAGCAGCGACTTGTCCAGCGGCAACTTAATGTCGCGCGACAGCAGGCGCGCGCAGATCAGGTTGTTCGGGCTCATGGCCACGATGCCCAGCGGTTTGCCGGTGGCTGTTTCGAGCACGGCTTGGTCGCCCGCTTTAAAACCGTGAAGAGGGGTGGTGGCTACATCAATTTCGTTGCTGTAGATCCACAGGTGGCCGGCGCGCAGGCGTCGATCGGCATTGGCTTTAAGGCGCAGGCTTGGCAGGGACATGACGTCGCTCCGGGTATTGAAAAGGGCGCGATTATAGCCTTAGACGTGGCCTTCAAGCTTGGTAGATTCGCGGTATTGCGTCGGATCACGCGCCCATCCGGTGATAAATTTCCGCTAGAATCGCGGCCTAATCCAGAGTAAGTCGACATGCCCCCAGAGCTTTCATCCGAGCAGATCAGCCAGGCACTGCAAGGCATCAGTGTGCCGCCTCAACCGCAAATCATGGTGGATTTGCAGATGGAGCAATACATGCCTGATCCGGATCTGGAAGTGATCGCCCGCTTGATCTCCCAGGATCCCGGTTTGTCCGGCGCACTGATGAAAATCGTCAATTCGCCGTATTTCGGCCTGACGCACAAAATAGCCTCGATCCGCCGCGCGGTGACGCTGTTGGGCAGTCGCACCATTATCAACTTGATCAACGCGCAGTCGATCAAGGGTGAAATGACGGACGACACCATCGTGACCCTCAACCGTTTTTGGGACACCGCCCAAGACGTTGCCATGACCAGCCTGACGCTGGCCAAGCGCACCGGTATTGTGGCCGCTGATGAGGCTTATGCGCTGGGGTTGTTTCACGATTGCGGCATTGCGCTGATGCTCAAGCGCTTCCCTGAGTACATGCCTGTACTGGAACAGGGCTACGCTAACGCCGGTCCGGTCAGCCGGGTGGTCGACACAGAAAATCGGCATTACAACACCAACCATGCGGTGGTCGGCTACTACACGGCCAAGTCCTGGCGCTTGCCTGCGCACCTGACCGAAGCCATTGCCAACCACCACAATGC
This sequence comes from Pseudomonas sp. NPDC096917, assembly GCF_044762555.1. Lineage (NCBI taxonomy): Bacteria > Pseudomonadati > Pseudomonadota > Gammaproteobacteria > Pseudomonadales > Pseudomonadaceae > Pseudomonas > Pseudomonas sp. NPDC096917. The sequence goes on along the minus strand of NZ_JBIWEO010000002.1, from coordinate 272,604 downwards.
GCTGGCGATTTTTAGCGACCAGTCGTCGCGCAACAGCCAGCTTAAAAACCTGCTGGCGATTCTCAAGATGGCCGAGCACATCTGCGCCTCATACAAAGTGTTGGGCAAACAGCGTGAAGACCATGAGTGGAACAGCGTCGGCCCTCTGGTACTGGATTACGTCGGTCTGTCTGAGTATGACTTTGAGAACTTGAAAGAAAGCATCCGCGAGCTGGGTGCTCACGAGTGAGAGCCTCTGATGCCTGAATTACCTGAAGTCGAAACAACCCGCCGTGGTATTGCCCCGCACCTTGAAGGGCAGCGGGTCAGCCGGGTGATTGTGCGCGACCGGCGCCTGCGCTGGCCGATCCCCGAAGACCTCGACATACGCTTGTCGGGGCAGAAAATCGTGTTGGTTGAACGCCGGGCCAAATACCTGCTGATCAACGCCGAAGTCGGGACGTTGATCAGTCATTTGGGCATGTCGGGTAATTTGCGTCTGGTGGAAGCCGGGTTGCCAGCGCTCAAGCACGAGCACGTGGACATTGAACTGGAGTCGGGGCTGGCCTTGCGCTACACCGACCCGCGTCGCTTTGGTGCGATGCTCTGGAGCCTTGATCCGCTGAACCACGAACTGCTGCTCAAGCTGGGGCCGGAGCCGCTGACCGACCTGTTTGATGGTGATCGACTGTTCCAGCTGTCGCGCAAGCGTGCAATGGCAGTCAAACCGTTCATCATGGACAACGCAGTGGTGGTGGGTGTGGGCAATATTTATGCGACCGAAGCGTTGTTCGCCGCCGGGATTGATCCACGTCGTGAAGCCAAGAGCATTTCGCGGGCACGCTATTTAAAGCTGGCGATTGAGATCAAGCGGATATTGGCCGCCGCCATTGAACGTGGCGGTACCACATTGCGCGACTTTATCGGGGGTGATGGCCAGCCGGGTTACTTCCAGCAAGAATTATTCGTGTACGGCCGTGCGTACCAAGCGTGCAAGGTGTGCGGCACCGAACTGCGTGAAGTCAAGCTGGGCCAGCGTGCCAGCGTTTTCTGCCCACGCTGCCAGACGTAGCAATCGCATACCCTGCAGGAGCGAGCAAGCTCGCTCCTGCAGGAAAGGCATCAGGCCTTGCCGGTGATTTTCCGGTACTTTTCCATCAGTTCTTCTTCGGTTTCCGGGTGTGCTTCATCCAGCGGGATGCAGTCCACCGGGCAAACCTGCTGGCATTGCGGCTCATCGTAATGGCCGACGCACTGGGTGCACAGGTTAGGGTCGATCACGTAGATCTCTTCACCCTGGGAAATAGCAGCGTTCGGACACTCGGGTTCGCAGACGTCGCAGTTAATGCAATCGTCGGTGATGATCAGGGACATGGGTACTCCGGCCGGGGCAGTTTGCCCGGGCAACTGAAATCGAATGCGGCAATTGTGCCGCATTGGCGCCCGTAGTGCACGCGGGCGCCGCTTCAGCGGTTACTTCTTGCGAAACCGCTCGGTCAGGGCATCGGCCACAACCGGGTGCACAAACTTACTGATGTCGCCGCCTAAAGCCGCTATTTCACGAACCAATGTCGACGAAATAAACGAATAACGCTCTGACGGTGTCAGAAACAGGCTTTCGACATCGGGAGCCAGTTGGCGATTCATGTTCGCCAGCTGGAACTCGTATTCGAAGTCCGACACGGCTCGCAGGCCACGCAGAAAGACATTGGCGTTCTGTTCTTTGGCGAAGTGCGCAAGCAGTGTCGAGAAGCCGACTACCTCAACATTGGGCAGGTGCTTGGTGACTTCACGCGCCAGCTCAACACGCTGTTCCAAAGGGAAGAGCGGGTTTTTCTTAGTGCTGGCAGCGACCGCTATGATCACATGATCGAACAGGCGCGAGGCGCGTTCGACCAGATCGCCATGGCCCTTGGTAATAGGGTCAAATGTACCTGGGTACAACACTCGGTTCATCGCGTCGTCCTGGCGGGAATCCGTTGGGGAGTCGGATGGTATCGCAGCCTTCTCGGTCGGCCAAGTCGCCATTCGCAGAAGAAAGGACTATAGACGCGGTGAATTAAGTACTTTTTCACGGATTTTTAAGCCTTTCGACCAGCTGTGTCGCGAGTTTTGCCGTGAGCCCGTACACCGACAATTGTGGGTTGGCACCAATGCTGGTGGGGAACAAAGAGCCATCATGGATCGATAGATTGCGTATTTGATGATGGCGCCCAAGGCTGTCGGTGACTGCCGTTTGCGGATTTTCACCCATCGCACACCCCCCCATCACATGAGCGCTGGCCAGCCGTGTGCGATACAACTCAAGGCTCAAACTGTCGATCCGCTCACGGGTTTTGCTCAGGCTATTGATGTACTGCGCATCACTGTGCAGCGGCATGACGCTGCTGGCACCCGCTGCGAACTGGATCTCGGCCATGCTGTGAAAAGCCCGTTTGAGCCCTTCCCAGGCATAAGGCGTGAGGTTGTAATCGAGCACCGGGCTGCCATCACTGCGCAGTTCGACACTGCCGCCAGGGCTGTCGGGGTGAAAACCATCGCGCATCAGGGCCAGCATCATGTGGGTATGCGGCAACTGGGCCATGTGTTTGGCGCTGGTTTCGCCATAACTGGCAAACAAGGTGGCGGCCAGTGCCGGGTGCAGGGGCGGGACTTCGAGCTTGTAGCCCATGGGGCCCGTGGTGCCGTCTTTCCACTGAAAATGATCTGAGTAAATTGACTGTGGTGCGCCATAAAACGGACTGATGGCATCGGGAAATTGCGCAGCCGAGAAGTTGACCAGGTGCAAAAATGTCCGTTTGCCCACGCGTTTATAAGGGTCGGGTGTTTCAGAGCGCATCAGCAAGCCCGGTGTGTTAATACCGCCACCCGCCAGTACGTAATGCCGGGCCTTGACCGTGATGGTGCGGCCATTGGGCGCCACGCAGCGGCTGTCCATGCCTTGGCATTGCAGGCCGGTAATCTGATCGCCGGTGATCAGCAAGCGCTGGGCGCGCGCCAGATAGAGCAGTTCGCCGCCGTTTTCCAAGGTGGCAGGGATGGTCGTGACCAGCATCGATTGCTTGGCATTGGTCGGGCAACCCATGCCGCAATAGCCCAGGTTCCAGCAACCGCGCACATTGCGCGGGATTACGTGCCAGTTGTAGCCAAGTTTTTCACAGCCGTTGCGAATCACCTCGTTGTTGGCATTGGGCGGGATCAACCACGGTGCGACGCCCAGACGTTGTTCCATGTGCTCAAACCAGGGCGCCATGGCCTCTTCGCTGTGGCCTTTGACCGCGTGCTCGCGGGCCCAATGTTCCAGGGTTTGCGCCGGGGTGCGAAAGCTCGACGTCCAGTTGACCAGCGTGGTGCCACCCACGGCACGGCCTTGCAGAATACTGATGGCGCCGTCTTTGCTCATGCGCCCGATGCCTTCTTGGTACAGGCTGGAGTAGGCCTCGCCTTCGAGCAGCTTGAAATCGCTGCTGGTTTTGAGCGGGCCTTCCTCGATCAGCAATACCTTATATCCGGCGTGACTGAGGATCTCAGCCGTGGTACCCCCGCCTGCGCCGCTTCCGATGATGGCGACGTCGGCCTCGAGCGTCAGATCGCTGTCGAGTCGCGAACCGTCATAGGTTTTCCAGCCTCGCGCCAGGCCTTCGCGGAACAGATCGGGTACGGGCATAAGCGGTTTCTCATCGGGATAAGAGGTCTGTGGGAGCTGGCTTGTTCAGTTAAATTTTCGGTGGGCCGGGATACCCGCAATGGGCCCATAACTCGGGCTGTTCGTAGCCGCTCATCATCACCAACTGCACTAACGAACCATGGCCCATGCGCAACAGCTTGAGGCTGCTGTTTTGCCAGCGCTGCAAGAAATGCTGAATGCTCTCGGGGCTGGCGTTTTCCCAACTGTCCCACACGCCGGTCAGCGGGCCGCGTGTCACCGGCATGGCCAGTACGTCGAACAGTTGCAGGGTCAGCTTGAGCAGCTCGGGCGACAGGTGAGCCAGGTTGTCGTCCAGTTGATGCAAAGTGGCGTCTGTCGCGCCGGGAAGGGCGGCATGGTCGATGCTGCCCGCCAGCATGACCGGAATCAATGCCTGCAGAAAATCCAGATCAGCGCTACGCAGTACCTCATAGCCACGGGCGCTGGTGCTGGTCGAGCAGCCACTGAGGCTGGCGCCCAACCCCGCGACCGCGAGAAAAGCCGTTGCGCACAAGCCGATTTTTAAAGCACCGCGACGTGACAGCAGCGCCGTTTCAACATGCGATTCAGGCATGGGCAAGTCTCGCCGTAAGGGGCTAGCGGATAAACAGCTTTTGAATCAGGCGCACCAGGTGTCGGCCATAAGGCGGATAGATCGTCAGCGAACTGTTCCAGCGCTGTTTGATCAAAACGCCTTTGGCGTTGCTGAAGGTCAAAAAGCCTTCGTGACCGTGGTAGTGCCCCATCCCCGAATGGCCAATACCCCCAAAAGGCAGATCGTCGATAGCCACATGCAACAGGGTTTCGTTGATGCAGACGCCGCCGGAGTGTGTGTTCTGGATCACGCTCTGCTGCTCGGCCTTGTCGTAGCCAAAGTAATACAGCGCGAGCGGGCGAGGCCTGGCGTTGATGTAGGCCAGCGCCTGCTCCAGGGTGGTGTAGGCCACCACTGGGAGCAGCGGGCCGAAGATTTCGTCCTGCATGACCTGCATCTCGTCGTTTACATCCAGCAACAGGGCGTGGGGCATGCGCTGCCCCTGGCCTTGTGCATACAGCGGGATCAGCCGGGCGCCCTTGAGCGTGGCGTCTGTTTGCAAGTGCTCAAGGCGTGCCACTTGGCGTTCGCTGATGATCGCGGTGTAGTCCGGGTTATCGGTCAGGGTCGGATAAAACCCATGAACGGCCTGGCGGTAAGCCTCGATAAAGCCTTCGACCCGGTCTTGCGGCACCAGTACGTAGTCCGGCGCGATGCAGGTTTGCCCGGCATTCATGGTTTTACCCCAGGCAATGCGCTGGGCTGCGTCTTTGAGCGGTACATCGGCCGATACGATGGAAGGCGATTTACCGCCCAGTTCCAGGGTTACCGGGGTGAGGTTTTCAGCCGCAGCGCGCATTACCAGCTTGCCGACATGGGTCGAGCCGGTGAACAGCAGGTGATCGAACGCCAGACTCGAAAACGCCACGGCCACCTGCGCATCACCCAGAACCACCGTGACCATGTCTTCGGGAAAGATCCTCCCCAGCAAATCCTTGAGCAAGCGGCCAGTGGCCGGGGTGAATTCACTGAGTTTGAGCATGACCCGATTGCCTGCCGCCAATGCGCCAATCAAAGGCCCCATTGCCAGGTACAACGGGTAGTTCCACGGCACGATAATCCCGACCACGCCCAGTGGCTGGTAGACCACCTTGGCACTGGCGGGTTGGAACATCACGCCCACGCTGCGCGATGAGGGCCTCATCCAGCGGCTCAAATGTTTGAGGGTGTAGTCAATGCTGTGCAGACTGGGCATCACCTCGGCAAACAAGGTTTCATCAGGGCTGCGATGGCTGAAGTCCTGGCTGATGGCGTCGATTAATACATCGCGCTCATCACTGAGAATTCGGCGTAGACTTTTCAGCCATTGATAGCGTTGTGCTATTGGTGGGAATGGATGTTCTGCGTAGGCTTTGCGCTGTGTGGCGAAAAGGGACTGGAGGTCACTCGGCAGGAGAGAGGATGCGTGATGGTGGGCACTGTCGGCAGACATGGTTCGCTCCTGCAGGTTTCTTATTGATTGTTCTTGTGAGAGCTACGTTGTTTTTAGAGCTTGCGCTCTATGTTGTCAATTGGGGGGGGCTACCATTCAGGTTGTTTAACGATCTGTGCTCAAGCCTTAAGATGTTTTTAAATGTTCACTTAAGTCCAAGCTATGGCCGCACGATTAAAAACCAGCCAGCGCATCGTTAATACCAGTCTTGAACTGTTTAACCAGTTGGGTGAGCGCAGTGTCAGCACCAATCACATTGCCGCCCACATGGAAATTTCGCCGGGTAATTTGTATTACCACTTTGCGAACAAGCAGGCGATTATCTGGGTCTTGTTTGAGGAGTACGAGACGCTGGTGTTGGGCTTTTTGCACCCGCCAGAAGGGCGTGTTCCTGCTATCAGCGACAAGCGCGATTACTTGAAGCACCTGCTGAATGCCATGTGGCGCTACCGGTTTTTCTACCGCGACATTGAGCACCTGCTGCAGAGCGACGCAGAGCTGGCGGTTCGCTATCGCCGCTTTTACGAGCAATGTCTGCGGCAGGGGCAGGCGATCTATACGGGGTTTGTGAAAGCGGGGATTCTGGACATGACGCCACAGCAGATCGAAGCATTGACCCTCAATGCCTGGATCATTCTTACGTCGTGGATCGGTTTTTTGTGCACCAGTAGCGAGAACCGTGAGCAGCTTTGCGAACAGGCTATCAGGCGCGGAATCTATCAACTGCTGGTGCTAGAGTCGGGCTTCGTCACCGATCAGTACCGTGACGCGGTCGATGAGCTGATCAAGGAGTTTTACGTCCCATTGGAACAGGTAATGGACGTACATTAACGGCCTTTCACCCCCTCACAGGAGTTCACTATGCCCGTTGCGCAACTGATCAGCCCTCAAGCCTTGGATGAGCGTCAGGCTCAGCCCGGACTGGTCATTCTGGATTGTCGTTTTGCGTTGGAAGACCCGGACTATGGCCGCAGCAGCTATGCCGAAGGGCATATTGCCGAGGCCCAGTTCGCTGATCTTGAGCGGGACCTGAGCGGGCCGGTGATCAAAGGCGTGACGGGCCGCCATCCGCTGCCTGATGCGCAGGCGCTGCTTGAGCGTTTGCGTGCGTGGGGCATCAACGACGATAGCGATGTGGTGCTGTATGACGATGGTCCGGGTGCTTTTGCGGCCCGTGCCTGGTGGTTGCTGGCCTGGCTGGGCAAGCGCGACGGCGTGTTTATTCTCGATGGCGGGCTAAAGGCCTGGCATGCGGCGGGCTTGCCGTTGAGCCTGGACGCGCCGGTCAAGGGGGGCGGAACCTTCAACGGCCAGCCGGATAACCACTTGTTGCTGAGCGCCAAGCAACTGCAAAAACGCCTTGGCGAGCCGGGTCTGACCTTGATCGACGCTCGCGCCAGGCCGCGTTTTCGTGGCGAGGTCGAGCCCATCGACCCCGTGGCCGGACACATTCCGGGCGCGCAGTGTGCAGCGTTTGCTGAAAATCTCGACAGTACGGGGCGCTTCTTGCCCGCTGAACAGCTGAAACAGCGCTTTGCCGAACAATTGGCAGGCCGCTCACCCGAAGAACTGGTGGCGTATTGCGGCTCGGGCGTGACGGCGTGCCACAATCTGTTTGCACTGGGATTGGCCGGATACCCGTTGGGCAAGCTGTATGCAGGCTCGTGGAGTGAGTGGATCAATGACCCCGCGCGTGGCGTAGCGACGGGTGATTGAGGCCATTACATTGCGCCAGCTCCCACGCGAGTCAGGCATGGGCACTGGCTGCCCTGTACGCACCGGGGCCTACGCCATAGACCTTTTTAAACTGCCGGCTCAGGTGGCTTTGGTCTGCAAAGCCCAGTTGTGTGGCCACCTGTAACGGTAACCATCCTTGCTGCAACAATGCCCGTGCATGGGCGATGCGTTGCTGCATCAGCCAGGTGTGCGGCGGCATGCCGGTCGCTCGTTGAAACACCCGGGCCAAATGAAACGGTGACACGTTGACCGCCGCCGCCAGTTCTTCCAGCGAAAGCGGTTCGGCCAGTCGCGCCTGCAGCAACTCCTTGGCCTGGCTGACTGCGCGATGCTCAACCCCAGGCTTTCCCGGCATCGGCAGGCGGGCATGGCGATTGAGCAGGGCGAGCATCATTTGGCGCCAGACCGTTTGCTGGTGCAGCGCAGACTCCGGACCTTCGAGCAGTTGATGCAATTGGCGCAAGCCATTGAACAGGTCCGGGTCTTGCAGCAGCGTTTCATTGAAAGTCGGCAAGTGGGTGGCGGGCAGCCCCAGTTCTTCCAGCAGCCCGCGTAACTGCGCGTTGTCGGGATAAAACGCCCGATAGTGCCAGCCCGCGTCATGGCCTTTGTGACCGTTGTGAACTTCGTCGGGGTTGATCAGCACCAGCGTGCCAGTGGGTGCCAGGTGTTCGGCCCCACGATAGCGGTATCGCTGGGCGCCGGCCATGATCATGCCAATCACAAAACCATCGTGCACGTGGGGCACGAAACGGTGCTCGATGTAACGCGCGGTGAGCAACTCGACGCCTGGCAGCGGTGCCGCTTGCCAAAAGTGGATTGACTCACCTTGCTCAACATTCATTACGCAGACTCAGGCTTGAGGCTTGCCAGCCACCGTGGAATGCGTCGTTCAAGATAATACCGGGGCGTTCTCAGCGAACCTTCCACGAAGCCCACATGGCCACCCCGGCTGTGCAGTTCCAGTTCGGTGCTGGCCGAGAGTTCGCAGGCTTCGGGAATGCTGTGCTTGAACACAAACGGATCGTCTTCGGACTGGATAATCAGCGTTGGCGTTTCAATGGCTCCCAGGAAGTAACGACTGGACGCGCGGCGGTAATAATCGTCCACGCCTTGATAGCCATTGAGCGGAGCGGTAACCCGGTCGTCGAATTCCCAGAAGGTGCGCAGTTTGCTCAAGGATTTAAGTGTGCCCAGTTTGGCCAATGCCGCCAGCGCTTCGTGCTTGGCGTCGTGTTGAAACTGGCGTTGCTTGGTTTTGACGTACGCGACCATCTCGCGCATGAAGTGCGCTTGATACACCTTCGAAAACCCGATGCCGATACGGTCGGCGCATTGGTCGAGGCGAAACGGCACCGATACCGCAACGGCGCCTTGCAGGCCGCTGGCGCTGCCTGATTCGCCCAGGTACTTGAGCAACACATTACCCCCCAGCGAGTAGCCCACAGCATAGATCGGTGCCAGCGGGTAGCGCGTGCGCAGGTGCGCAACGGTCGCCGCCAGGTCTTCACTGGCCCCGGAGTGGTAGCTGCGCGCCAGCAGGTTGGGCTCCCCTGAGCAGCCGCGCCAGTTCAAGGCCACACTGGCCCAGCCTTGTCTCGCCAGTGCGCTTTGCTGACCCGCGATGTAGTGCGAACCCGAAGACCCGGTCAGGCCATGCAACACCAGCACCAGGGGTTCATGGGCCGATGGCGTGCCGTGCCAGTCCAGATCCAGAAAGTCGCCATCTTCGAGCCACAGGCGCTCGCGTTGATGTTCAACAACAGGTTTGGTGCGCCACAGCGGCCCCCACAGCGTTTGCAAATGAGGGTTGCCGAGGCCTGAAGCTGGAGTGAACAGTTCCAAGGGTAACGCAGGGGTAGCGAGGGCGCGCACTTGATTTCTCAGTCGGTGACAGCTGTTGGAAAGTGCCTAAGTTGCCACAACACGGCCCGGTGCCCAAGCGGTGTGTGCAGTTCGGTGCCTGTCTAATGGGTCATCAGGCCTCTCGCGGCAGGATATGCGCCACGCTCAAGCGCCCGGGGGTGAAGTACTTGTTGGCCACCCGCTGGATGTCATCGGCTGTCACGTTTTGAATCTGCTCGGCTTCGCTATCGATCAGCGCCCATGGCTGGTCGATAACTGCCAGGTTGCCCATGATCGAGGTCTGCATTTCCAGGGTGTCGAGTGCTTCCAGGCTTTGCAGAGCCTGATGCTGGCCGTACTGCAATGTTTCGCGATCCAGCGTGTGGTTTTTCAATGATTCCAGGAGCTGTTTGATTTCCAGCTCTACCTGTTGCACCGACAACGAGGTGTCTACGCCCAGTGTGGCAGCAATCAGGAAGAGGTCATCTTTTAGGCGAAAGGCCGGAAGACGGCTGGTCACGCTGTACAGCGTGGCATTGCCCTCAGACAAGCGTGCCGGCAGCCAGGCCTGTGGGCCTTTGGTCAGTAGGGCGCTGATCACTTGCAGGGCGCGGATGTCGGCCGTAGCGCCAGGGGTAGCAAGGCTTGGCGTATTAAAGGCCATCTGCAGCCGTGGCAGGGCCGTATCGAGGTGTTGAGTCAGTCTGCGCTCATCGGCCTCAAACGGGCTGGCGGCTTGTTCTATCGGCGTAAAACCGTTGAACGGGGCGAGATCACCAAACAGGTGCTGAACCAAAGGCTTTACCTCATCAGGTGTTGTGTCGCCAACGATGACCAGAATCGAATTGTTGGATGCGTAACCTTCTTCATGCCAGCGCAGTACGTCGTGCATCGTGATGCGTGCAAGGTCGTCGATGTTGCCGAATTTGTACGGCTGGCCCGCTTGAGGAAAGATCAGTTGCTCAAATGGCGGCGTAATCCAGTAATCGGAGGTGAAGTACGGGTCGCTTTCTTCGAGTTCTTGAGCGCGCTTGATGCCTTTGTTGAGTCGTTCTTGGGTCAGTTCCTGGGGTGTCATTCTGGCTGCGAGCAACTTCAGCACGGTCGACAGTTGGGCCGCGGGAGCCTCCAGGCTGTAGGTGCTGACATGGTAATCAAGCCAGCCAGTGGCCACGGCGCCGATTGTTCTCTCGAGGTGTTTGTCCTTGAAGGTTGCGCCACCCGCCAGATACGCCAGCCCGCGCTGGTTCGGGCGTTCGTGGTCGGTGCCGACTTTGTGAAACAGTGAGGTGCAAATGTCTGGCGTACGGTGGTCCTGGCGCACGATCACGCGCAGCCCGTTCTCCAGGGTGAATTCGTGAGTGGGTTTTTCAGTCGAAAAGGTCATCGCTTACATTCCGTTGTTCTTGAACGCGCCGCTCGGTGCGGAGTGCACGCGAGGCGATTGATCAGTGGGAACCCGCAGAATGCGATAGCGAAGGGCGATGGGTGCGGTAGATAGATAGGACGTACGGCAGAGGCTGTGTGCAATTGTTGCCGCAAGGCGCGGCAACTATTGCTCAGCATTCAGCGGTTGTTACAGGGCTGCGGCCGCCTGAGGCGCTTGGCGCTCCCACAGGGCGTAATTCACGCCGCCGGCTTTTTGTTCCCGGTGCAGGCGCCAGTTGGCGGGCAAGCCGAGTTCGGAGGGGCGTTGTTCGCTTTCGGTGTAAACCCATGCGTCGTCAGCCAGCCAGCCGCGTTGCTCCAGCAGGTCGCACGCAGGCTTGAGCAGGTCTTTGTGGAAGGGCGGGTCAAGGAACACCACATTGAAGGTGTCGCTCGGGGTCGCGTCCAGGAAGCGCAGGGCATCGGTCTGTTGCACGTCACCGACGGTGCAGCGCAGCAGGCCCATGTTTTCGCGGATGTTGGAGATGGCTTCACGGTTGCTGTCCAAGGCCAGGCCTTTGGCCGCCCCGCGTGACAAGGCTTCAAGGAACAGCGCGCCGCTGCCGGCGAACACGTCCAGCACCTTGGCGCCGACGATGTCCGGGGCCAACCAGTTGAACAGGGTTTCACGGACACGGTCCGGCGTGGGGCGCAGACCTTCTACATGGGGGAAGTCGAGCTTGCGGCTGCGCCATTCCCCGCCAATGATGCGTAATTGACCGGCACCTGAGTGCGATGTGTTTTTTGGCTTTGCCATTAATGCTCCGGAACCCCAAGAGGTTGCTCTGAAGGTTTATCGGTAGGAGGTGGCAGTGGTTTTTGCGGCACGGTTGGGCCGGCGGTCACTACGACCATTTTGTCGGCGCTCAAGTGCTTGTTCATGGCGTCCTTGACCTGTTCGATCGTCAGGTTTTGGGACTGCTGCCTCAGGGTTTCCAGATAGTCCAAAGGCAGATCATAGAAGCCTATCGCGCCCAGTTGGCCGACGATTGCCGCGTTACTGGCGGTTGACAGCGGGAAGCTGCCGGCGAATTCACGCTTGGCATCGTCGAGTTCTTTTTGCGTCGGACCGTTTTTCAGGTAGTCAGCCAAAATGTCTTGCACCAGTTTGAGCGTGCCTTCGCTCAATTCGGCACGGGTTTGCAGGTTGATCATGAACGGGCCACGCGCCTGCATGGGGCTAAAGTTTGAGTACACGCCGTAGGTCAGGCCACGTTTTTCACGCACCTCGGTCATCAGGCGGGTACCAAAGCCACCGCCGCCCAAGACTTTATTGCCCAGCAGCAAGGCGGGGTAATCAGGGTCATCGCGGCCGACACCCAGTTGGGCCAGCAGCAGTTGGGTCTGTTTGGATGGAAACTCAATGTGGGTTTCGCCCGCTTTAGGCTCCACCGGTTGTGCAATCTTGGCCACCGCAGGGCCTTTAGGCAGCGCAGCTGACACTTGAGCGGCGATGGCTTCGGCTTCGGCGCGAGACAGATCACCGACTATCGCAATCACCGCGTTGCCAGCGGTATAGGCTTTGTTATGGAAAGCCTTGATCTGGTCGAGGGTGATCGAACCGATGCTTTGGGCTGATCCGTCAGTGGGGTGGCCGTAAGGATGGCTGCCGTACAGACGGCTGAACAGTTCATTGCTCGCCAGCTTGCCAGGGTTCTGTTTTTGAACTTCAAAGCCTGCGAGAAGCTGGTTTTTGATGCGCGCCAGCGAGTCGGCCGGGAAGGTGGGTTTGCCCACGACTTCGGCAAACAGGTTGAGCGCCGGGGTGCGCTTGTCGACATCGCTCAGGCTGCGCAGCGATGCAATGGCCATGTCGCGATAAGCGCCATTGCCAAATGCTGCGCCCAAGCCTTCAAAGCCTTGAGCAATGGCGCCAACGTCTTTACCTGTCACGCCTTCGTTGAGCATGGCGTTGGTCAGTACCGCCAAGCCAGGGGTGTTTTCGTCCTGGCTGCTACCGGCGGCGAAGGTCACGCTCAGGTCGAACATCGGCAGTTCGCGGGCCTCGACGAACAGCACCTTGGAGCCTTCGGCGGTTTGCCAGGTTTGTACATTCAGTTTGCGATTAGTAGGGGCCTTGCCGTCGAGTTCAGCCAAAGACTCTAGCTTGCGCTCGGACTTGGCTTGATCCAGGGCCTGGCCGGCCACCGATTCAGCGGGGCTGGCGAAATAGTAGCCGAGTGCGCCGACCAGAACCGCAGTGGTCAGGGCGAGCAGGGCGTAGCGGGGGGCTTTACGCTCACTCATGGGTCTTTTCCTCGGGCAGTACATGCGCAACGCTGAGACGGTCGCGAGTGAAATAGGTACGAGCCGCCTGTTGAATGTCGGCCGGGGTGACTTTTTGCAGGTCAGCCAATTCGCTGTCCATCAACTTCCATGACAGGCCCACGGTTTCCAGCTGGCCAATCGAGGAGGCCTGGCTGGTGATCGAGTCGCGCTCGTACACCAGGCCGGCAATCACCTGGGCGCGCACACGCTCAAGCTCTTCAGCGGAAGGAGGGGTCTTTTTCAAGTCATCCAGCAAGCGCCACAGCCCGGCTTCGGTCTGGGCCAGCGTGACTTTTTTCTGGCTGTTGGGCATTGCCGAAAGCAAGAACAGGCTGTCGCCGCGGGTGAAAGGGTTGTAGCTGGACGAGGCGCTGGACACCAGCTCTTCGCCGCGCTCCAACTGAGTCGGCATGCGAGCGCTGTAGCCACCGTCCAACAATGCCGAGATCAGGCGCAGGGCGTTGGCGGTCACAGGGTCTTTGGCCGTGGCGATGCTCGGCACGTTAAAGCCCAGCATCAGGCTTGGCAGTTGCGTTTGAACGTGGATCTTGAGCAGACGCTCGCCGGGAGTGGCCAGTTCGAGAGGTATTTTGGCAATCGGCAGATCACGCTTGGGCACCGGGCCAAAGTAGCGCTGGGCCAGGGCTTTGACTTCATCCGGGGTCACATCACCCACCACCACCAGCGTGGCGTTGTTGGGGGCGTACCACTCTTCGTACCAGGCGCGCAGCTCGGCAACATTCATGCGTTCCAGGTCAACCATCCAGCCGATAGTGGGCGTGTGGTAGCCACTGGACGGGTAGGCCATGGCGCTGAACAGCTCGTAAGCCTTGCTCATCGGATTGTCGTCAGTGCGCAGGCGACGTTCTTCTTTAATCACCTCAATTTCGCGCTTGAACTCTTCCGGTGGCAAGCGGAGGCTGGCCATGCGGTCGGCTTCCAGCTCAAAGGCAACGCCCAAGCGGTCCCGGGCCAGCACTTGGTAGTAGGCCGTATAGTCGTCGCTGGTGAAGGCGTTTTCCTCGGCACCGAGGTCGCGCAGAATCAACGAAGCCTCGCCGGGGCCTACTTTATTGCTGCCTTTGAACATCATGTGCTCAAGGGCGTGGGACAGACCGGTCTTGCCGGGCGTCTCGTAACTGGAGCCCACTTTGTACCAAACCTGCGATACCACGACTGGGGCGCGGTGATCTTCACGCACGATGACTTTCAGGCCATTGTCCAGACGAAACTCGTGGGTGGGCTGTGCATCGGCTGCAAAGGCCGAGAGCGGGACTAATACTGTGCTGAAGAACAGGCCAGCAGCGTGGCGGGCTAGAGCATTCATTCGTTTTTAAACCTGTTGGGCTGCCCGCTTGGCCTTAGCGTCTGCGGGTGATGAGGTGCTAGGATACTGATCCGTTTTACTGGCGGCCACGTCTATCAAGCCAATGACGATCAGACCACGTTTGATCGGGCAGTATAGGAGCCGAGCTGAAAGTGTGGATGTAACTCGGTAAAATTCGTTTTTTTGCCGATTTTCACGCTTCAGATCTGAGTTAAGACGAAGTTATAGAGGTGTTTCTTTACACTCTTAATAAATTGTGTGCGAACGAGCTGGTACAAAAGCAGTCTTTTTCACACCGAATATTATTTGCCGGGGCGCCACAGTGGCGCTTCGCTACGATGAGATAGCCGTCCTCCATGTTTGGTTCCAACGACGACAAGAAGAACCCAGCTGCGGCTGGCGAGAAGAAAGGCCTGTTCGGATGGCTGCGCAGAAAGCCGCAGGAAACCGTCGTTGAACAGCCCGTGCCAGCGCCTGAAAGCACCCCTGAACCGTTGATCGAAGCCACTGCGGTGGCGGTTGAGCCGACGCCTGAAGTGCTTGTGGTTGCTGATGAGTCCGCGCCTGTCGCGCAATTGACAGAGACGGCCAAAGCCGAGCCGTGGCCGCCGCTGCCCGTTCCCGAAGAGCCGGTAGCGCTGGTTGACGACCTGGAAGAACCGCATGTCGTGCCGCCGATTCCTGAAGCGGCTTTCGAAGTCGCCGTGACTGCGCCGGTCATCGCCGCTGAGCCGGTGGTTGAAGTGCTTGAAACCTTCGTCGAGCCAGAGCCAGAGCCAGAGCCTGTTCCAGTGCCAACCCCGGCGCCAGTCGTTGCGCCCCCTGCGCCGGTTATTGAAACGCCAGCCCCGACCCCTGTTCCGGCCCCTGCGCCTGAAACCAAGGTCGGCTTCTTTGCCCGTCTCAAACAAGGTTTGTCGAAAACCAGCGCCAGCATTGGCGAAGGCATGGCCAGCCTGTTCCTGGGCAAGAAGACCATTGATGACGACCTGCTGGATGAGATCGAAACCCGTTTGCTGACCGCAGACGTCGGCGTTGAAGCGACTTCGGTGATCATCAAGAACCTGACGCAGAAAGTGGCGCGCAAGCAACTGACCGACGCCGATGCGTTGTACAAATCGTTGCAAGACGAGTTGGCCGCCATGCTCAAGCCGGTCGAGCAGCCGCTGAAAATCGAAGCGAAGAACAAGCCGTTTGTGATTCTGGTGGTCGGCGTGAACGGTGCTGGCAAAACCACCACCATCGGCAAGCTGGCCAAAAAACTGCAGCTGGAAGGCAAAAAAGTCATGCTCGCGGCGGGCGATACCTTCCGTGCGGCGGCGGTCGAGCAGTTACAGGTGTGGGGTGAGCGCAACAACATCCCGGTCATCGCCCAGCACACCGGTGCAGACTCGGCCTCGGTGATTTTCGACGCGGTGCAAGCGGCCAAGGCCCGTGGCATCGACGTGTTGATCGCTGATACCGCGGGTCGTCTGCACACCAAAGACAACCTGATGGAAGAGCTGAAAAAAGTCCGCCGGGTGATCGGCAAGCTCGACGAAGACGCGCCGCACGAAGTGCTGCTGGTGCTCGACGCCGGCACCGGTCAAAACGCGATCAGCCAGACCAAGCAGTTCAACCAGACTGTTGCCTTGACCGGCCTGGCGCTGACCAAACTTGACGGCACAGCCAAAGGCGGCGTGATTTTCGCCCTAGCCAAGCAATTCAATATCCCGATTCGTTTTATCGGTGTGGGTGAAGGCATCGACGATTTGCGTACCTTTGAGTCCGAACCCTTTGTCCAGGCTCTGTTTGCGGAGCGGGAGCGTCCATGATTCGTTTCGAGCAGGTCGGTAAACGCTATCCAAATGGACACGTGGGCCTGCACGAGCTGAGCTTTCGGGTTCGTCGCGGCGAATTTCTGTTTGTCACCGGCCACTCCGGCGCAGGTAAAAGTACGCTGTTGCGGCTATTACTGGCCATGGAGCGCCCAACCAGCGGCAAATTGCTGCTGGCTGGCCAGGACCTGAGTCAGATCAGCAACGCGCAGATTCCATTCTTGCGCCGCCAGATCGGCGTGGTATTCCAGAACCACCAACTGCTGTTTGATCGTACGGTGTTCAACAACGTTGCGTTGCCGTTGCAGATTCTTGGCCTGTCCAAGGCCGAAATCGCCAAGCGTGTGGACTCGGCGCTGGAGCGGGTATCGCTGTCGGATAAAACCGATCTTTACCCCGGCGACTTGTCCACAGGCCAACAACAACGTGTCGGCATTGCCCGCGCTATCGTGCATCGTCCAGCATTGCTGCTGGCCGATGAACCCACCGGCAACCTCGACCCGCGTCTGGCGGCGGAAATCATGGGCGTATTTGAAGACATCAACCGTTTGGGCACTAGCGTACTGATTGCCAGCCACGACCTGGCGCTGATCGCACGTATGCGCCATCGCATGCTCACCTTGCAGCGTGGCCGACTGATCGGTGACGGGGAGGCCGCACAATGAGTGCAACACGTAGCCCCAAGGTCTCCGAGCGCGTAGCGCCGAAGGCCGCCGATCCACAGCCGCCGAAAAAGAAAAAGCACGACGAAGACGAGGGCCCCAGCTTCGGGATGTTGTTTCAAGCCTGGATTGAGTCGCACCGCGCCAGCCTGCTCGACAGCTTGCGGCGTTTGGGCAAGCAGCCTATAGGCAGCTTTTTTACCTGCCTGGTCATGGCGGTGGCCCTGAGCTTGCCGATGGGCTTGTCATTGCTGCTCAACAACGTCGAGCGACTGGGCGGATCATGGCAGCGTGCGGCGCAGATTTCGTTGTATTTGCAGATGGACGCCAGCAGTGAACAGGGCGAGCAATTAAGCAATCAGATAAAAGGTATGGCCGGGGTCGCCGAGGCTGAATTTATCAGCCGTGAAAAAGCCCTGGATGAGTTCCAGCAGCAGTCAGGGCTGGGCGAAGCGCTGAAAGAGCTGCCGGATAATCCGTTGCCGGGCGTGGTGCTGGTGACCCCGAATGAGGTCGATAAAGCCACCCTTGAGGCCTTGCGCGAGCGACTTTCTACGTTGCCGAAGGTGCAACAGGCGCAACTTGATCTAGTCTGGGTCGAACGCTTGGCGGCAATCCTGAAATTGGGCGACCGATTTGTATTTGGGCTGACCGTGCTGCTGGTCTCGGCTTTACTGTTGGTTATCGGTAATACGATTCGCCTGCACATCGAGAACCGTCGTATCGAAATTGAAGTGATCAAACTCGTCGGTGGTACTGACAGCTATGTACGTAGGCCGTTTCTTTACATGGGCGCGCTTTACGGATTTGGTGCCGGGATTTTGTCCTGGGGTGTTTTGGCGTACGGCCTGAATTGGCTCAACGATGCAGTTGTAGGGCTGGCCGGATTGTATGGCAGCAATTTTGCGCTGGCCGGTGTGCCAGTAGCCGATGGTCTGTCGCTCTTGCTTGGCGCGGTGTTGTTAGGGTATATCGGTGCATGGATTGCAGTCGCGCGTCACTTACGTGAGCTTTCGCCCAAGTAGTTTCCTTTTACCTGTTGACCTTTTCAGCTATTTTTCGGGAACTTTTTTCAGGGTTTCCGGTCAACTTCGCAGTGCTGAACTGCACGAGTTATGTAAGACGGAGGTTTTTTCGTATGACCACTTCTTTGCAACCTGCGTATGCGTTGGTCCCTGGTGCGAACCTTGAGGCCTATGTAAATACGGTGAACAGCATTCCATTGCTGACACCTGAGCAGGAGCGTGAACTGGCCGAGAGTCTCTACTATGAGCAGGATTTGGGGGCGGCTCGGCAGATGGTGCTCGCCCACCTGCGTTTTGTTGTACACATTGCCCGCAGTTATTCGGGCTATGGCTTGGCTCAGGCAGACCTGATCCAGGAAGGCAACGTCGGCCTGATGAAGGCGGTCAAACGCTTTAACCCTGAAATGGGTGTGCGTCTGGTGTCTTTCGCTGTGCACTGGATCAAAGCAGAAATTCACGAGTTCATCTTGCGTAACTGGCGGATCGTGAAAGTCGCGACCACCAAGGCTCAGCGCAAATTGTTCTTCAACCTGCGCAGCCAGAAAAAACGTTTGGCCTGGCTGAACAATGAAGAAGTTCATCGTGTGGCTGAAAGCCTCGGCGTAGAGCCTCGTGAAGTTCGCGAGATGGAAAGCCGCCTGACCGGTCATGACATGGCGTTTGATCCGGCAGCAGAAGCTGACGACGACAGTGCATTCCAGTCGCCAGCCAATTATCTGGAAGACCACCGGTACGACCCGGCGCGCCAACTGGAAGACGCTGACTGGACTGACAACTCCAACACCAACCTCCACGAAGCACTGGAAGTGTTGGACGACCGTAGCCGTGACATTCTGTATCAGCGCTGGTTGGCTGAAGAGAAAGCCACGCTGCACGACCTGGCCCAGAAGTACAACGTGTCAGCCGAGCGGATTCGTCAGCTGGAAAAAAGCGCGATGAACAAGCTCAAACTGTCGATCGCCGCTTAACCCGGTCCGACAGAAAAACGCCCTGATCTCTGATCGGGGCGTTTTTGTTTGTGGCCTTCGTGTGTTTGTACAAATCCCCTGTAGGAACGAGCTTGCTCCGGCGGTGATTTGTGGTCGAGCAAAAGGACGTTTACCCCCTCAGGTTTACTCAGCCCAAGGCGCTTTGCGCGAGTTATTCAGCGTATCGAGATAGCTATCCCCACCCAGCTGACGCATTTGCTGGCGAATCCACGCTGCGCGGCTTGCCACATAAGGACTAGGACGGCTAGCGCTCCAGTTACGCGGGTTAGGCAGCACAGCGGCCAACTGACTGGCCTGCTGGCGTGTAAGGCTTTTGGCGTCCACACCAAAGTGATGCTGAGCCGCGGCTTGCGCGCCAAATACGCCGTCATCCCATTCCGCACTGTTGAGGTACACCTCGAGAATCCGCTGTTTAGGCCACAGCACCTCAATCAGGCCGGTAAACCAGGCTTCCAGGCCTTTGCGCAGCCAACTGCGGCCCGACCATAAAAACAGGTTCTTCGACACTTGCTGGCTCAGCGTACTGGCGCCACGCAACGTGCCGCCCTGCTCGTTGTGCACGAAGGCCGCCCTGATGGCACTGAAGTCAAAGCCCCAGTGCTCGGCAATTTTTTGATCTTCACCGGCGATCACGGCGACTTTCAGCTCATTGGAAATTTCATCCCAGGGTCGCCAGCTGCGTTGCAGGTCAATGGGCTGGCCGTCGAACCATGACTCGACCTTGCGCTCGACCATCAGCGCGGTGCCGGGTGGTGGCACCCAGCGAAAAATCAGCACCAGCAACACGCTGCCCGCTGCGAACCAGAGCAGGACCTTAAGAAAGCGATGTAAAAGATTACGCAGCATAGATGGCTTGGCCGAACCCGTTGAGCGCGCCATTATACAGACCCTGCGCCATTCGATGATCCTGACGGGAGTTAACCATGTTGCGCGCTTTTTTGATGTTGGCCGCGTTCTTCGGCTTTACCGGTGTTGCTTTAGGCGCCTTTGCGGCCCATGGCCTGAAAGACCGGTTGAGTGAGCAATACCTGGCTATTTTTCATACAGGGGTGACCTATCAACTGGTCCATGCGCTGGCCTTGTTCGGCGTGGCACTGCTGGCGAGCCAATTGCAAAGCCGTTTGATCTCGTGGGCGGGTGTGTGTTTCGCGCTGGGTATTGTGCTGTTTTCTGGCAGCCTTTACTTACTGACCCTGACCGGCATCAGCAAGCTGGGGATGATTACCCCTATCGGCGGGCTGGGATTTCTGGCCGGCTGGTTGTGTCTGGGGCTGGCCGCCTGGCGCGTAAGTTAAGACTGTAGGACGAATGGCTTGGGTCGCCCTGACTGATCGGGCTAGAATGCCTGCCCCTAAAAATGATGGCAGCGTCGCGCATGCGCATTCAGTTGAACGGTGAATCCTTTGAACTGCCAGACGGTGAGACCGTCGCTGGCTTGTTGGCTCTTCAGGACCTGACGGGTCGTCGGGTCGCAGTTGAGCTTAATCTGGACATCGTGCCGCGCAGTCAGCACGCCGATACGGTGCTCAAAGACGGCGATCAGGTTGAAGTGGTGCATGCCATCGGCGGCGGCTAGTCGCCAGGCTTCATGCTTCACATCTGTTCCCAGTGCACACAATGAGAGAGGATTCCCGATGAGCAATGTTCGCAGCGACAAGCCTTTTGTGTTGGCCGGCCGTACTTATCAGTCGCGTCTGCTGGTAGGCACCGGCAAGTACCGTGACTTGGAAGAAACCCGTTTGGCTATCGAAGCCTCGGGCGCTGAAATCGTCACTGTCGCTGTGCGTCGCACCAACATCGGCCAGAACCCTGGCGAGCCGAACCTGCTCGACGTGCTGCCGCCAGACCGTTACACCATTCTGCCGAACACCGCCGGTTGCTACGACGCCATTGAAGCCGTGCGTACCTGCCGTTTGGCCCGTGAGCTGCTGGATGGTCACAACCTGGTCAAACTCGAAGTGCTGGCGGACCAGAAAACCCTGTTCCCGAACGTGATCGAAACCCTCAAGGCCGCTGAAATTCTGGTCAAAGACGGTTTCGACGTGATGGTGTACACCAGCGATGATCCGATCATCGCTCGCGAGCTGGAAGCCATGGGTTGCATCGCTGTGATGCCGCTGGCTGGCCTGATTGGCACGGGGCTTGGCATTTGCAATCCGTACAACCTGCGGATCATTCTTGAAGAAGCAAAAATTCCGGTACTGGTGGACGCGGGCGTAGGCACTGCCTCCGACGCCACCATCGCCATGGAAATGGGCTGCGAAGCGGTGCTGATGAACTCAGCCATCGCCAATGCCCAGCATCCGATCATCATGGCGCAAGCCATGAAACACGCCATTGTGGCGGGCCGTCTGGCGTATCTGGCCGGACGCATGCCGAAAAAACTCTATGCCAGCGCCTCTTCGCCGCTGGATGGTCTGATCAAGTAAGAGCCACTGATGACTGAATCACTCGACACCCCAATCGCGGAAGAAGGCGACGACCGCCAGCACCGCCGCATCAAGAGTTTCGTGATGCGCGCCGGACGCATGACCGAAGGTCAGCAACGTGGACTGGACCAAGGCACACCGCTGTACGTTCTGCCTCTGGCTGATGCGCCGGTCGATTACGACCAGGTGTTCGGTCGTTCGGCACCGCGCACGCTGGAAATCGGTTTTGGCATGGGCCACTCCCTGCTGGAAATGGCGGCTGCCTCGCCAGAGCAAGACTTCATCGGGGTCGAGGTTCACCGTCCGGGTGTGGGCGCGCTGCTCAATGGCGTTCTGACACAAGGCCTGACGAACCTGCGGGTTTATGACTGCGACGCGATCGAAGTCCTGACCCGATGCGTGGCCGACAACAGCCTCGACCGCTTGCTGCTGTTCTTCCCGGATCCATGGCACAAGAGCCGCCACCACAAACGCCGCATCGTACAAGCGTCGTTTGCCGAGCTGGTGCGCTCCAAGCTTAAGGTTGGCGGTGTGCTGCACATGGCGACCGACTGGGAACCGTATGCCGAGTACATGCTGGAAGTGATGAACGTGGCGCCGGGCTACCGTAACCTGGCCGAGGATGGCCTTTGCGTGCCGCGTCCGCCTGAGCGCCCGGTGACCAAGTTCGAACGCCGCGGCGAACGTCTTGGGCATGGCGTGTGGGATTTGAAGTTCGAGAAATTGGCCTAAACGGTTATTCAGTCACCGACCTCTCCTTGCCTGGAGGTCGGTTAAAAAACCGTAGTCGCTGCCGATCGCAGCCTTGTGCCTGGGCAGCGACTACCGTCAGGCACGTCTAGCCCCGGCGATCTGCGACTACCCCTATCAAGACCAGCACTACCAACAACACCGGCGCCAGGCTGTAGTTGTTGAATTGGCTCAGGCCGCGCTCAACCCATGGCGTGGCGTAGATCAGGGCGGCACCGCTGCCGACCAGACACAGCAAGGCCATCAATGGAACGCGCAAGGCCCCGGCGATGTTACCCAGTCGCTGTTCGACCCAGCCTTTGAAGTCCGCCCCAAACAGCACCAGCAAGCAGCCGATCAAGGCCAGTGCGATCTCCGAGAGGTGGCTGCGGCTCCAGCGCGATACGGTGGCGAGCAGGTCAAGTACCAAGTCCATTCGAGTTCCTTAGATCAGAAAGTGCTGCAACAAGTCGTTGAGAAACAATTGCCCTCGGGCCGTTGCGGCCAACCGTGTCGGTTCGACCTGCAATAAGCCGCTTTGTTCGGCGGCCTGGCGTCCAATGTTCAAGCTGTCGAGGGGCAAGCCGGTGCGCTGTGGGTAGAGCGCCGAGTCGACGCCGTCAGTCAGGCGCAAGGCGTTCATTAGAAACTCAAACGGTAGCTCTTCTGCTGTCAGTATTTTCTCGCCGGCTTGAAAGTTTTTGGCTGGGTTCAAGTAGTCTTTTGGTAAGCGAGTCTTCCAGGTGCGTACTATTCGGCCATCAGGATGGCTCAATTTGCCGTGAGCGCCAGCGCCGATGCCGATAAAGTCGCCAAAGCTCCAGTAGTTGAGATTATGCCGCGCCGGGCGACCGGGTTGGGCGTAGGCCGACACTTCGTACTGGGCGTAACCGTGCTCGGCGAGCAATGCCTGACCGGCTTCCTGGATGTCCCACAACGTGTCGTCTTCGGGCAGCTCGGGTGGCTGGTTCCAGAACACAGTGTTGGGTTCGAGTGTCAGTTGATACCACGACAAGTGTGTCGGTTTGAGGGCTATGGCCTGGCGCAGATCGCTCAGGGCGTCGTCTAGCGACTGGTCGGGCAAGCCGTGCATCAAGTCCAGGTTGAAGTTGTCAAAGCCCGCCAAGCGCGCCATACCGGCGGCCCGCACTGCTTCGTCGCCGTTATGGATACGGCCCAGCGCCTGGAGTTTTTCTTGCTGAAAGCTCTGGATGCCAATCGACAGGCGATTGATCCCCAGCTTGCGGTAGGCCACAAACTTTTCTTGCTCGAAGGTGCCGGGGTTGGCCTCCAGGGTGATTTCGATGTCGCTGGCAAACGGGATGCGGGCTTCAACGCCTTTGAGTAGACGGCCCAGCGCCTCGGCGCTGAACAGGCTTGGGGTGCCGCCGCCGAAGAAGATCGAGCTCAGTTCACGGCCATAGACGGCGTGCAGGTCTTGATCAAGGTCGGCCAGCAACGCGTCGACGTACTCGTCTTCGGGCAGCACCGGGCTCGCGGTATGGGAGTTGAAGTCGCAATACGGGCATTTGCGTACGCACCACGGTATATGGATGTACAGCGACAGAGGCGGCAGTTGCGTCAGCGGCGCGCGCGGCGCCTGCTGAGTAAAGCCAGCCGCGCCCAGATAGAGCGGCTGTGGAGGTGTGTCATGGGTCATTTCAGGCCCAAACGCTGACGCAGCAAGGCCATGGCGCGGGCGCGGTGGCTCAACTGGTTTTTTTCGGTCGGGCTGAGGTCGGCGCTGGAGCAGTGACGCTCTGGCACCCAAAACAACGGGTCGTAACCAAAGCCATACTCGCCGCTGGCCGCAGGCAGGATGCGCCCGTGCCACAGGCCTTCGCAGATGATCGGCAGCGGGTCGTCGGCGTGACGCACCAGCGCCAGGACGCACACAAACTGCGCCCCGCGTTCGGCTTCGGGCACATCTTTCAGGGCGTCGAGCAGCTTGGCGTTGTTAGCCGCATCGCCCTGGCCGTCGGCGTAGCGGGCCGAGTAAATGCCGGGCGCGCCGCCAAGAAAGTCCACCGCCAGTCCGGAATCGTCGGCCAGTGCGGGCAAGCCCGAGATGCGCGCCGCATTGCGGGCTTTGAGAATCGCGTTTTCAACAAACGACAGACCGGTTTCTTCCGGCTCAACGCTGCTGAATTCTCCAATCGAGCGCAACTGCACCGACTCGCCGAGCATGGCCTGAAGTTCTTTGAGTTTGCCGGCGTTGTGGCTAGCCAGGACCAGTTGCGTAAGGTTAATCATTAGAGCGGAGCGACCTCTTGGGAAAATTCGATGTCTTTGGTTTCGCCGTTGACCTTGAGTTCAACATCAAACACATAGACTTGAGCGGGTTTGACCGGGAACTGGGCGAAGTAATCAATCGAGCCCTGGTCATTGATCACCTGCTTGAAGGTGAGCGGTTTGGCTTTCTGTTCGCCGGTTTGATGGTATGTGCCCTGGATGGTGCTGGCGATCTTTTGATCAGCCTTGGCCAGGTTGACGTTCAAGGCGCCCAGTTGGTCGCTGCGCTGCAGGCCGTACTTCGCCGTGATCTCAGGGCTCAGGAAGTTGGTCATAAAGGCGTTGTAGTTGACGACGATGCCGCCCACCTGGGTTGCCCCTGCGGCCATGGCCTGAACGGCAAAGCCCATCGAGAGCAACAGTAATCCAATCCGTCCCATGATCTTTCTCCTTGAGCACACTGATTTAAACCGCGATTTGGTGATCCTGCAGGCCAGGACTGCTGACACGGTAAATGCCTATCTCGCCTAACAGGTTAGGCCATAACTTACTCGCCCACCCGTGCCGGTGTTGTTGATCCACGGCAAGGCGATTGATCACGCGGGCTTCGCGCTCTCTGCACAGCGCCTCGAAGTCTTCGAACGTGCAGAAGTGAATGTTTGGCGTGTTGTACCAGGTGTATGGCAGAAACTCGGACACTGGCATCCGGCCCTTGCTGGCCAAATACCAGCGGCAACGCCAGTGACCGAAGTTCGGGAAGGTGATGATGCACTGGCGACCGACGCGCAGCATTTCGTCGAGAATCCGGTCGGGGTAGTGCACAGCTTGCAGTGCCTGAGTCATGACCACGATGTCGAAACTGTTGCTGGCGAAGTTGCCCAGCCCCTTGTCCAGGTCTTGCTCGATAACGTTGATGCCTTTGGCGACGCACTCGGCGATGTTGTCCGGGTCGTTTTCCAGGCCGTAGCCGGTGACTTGCTTGTTGTCGCGCAGCCAGCTCAGCAGTTCGCCATCACCACAACCGAGGTCGAGCACGCGGCTGCCGGCGGGGATCCAGTCTTGGATGATTTCCAGGTCGGCTCTCATGGCGTTCTCACAGTTCTATGCGGTTCATGTAGTTGCTGAAGGCTTGCAGGTAGCGCGGGATCGGGATCAGGAAGGCGTCATGGCCTTGCGCAGCGTCGATCTCCAGGTAGCAGACGTCTTTTTTGGCGGCCATCAACGCGTCCACCAGTTCACGCGAGCGCGCTGGCGAGAAGCGCCAGTCGGTGGTAAACGACATCACGCAAAAGCGCGCCTTGGCCCCGGCAAAGGTTTTGGCCAGGTCATCGTCGAAGTTGGCTGCCGGGTCGAAGTAGTCGAGCGCCTTGGTCATCAGCAGGTAGGTATTGGCGTCGAAACGCCCGGAGAACTCTTCACCCTGATAACGCAGGTAGCTTTCAACCTGGAACTCCACGCTGTGGAAGTCGTAGTTGAGGTTTTCGTTCTTCAGGCCGCGGCCGAATTTTTCGCCCATGGAGTCATCGGACAGGTAGGTGATGTGCCCGACCATACGCGCCAGCATCAGGCCGCGCTTGGGGATGACGCCCTTTTCCTGGAACGAGCCGCCGTGGAACTCCGGGTCAGTGAGGATGGCCTGACGCGCGACTTCGTTGAACGCGATGTTTTGCGCTGACAACTTGGGCGCCGAGGCAATGGCCAGGCAATGGCGCAGGCGATCCGGATAGCTGATGCTCCACTGCAACGCTTGCATGCCGCCCAGGCTGCCACCGATGACGGCAGCCCATTGGTTGATCCCCAGACGGTCAGCCAGGCGGGCCTGACTGTGTACCCAGTCTTCGACCGTCAGCACCGGGAAATCGGCGCCAAACGGACGGCCGGTCTCGGGGTTGAGACTGCTCGGGCCCGTAGAGCCGTTGCAGCCACCGAGGTTGTTGAGGCTGACCACGAAGAACTTGTTGGTATCAATCGGCTTGCCGGGGCCAATGCAACTGTCCCACCAGCCGGGCTTGCGCTCGTCGGCACTGTGGAAACCGGCAGCATGATGGTGTCCGGAAAGCGCATGACAGATCAGCACAGCGTTGCTGGCTGTGGCATTGAGCTGGCCGTAGGTTTCGTAAATCAGATCATAGGCAGGCAGTGAGCGGCCGCAGGCTAAAGCCAGCGGTTCGCTGAAGTGCGCCATTTGCGGCACAACCAGACCAACGGAATCGGGGGGAAAGGCAGCTGGCATCGACCCTGCTCTCATTTAAATGAGGCGTAAGTCTAATGAGCGGGGGGCAGGGCAGCAAGCAATGGTCTGTGAAATGCAACCTAGACAGGAGCGAGCGTGCTCACGAGCTTTTAAAAGATCAAAAGATCGCGAGCAGGCTTGCTCCCACGGGGTTTTTCGTTAGATCAGGCCGAACAGCACGACCGGCATGCCGACGTACATCGCCAAAGGCGGGATCACGTAGCTTTGGATCAACTGGATCACCATAAACGCCAGGATCGGCGAAATATCCAGGCCGCCCATGCTTGGCAGGAAGCGGCGGAACGGTGCCAGTGCGGGCTCAGTGATCTGATTGACCAGTTCAGCGCCAGGGCTGGTGCTGCCGGGTGCCACCCACGACAGGATCACGCTGATGATCATGGCGAAGAAGAACACCTTCAAGAACAGCGCGGTCACGCCAATGATTGCCCAGAGCAGCAGGCCCAGCACGTTGAACGACATGTAGCTGAGGGTCAGCACCACGGCGAAGATCACCATCTGCACGATGATGGCCAATACCAGCGAAGACATGTCCAGCCCGAACAGGCTCGGGATCACCCGGCGCAGAGGCTTGAGCAGCGGTTGGGTGGCTTTGACTGTGAATTGGCACAACGGGTTGTAGAAGTTGGCCCGTACCAATTGCAGGATGAAACGCAGCAGCACGATCAGCAGGTAGAGGCTACCCAGGGTTTGAATCACGAAAATGGCCGCGCCATTAAGTCCAGACATCATGTGCTCCTTTATTGACCCAGTTGTTCGGCCATTTCGGCCGAGCGGTGCGCGGCGGCACGCAATGCTTTTTCGACGATGGCTTCAAAGCCATCCGCCTGGAATGACTTGATTGCAGCTTCTGTGGTGCCCGCGGGCGAGGTAACGCGACGGCGCAGTTCTGCGGCGTCGACATCGCTGGTCACGGCCATGTGGGCGGCGCCCAGCGCGGTGTGTTGAGCCAGTTGCTCAGCCACTTCTTGCGCCAGGCCGAGTTTGACGCCTGCGGCGGTCATGGCCTCGATCAGCAAGAAGAAATACGCCGGGCCGCTGCCAGAAACAGCGGTCACGGCGTCGATCTGCGCTTCGGTGTCTACCCACAACACGATACCCACGGCCGACAGCAGTTCTTCAGCTTGCTGACGCTGTTCGGCGGTGACATCGGCGGTGGCAAACAGACCGCTTACGCCTTTGCCCAGCAGCGCCGGGGTGTTAGGCATGCAGCGCACCAGCGGCTGGCTGCCCAGCCAGTTCAGCAGGCTGGCGCAGGTGATACCGGCGGCAATCGAAACCAGCAGTTGATGCGGCTTGAGGTGCGGGCGCAGGTCCTGGCACACAGCCTTCATGGCCTGTGGCTTGACCGCGATCACAATCACGTCAGCGTCTTGCACGGCCTGTGCGTTGTCGGCGAACACTTCAATGCCATGCGCTGCCGCTACCTTGGCCCGCGTCTCTGCGCCGGGATCGCTGGCGCGAATCTGTGCAGCGTCCAGACCTTTGGCCAGCAGGCCGCCGATCAGGCTGGAAGCCATGTTGCCAGCCCCGATAAAGGCAATATGCGTTTTGCTCATAACCGATCCTTCTGAAAAGTGAGGCGAGTTTCTCAAGCCTGGCCGTAATTGCGCGCACCAAACAACGCGGTGCCAATACGCACCCACGTGGCGCCTTTGGAAATGGCCGACTCCAGGTCGTGGCTCATGCCCATGGAAAGTGTATCGAGCCCCAGGTTCAGGCTTTCTTGCAGTGTGCGTACCGCTGCAAATGCGGCGTCTTGCTCGGCGCGAACCTCGGTGGGCTCGGGAATGGCCATCAAGCCGCGCAGCTTCAAGCGTGGAAGCGCATTGATTGCAACCGCCAGAGCGGGCAGATCTTGTGGTGTGCAGCCCGATTTGCTGGCCTCACCGCTGACGTTGACCTGAATGCAGATGTTCAACGGCGGCAAGTCGGCCGGGCGCTGTTCTGACAAGCGCTGGGCAATTTTCAGGCGGTCTACGGAGTGCACCCACGCGAAATGCTCGGCAATATCACGGGTCTTGTTCGATTGAATGGGGCCGATGAAGTGCCAACACAAGGGTAGATCAGCTAATTCAACCTGCTTGGCTCGGGCCTCTTGCAGATAATTTTCGCCAAAGTCGCGAATCCCGGCGGCGTACGCTTCGCGCAAGGCGGCTGCGGGTTTGGTCTTGCTGACCGCGAGTAAGTGAATGCTCGTTACATCACGTTGCACAGCCTCTGCCGCTGCACGGATCCGAGCCTCAACCTGAGCAATGTTGCCTGCTATCGTGGACATTCATTTAAGCCCGCCGTTGTGAAAGTCTGCGGCATTCTACTGGAATTGGGAGGGGGTATGGACATCGCCGACCTGTTGGCGTTTAGCGTCAAACATGGGGCTTCAGACATGCACGTGTCAGCAGGCGTGGAGCCTATGCTGCGAGTGGATGGGCAGATGCAGCGTTGCCAATTGCCGGTGCTGGTGCCGGATCAGGTGCGCGAACTTATCCACAGCGTGATGAGTGACGCGCAGCGCAGCGCGTTTGAAACAGACCACGAAGCTGATTTTTCGTACACGGTGCCGGGCTTGGGGCGGTTTCGGGTCAACGCCTTCGAGCAGCACCGTGGCGCTGGGGCGGTGTTTCGCAGCATTGCTGCGCAAGTCCCAAGCATGGAGTCCCTCGGCCTGGGAGAGGTGTTTGCCGAGCTTTGTAGCCTCTCGCAAGGGCTGGTACTGGTGACGGGCGCGACCGGCTCGGGCAAGACCACCACCCTGGCGGCAATGATTGACCACATCAACACCACCCGTCAGCAGCACATCCTGACCATTGAAGACCCGATTGAGTTTATCCACGCGCCGCGCCACTGCCTGATCAACCAGCGTGAGGTGTCGCGCGATACCCACAGCGTGGCGGCAGCCTTGCATGCGGCACTGCGCGAAGACCCGGACGTGATCATGCTGGGCGAAATGCGCGACCTGGACACCATACGCCTGGCGCTGACAGCCGCAGAAACAGGGCATTTGGTGCTGGCAACGCTGCACACCGCTTCGGCTGCCAAAACCGTCGACCGGATTGTGGATGTATTTCCAGCCGAGGAAAAAGCGATGGTGCGGACCATGCTGTCTGAGTCACTGCAGGCGGTGATTGCTCAAACACTGGTCAAGCGCGTGGGAGGCGGTCGGATAGCGGCCCACGAAATCATGCGGGCGACGCCGGCGATTCGTCATTTGATCCGGGAAAACAAGGTGGCGCAGATGGTTTCTGCTATCCAGACCGGCGGGGCGGTGGGCATGCAGACGTTGGAGATGAGCCTGAAACGGCTGAAAGACAGAGGCTTGATAGACGCCGTGTAGGAGTGAGCTTGCTCGCGATTCAGGCAGCGCGATTTGTCTGATAAACCGCGTTGATCCGATCGCGAGCAAGCCCGCTCCCACAGGAGTGTGGTGTTTTTTAGCGCTGAACAACCTGCAAATTGGTTTGCTCTTTAGGCAGTACACGCTTGGCGACCACGTAGTGGCTCTGCCAGTAAGGCTTTTTCAGGGTGTCGATGGTCACCGACTTGCCGCGACGTGGCGCGTGGATGAACCGGTCATTGCCCAGGTAAATGGCAACGTGGTTAACCTTGCGGCTCTTGATGTTAAAAAACAGCAAATCACCTGGTTTCAAATCCTTGCGTTCGATCTTTTGGCCATGGCCGCTGGCCATTTCGCTGGAACTGCGGGGCAGGTTCACAGCTTTTACGTCATTAAAGGCGTATTTGACCAATCCGCTGCAGTCGAACCCTTTACTTGGGCTACTGCCGCCCCAACGATAAGGGGTGCCCAGCACGTTAACTGCACGGCTCAATACTGCGCTGCTTTGCTTGTTGGCAGCGGCCAGTGAGGCGGTGGCAATTTTGCCGGGGGCCTTGCGGTGGGCTTTACTGGACGTCGGGCGCACCACGGTTTTGGTCGTGGTTTTGCTGTTAGTGGCGACCTGAACAGTACTCGCAGATGACTTTGCGGTGTAGCCAGTGAAGCCGGACGGAAGATGTTGCTCACGATTGGTGGCGTGGGCGGCCAGTGGCATTAATAGGCAAATAGTTAGCCATGTCTTGAATATAGGACGCATTCGGCAGGGCTCGATGGGTGGTTAGCGCGAAACTTTATAACAGCTTTTTTGTCCTTTCTCAGGCCGTTTGTCGATTGGGCTCGGGGGTCAAAAAGGCTAAACACGGTGACAAAATGTCACATGAGGAGTGCGCAAGTCAGGTAGTACAAGGCTTTGCGCCATTTTTTGTAAGACACTTTTACCGTTTACGTGACAGTAAAAAAGTCACAAAAAAACCACAATATTTTTCTATCAGCAGCAAAGAGGGCATTTATGAGCGGCTATCGAGACGATGTACAGCGCGATACCCACAGCAAAGTGCTGGGTTATTTGCTCTGGATTTTTGGTTTTCTGGGGGCTCACCGCTTCTATTACGGCAAGCCGGTGACCGGGACGATCTGGTTTTTCACCTTTGGATTGTTGGGCTTGGGTTGGCTGGTCGACTTGTTCCTGATCCCGAGCATGGACCGTGAGGCGGACCTGCGTTTTACGGCAGGTGATACCGACTACAACGTGTCCTGGATTCTGCTGACGTTTCTGGGCGTGTTTGGCGTACACCGCATGTATATGGGCAAATGGATCACCGGGATCATCTACCTCTTTACCGGCGGTTTTTTCCTGATCGGCGTGTTGTATGACTTCTGGACCTTGAACGATCAGATCTCGATCAAGAACGCTGAGCGCCGTTAAAGATCAAAAGCCCCTAACCTTCTCCATACAGGGAGAGGGTTAGGGGTGAGGGCGGTTCTCAGCCTTCGTAACTAATCCGGCCATCCACCAGCGTGTAACGCACGGCACTCGGCAGGCAATGGCCGAGGAACGCGCAGTTGTCACCTTTGGAGAGCCATTTCTCACCGGCAACCGTCGAGGCCGCCGGGTCGAACAGCACCAGGTCGGCAGGCGCACCCACCGCCAAGCTACCTGCCGGCAGGCGTAACGCCTGGGCCGGGCCTGCGCTTAGGCGGGCGAGCAAGGTCGGCAAGTCCAACAGGCCGTCTTCTACCAGCGTCATCGCCAATGGCAACAGCAGTTCAACACTGCTCATGCCCGGTTCGGTCGCGCCGAACGGTGCCAGCTTGGCGTCGCGCTCGTGAGGCTGGTGATGGCTGGAAATAGCCTGCACCACACCCGACTTCACAGCAGCACGCAGACCGTCGCGGTCAGCGCGGGTGCGCAGTGGGGGTTGCACGTGGTACACGCTGGAGAAGTCCACCAGCGCTTCATCGGTCAAAATTAGCTGATACAGCGCCACATCGGCGGTTACCTTCAGGCCGCGTGCCTGTGCCTGAGCAATCAGGGCCACGCCGCGCGCACTGGTCAGTTGGCTGAAGTGCGCGCGCACGCCACTTTGCTCAACCAGCAGCAGGTCGCGCGCCAGGGCCACGGTTTCTGCGGTTTCCGGAATGCCCGGCAAACCCCGGAAAGCCGCCATCGGGCCGTCGTGGGCGATGCCACCTTCGGCCAGGTCGCGGTCTTGCGAGTTAAAAATCACCGTCAGGTCGAATGTCGCCGCGTATTCCAGCGCCCGGCACAGGGTTCGGGTGTTGGTGAAGCTGCTGAGGCCGTTGCCGAACGCTACGCAACCGGCGTCACGCAGGGCAATCAGTTCGGCCAGTTGCTCACCTTCAAGGCCTTTGCTCAGTGCGCCAATCGGGAACACTTTGCAGTTACCCGCTTCGCGGGCACGGTCCAGGATCAACTCGGCCACCGCCGAGGTGTCGAGTACCGGCCTGGTGTGCGGCGGGCAGCACAGGCTGGTCACGCCACCGGCCGCCGCAGCGCGGGTTTCGCTGGCGATGGTGCCTTTGCGGCTGTAACCCGGCTCACGCAGGGCCACGTTAAGGTCAACCAGCCCCGGCGCGGCCACCAGGCCATTGGCATCGAGGGTCTGGTTTGGGGTAAAGCCGGCAGGCGCTGCGCCAATGGCGATGATTTTGCAGGCTTCAATGTGCAGGTCTGTCACTTGATCCAGCTGGCTCGCTGGGTCGATTACGCGTGCGCCGAGAATGCTGAGCTTCACTGGGCCTTCTCCTGTTCGAATTGGCGCTGGGCCGTTTGCCCGCTCATGGTCATGGACAGCACGGCCATGCGCACGGCGATGCCATAAGTCACCTGGTTGAGGATCACCGAGTGTGGGCCGTCAGCCACTGCCGACTCAATTTCCACGCCGCGGTTGATCGGGCCAGGGTGCATCACGATCGCGTCCGGCTTGGCACCTGCCAGGCGGGCGGTGGTCAGGCCGAACAGGCGGTAGAACTCGCCCTCGCTCGGCAACAGGCCACCGGACATGCGCTCGCGCTGCAGGCGCAACATGATCACCACGTCGACGTCTTTAAGGCCTTCGTTCATGTCGGTGTACACCTTCACCCCGTATTGCTCGATACCGATCGGCAGCAGGGTCTTCGGTGCGATGACGCGGATGTCCTTACAGCCCAGGGTTTTCAGCGCGATCATGTTCGACCGTGCGACCCGCGAGTGCAGGATGTCGCCGACGATGGCCACCGAGAGGTTTTCAAAGCTCCCTTTGTGTCGACGGATGGTCAGCATGTCGAGCATGCCCTGGGTAGGGTGTGCGTGACGGCCGTCGCCGCCGTTGATGATCGCCACCTGCGGGCACACGTGCTCGGCAATAAAGTGCGCGGCGCCGGAATCGCCGTGACGCACCACGAACATGTCGGCGGCCATGGCTTCAAGGTTGCGCAGCGTGTCGAGCAGGGTTTCGCCCTTGCTCGCGGACGAGGTCGACACGTTCAGTGTGATCACGTCGGCAGACAGGCGTTGAGCCGCCATTTCAAAGGTGGTGCGAGTGCGTGTGGAGTTCTCGAAGAACACGTTGCACACGGTCTTGCCGCGCAGCAACGGGACTTTCTTTACCGCCCGGGCGCCGACTTCAAGGAAGGAGTCAGCGGTGTCGAGGATTTCGGTCAGCAGCTCACGGCTCAACCCGTCGAGCGACAGGAAGTGGCGCAACTGGCCCTGATCATTGAGCTGTAGCGGGCGCTTGGCGTCTATAGGCGTCATCGCAATGGTCTCTTAAAGGGCTGGGTCTAGAGATGAATTTTGAATCTCGAGGGTCAGCGGCGCAGGGCCAGACAGTTTCACTCGCTCGGTTGGCTTGAGTGACAAGGTTGCGCCCACCACGTTTGGACGGATTGGCAGCTCGGCAGCGTCCAGGTCCAACAGGCTGACCAGCGTCACGCTGGCAGGACGACCATAGTCGAACAATTCGTTCAGGGCGGCGCGGATGGTACGGCCGCTCATCAGCACGTCGTCAATCAGCACCAAGTGCTGGCCTTCAATCTCGAACGGCAGGTCGGAGGGGCGTACTTGCGGGTGCAGGCCGTTTTGGCTGAAGTCATCGCGGTAGAAGGACACATCCAGCGTGCCCAGCGGGGAGTCGCTGTCCAGTGCACGCAGCAGCGCCTGAGCAACCCAGATGCCGCCGGTGCGAATGCCGATGAAACGGGGTTCGGTGATGCCGCGACGGGCCAGATGGGCCTTGAGATCAATGGCCATCTGAGAGATCAGTTCGGCGGGAACAGGCAAGATCATGGTGGCTCCTTAAAAGGCCCGCGTGGCAAAGCGTGCGGCGGCGGGCGCAAACAATGGGGCGCGTCAGTGGTGCAAACGCAGCGTCAGGCTAGAGAGGGTTGCGGGTGTTCGTCGAGCCAGCCTTGAAGCACCAGTTTGGCGGCGATGGCATCAACGGGGTTGTCGCGATAACTGCCTCGCTGGCCACCTTGGGCGCGGCGTTCGCCCTTGGCTTCGAAGGTGGTCAGGCGCTCATCGTGAGTAAACACGGGCAGATTGAAGCGACCATTCAGGCGATTGGCAAATTTTTGCGCGCGAGCACAGAACTCACTCGGGGTGCCGTCCATGTTCAGGGGCATGCCCACCACCAGGGCGTCCGGTTGCCATTCCTTGATCAGCTTTTGGATTTCATCCCAATTGGGAATACCGTTTACGGCTTTCAGGTTGCACAACTCACGGGCTTGCCCGGTGATCATCTGGCCGACCGCCACCCCGATGGAACGGGTGCCGTAGTCGAAACCCAGCAGTAAGCGAAGGCCGGGCATCAGGAGTGTCCTGCTTGACGGGGTAGCAAATTAAGGTTCACTCCGAGGTGTTTGGCGGCCGCTTCGAGGCGCAGCTCGCTGGAAGTTTCAAACAGGATTTCGTTTGAGTACACACAGGTCAACCAGGCGTTGTCGGCCAGTTCGGCCTCCAACTGGCCAGCGTCCCACCCGGCGTAACCCAGGCAAATAAGGCTGCGTTGTGGGCCATGTCCGTCAGCAATGCTGGACAGGATGTCGACTGAGGTGGTCAGTGCCAGCCCTTCCTGCAGCTCGACTGTGGCGTCAAAGTTCATGGTGGCGGGGTGCAGGACAAAACCGCGGTCCACCATCACCGGGCCGCCGCCGTAAATGGGAATGTGTTGGCACAAGGGTGAGGACAGAACGTCGGGGCGCAACTGCTCAAGAATATCCGTCAGGCTCAGTTCCATCGGCCGATTGATCACCAACCCCATGGCCCCATTGGCCGTGTGCTCGACGATGTAGGTCAAGGTGTGGGCAAAGTTAGGGTCAGCCATGTGCGGCATGGCGATCAGAAATTGATGCTTGAGGTACGTTGGCGTGTGCTTTTTCATGAGCCTAAGTGTGGCGCTGACAAGGGGAACTGACAAGTTGGCGAATGATAAAAGCCTTTGTAGCCTGCGCCAGCTCCCACTAATTACTCGACAATTGGTCGCCCGGGCCGAAGCGCCAGGTGCGGATGATCTCTAGACGGTCGATATCGGCCAGGTCGCCGGTAAACGGTGCAAAAGGCGCTGCAAGACGCACGATGCGCTGCGCGGCTTGATCCAGCAACGGTTGCCCGGACGATTCCAGCACCAGCACTTCATGCAATGAGCCATCGCGGTTGATAGACACCAGCAGCCGCAGCTTGCCGTAGATCTTTTCTCGGCGCGCTTGCTCGGGGTAGTTCAGGTTGCCCACCCGTTCGATTTTCTTGCGCCAGTCTTCTTTATACCAAGCCCCTTTATCGCGCATGGTTGACGCCGCACTCATGCGGTAGATCTTTGGGCGCTTGGCATACAGTTGTTGTTCGTTGGCCAGTTCGGCTTCGAGGCTGGAAATCTCGCCGGACAGCTGCGAGCTGTCGAATGTCGGCACGCTGGCTTTGGGCGCCGCTTCGGTTTTGACTTTTTGCGGTTCGCGCGGCGCTTTTTTGGGCTTGGGCGCCACCGTAGTCACCGCCGCTTTGGGCGCCGCTTGAGGCTGCTCTGGCTTGGCCGCCGGAGGAGGCGTGACTTTATTAACGGTGTTGTCCTGAAACGGGGCAATTTCGGTGGTCTTGGGCACGGCTTTTTTATCCAGGGTGCCGCTCCCCTGCTGGTTGTCTTGGGCGAGAAAGTCGGCTTTCTCCGGCGCTTTCTCGCTCTTGAAGGTGGAAAGCGTGATTTCCAGGGTTTTGCTGATTTGCTTGGGCTCGCTGACGCTGAAACCCACGCCCAAAATCACCGCAATGTGGATCAGCGCTGCAACAAACAGGGTAAACCCCAGGCGATCAGCCGCACGCGCGCCTGTGTGGCTGAGTTCGGGGGGCAGGTCGCTGGGGAGGGGCATAAAAAACCAACATCGCAGGTTTTACGGTTCGGCATGATACCGCAATGTTGGTTTTTAACTGCAAGGGGGCAAGTTAAAGGCGGTCCGCTTGCCGGGTGTGGCTTAAAGCTTGCGGCTGCTGTCCTTTAGCT
This sequence comes from Pseudomonas sp. NPDC096917, assembly GCF_044762555.1. Taxonomy (NCBI): domain Bacteria; kingdom Pseudomonadati; phylum Pseudomonadota; class Gammaproteobacteria; order Pseudomonadales; family Pseudomonadaceae; genus Pseudomonas; species Pseudomonas sp. NPDC096917. The sequence continues at coordinate 236,343 of NZ_JBIWEO010000002.1, read as the reverse complement.
TGCGTTCAATCGCGTCCATCAAAAGGGCACCGATGTGGGTGCCGAAGGCGTTGTCTATTTCGCGGATGCAGGTCGGGCTGGTGACGTTGATTTCAGTCAGGTGCTCGCCGATTACGTCCAAGCCTACGAACAACAGGCCTTTTTCACGCAGGGTTGGGCCTACTTGGGCTGCAATCCAACGATCCTTTTCGCTCAGCGGGCGGGCTTCGCCACGGCCACCGGCGGCCAGGTTGCCACGGGTTTCGCCGTGGGCCGGAATACGCGCCAGGCAGTAAGGCACCGGCTCGCCGTCGATCATCAGGATGCGTTTGTCGCCGTCCTTGATCGCTGGCAGGTAGCCTTGGGCCATGATTTGCTGAGTGCCGTTGGCGGTCAGGGTCTCGAGGATCACCGACAGGTTTGGATCGCCCACCCGATGGCGGAAAATCGACGTGCCTCCCATGCCGTCCAGCGGCTTGAGGATCACGTCGCCGTGCAGGGCGGCGAACTCACGCAGTACGTCGGCGCGGCGGCTGACCACGGTCGGCGGCGTGCACTGGGTGAATTGGGTCGCGAACAGTTTTTCGTTGCAGTCACGCAGGCTCTGCGGTTTGTTGACAATCAGAACGCCGTCGCGCTCGGCTTGCTCCAGCAAATAGGTGGAGTACACAAACTCCATGTCGAAGGGCGGATCCTTGCGCATCAGGATCACATCCAGATCGCTCAGGGCGGTGTCGGTCTCGGCGTCCAGCTCAAACCACTTCTCGGGGTTGGCGAACACTTTGAGCGGCTTCATCCGTGCACGGGCCTTGCCTTCGCTCAGGTAAAGGTCTTGCTGCTCCATATAGAACAGCGTCCAACCGCGGTCTTGTGCGGCCAGCAGCATGGCCAGCGAGCTGTCCTTTTTATAGGAGATGCCCGCAATGGGGTCCATGACAATCCCGACTCGAACGCTCATGGCAAATTCCTTAAATAAAATGGTGGGCAAAAGGCGTATAAAAGTGGCGCCAGAGTGGCGCTGAGTGTGGTCTTGGTCAAGTGACATAGCGTTGATAACAGGCCAGCAACCCCGTGGGAGCTGCCGCAGGCTGCGATCTTTTGACGTTGGTAAATCAAAAGATTGCCGCTTGCGGCAGCTCCCATGTTGGTTTTAAGCCAACACGCAGAGGTGTGTATTGCAGGTCGTGTCTGTGCTAAAAAGACTCGCACAGCGCTTGCAGCCCTTGCCCCTCAAGGAGTAAAGGCTATTAGCCGCACAGTTGTAACAAAACGGGTCGCCGTGGCGATGGTAGAGCACATATGGATAAGCATTCCAGCGCCTTAAAGGTGATGGTGATCGACGATTCAAAGACCATTCGCCGCACCGCTGAAACGTTGCTGAAAAACGTGGGCTGTGAGGTCATTACGGCGATCGACGGTTTTGATGCCCTGGCCAAGATTGTCGACCATCATCCGCATATCATCTTTGTCGATATCATGATGCCGCGCCTGGATGGCTATCAGACGTGCGCACTGATCAAGAACAACCGGGCGTTTAAAAACACGCCGGTGATTATGTTGTCGTCCAAGGATGGGTTGTTTGACAAGGCCAAAGGGCGGATTGTCGGATCTGATCAATTTTTGACCAAGCCTTTCAGTCGAGATGAACTGCTGAGTGCAATCAAAGCCCATGTGCCGGGTTTCAACGTCGTCCCGAACGCTCAATGACGCCGGCCAGTCGGCCGATTACCTTATAAATGGGGAACACCATGGCTCGCATTCTGATCGTCGATGACTCGCCGACTGAAATGTACAAACTGACCAGCATGCTCGAAAAGCACGGTCATGAAGTGCTCAAGGCTGAAAACGGCGCAGATGGCGTGGCGCTGGCGCGGCAGGAAAAGCCCGACCTGGTCATGATGGACATCGTGATGCCGGGCCTCAATGGTTTTCAGGCCACGCGCCAGTTGACCAAAGACGCTGAAACCACCCATATCCCGGTGATTATCGTCACCACCAAAGATCAGGAAACCGATAAGGTTTGGGGGACGCGCCAAGGGGCCAGAGACTACATCACCAAGCCGCTCGATGAGGAGATGCTGATCAAGACGGTGAACTCGGTGTTGGGCGGAAACCAGAACAAGTGACGGCCTTCTGATGCCTGACTCTCTGACAGCCTTCGAACTGCTGCTTGAGATAGACCAGCGCTGTCGCTCGCTGGCAGCGGGTGTGGTGCCTGTGCAAGCGCAGGCCGAGGCCCAGGGCTGGAGTGGCATTGGCTTTCGCATGGGGGAGCACCGCTTTGTGGCGCCCCTGGGTGAAATCGCCGAGATCCTCCACGAGCCGCGTTTTACCTTGCTGCCTGGTGTAAAACCTTGGGTTAAAGGGGTGGCTAATCTGCGGGGGCAACTGTTGCCGATTATGGACCTGTGCGGCTTTTTCGCGATTGAGTTGTCGCCCCTGCGCAAACAGCGCCGAGTGCTGGTGCTGGCATACAAAGACGTATTTGTCGGCTTGCAAGTGGATGAAGTGCTGGGCATGCAGCACTTTTCCCAGGCTGAGCTAGACACCGATGTACAGGCCTTACCCGGCCTTTCGTTTGCCCCCTATATTCAGGGACATTTCGCCGGCCAGCCCGCATGGTGGATTTTCAGCCCGTTCGCGCTGGCCAAGGCACCGCAGTTTTGGGCTGTGGCGGTGTGAGTAGGGCGCGCGTTTTACCTTCAGCTTTAACACGGGATGCCAGGGCCTGATCGATGAGCACAGCCAATACCGCTAAACCAATGGAAGGGTCGCGCAGTCGTTCGCAGATCATCGCGCTTTTTATTGCCCTGATCGTGTTCATCATGCTGTTGTTCGCCAACTTTGCTTATCTCAACACTCAGTCCAACTACGACAAGCAATACATCAGCCACGCTGGTGAGTTGCGCGTGTTGTCGCAGCGTATCGCCAAAAACGCCACTGAAGCCGCCGCCGGTAAAGCCGCCGCGTTCAAGTTGCTCAGCGATGCGCGCAATGACTTCAGCCAACGTTGGGATTACTTGCAAAAGGGTGATCCGTCCACCGGCCTGCCGCCTGCGCCACCGACAGTGCACAAGGAAATGCAGGCCGTCCAGCGCGACTGGGAGCCGTTGCTGCAAAGCACCAACGCGATTCTGGCCAGTGAGCAGACGGTATTGTCGTTGCATCAGGTGGCAGCCACTCTGGCCGAGACCGTGCCGCAGTTGCAGGTCGAGTACGAAAAGGTCGTCGAAATTCTGTTGCAGCGCGCAGCCCCGGCCGGCCAGGTCGCCCTGGCCCAGCGTCAGTCCTTGCTCGCTGAGCGCATTTTAGGCGCAGTCAACACGGTGCTGACCGGTGACGAGAGCGCTGCCCAGGCGGCTGATGCCTTTGGCCGTGATGCCAACCGTTTTGGGCAAGTGCTCAACGGCATGCTCGAAGGCAATGACGGGCTCAGAATTACCCGGGTTGAAGACAAGGACGCCCGCGCCCGGTTGCTGGAAATCTCGGAGCTGTTCCAGTTTGTGTCGGGCTCGGTGGACGAAATCCTCGAAACTTCGCCTCAGTTGTTTCACGTGCGAAAGGCTGCCAATACCATTTTCAGCCTGTCGCAAACCATGCTCGACGAAGCGTCAACGCTGGCCAACGGGTTCGAAAATCTGGCCAGCGGGCGTTCGCTGGACATTATTGGCGGCTATGTTCTGGGTCTGCTGGCGCTGATGTCGATCATCCTCATCGGGCTGGTGATGGTGCGCGAGACCAATCGTCAACTGCGCGAAACCGCTGAAAAGAACGAACGAAATCAAAACGCGATCATGCGCTTGCTGGACGAAATCGAAGACTTGGCAGACGGTGATCTGACCGTGACCGCGTCGGTCACCGAAGACTTCACTGGAGCGATTGCCGACTCCATTAACTACTCCATCGACCAGCTGCGCGAATTGGTGGCCACCATCAACCTGACAGCGGGCCAGGTGGCAGCCGCCGTGCAGGAAACCCAGGCCACTGCCATGCAACTGGCCGATGCATCAGAGCATCAGGCCCAGCAGATCGCCGAGGCGTCGGGGGCGGTTCGGCAAATGGCCCAGTCGATTGATCAGGTCTCGGCCAATGCTTCCGAGTCGTCGGCGGTGGCGGAGCGTTCAGTGGCGATTGCCAACAAAGGCAATGAAGTGGTGCACAACACCATCCACGGCATGGACAACATTCGTGACCAGATTCAGGACACCGCCAAGCGGATCAAGCGTTTGGGTGAGTCTTCTCAGGAAATCGGCGACATTGTCAGCCTGATTGACGACATTGCTGATCAAACTAACATTTTGGCTCTGAACGCAGCCATTCAGGCTTCGATGGCAGGGGACGCCGGGCGCGGCTTTGCCGTGGTGGCAGACGAGGTGCAGCGCCTGGCCGAGCGTTCGTCAGCGGCGACGCGGCAAATCGAGACCCTGGTGCGGGCGATTCAGGCCGACACCAACGAAGCCGTGATCTCCATGGAACAAACCACCACCGAAGTGGTGCGCGGAGCGCGTTTGGCGCACGATGCCGGCGTGGCACTGGAGGAAATCGAAGGTGTGTCGCAAAACCTTGCTGACTTGATCCAGAGCATTTCCAATGCTGCGCAAGAACAAGCCACCTCCGCGTCACAAATTTCCCTGACCATGAACGTGATTCAGCAAATCACCAACCAGACCTCGTCCGGCTCGACCGCGACCGCTGACAGCATTGGCAACCTGGCAAAAATGGCCAGGCAGCTGCGGCGCTCGGTGTCCGGTTTCACGTTGCCAGCTTCGCCCAAACCCCATGAGCCACAGTAGTGCGGCGCAATTCAGACTGGAGTCGTTATGGTTGACCGGCACGACTATGTAGCCCTTGAGTGGGTTAAAGACGAGATTGCCGACACCTTGAAACAGGCTCGCGTGGCGCTGGAAGGCTACGCTCGACAACCCGCCGCTCAAGCGCTGGCGCAGTGCCTGGAATGCATTCATCAGGTGCATGGCAGTTTGCTGATGGTGGAGTTTTACGGGGCTGCCTTGCTGGCCGAAGAGATGGAACAATTGGTGGTCGCCCTGCAACAGGGTCGGGTCAACCAGCTCGACGAGGCCCTGCGGTTGTTGCAGCAAGCGTTCAGCCAATTGCCGCTGTACCTTGATCGTGTGCACAGCGCCCGACGCGATTGGCCGTTGGTGGTGTTGCCATTGCTCAACGATCTGCGCACCGCCCGTGGCGAGGCCCTGCTCTCTGAAACCAGCTTGTTCAGCCCCGACTTGCACACGCTGCCTGAGCTGGATCAGGCCGCACTGGCTCACTTGCGCCCGAGCGAGTGGCCGCACCAGATACTGGCTTTGCGTCACGCCTTGCATGACGCTCTCCAGGGCTTGCTGCGCGAAGAAGACATGCGTGCCAACCTGGAGCGGTTGGCTGAAGTGTTTGGCCAGCTTGAAAACCTGTGTCAGGGCGCACCGCTCAATGCCTTGTGGAAAGTCGCCTCAGCGCTGGTCGACGGCATGCTGCGGGGGCGCGTAGCCAATAGTCCGGCCTTGCGCAGCCTGCTGGGTGAGTCGGACAAAGAACTCAAGCGCCTGCTGGAGCAAGGCATCGACGGCGTTAATCAGCCTGCTCCCGACGACGTGCTCACCAGCCTGCTGTTTTACATCGCAAAAGCTGAACAGCCGACCACCAAAATGCTCGCGCTGAAAAACCGCTATGAGCTGGACGAAGCCATGCCTGATGCGGCCATGGTTGATGAGGAGCGTGCGCGACTGGCTGGCCCTGACCGCGACGCCATGCGTTCGGTGGTGGCGGCTTTGTGCGAAGAGCTGGTGCGGGTCAAGGAACGCCTCGACCTGTTTGTGCGCAGCGACCGGCTGCATGTGTCGGAGTTGAGCAGTCTGATGGCGCCGTTGCGGCAGATCGCCGACACGCTGGCGGTGCTTGGGTTTGGGCAGCCGCGCAAGGTCATCATCGATCAACTGGCTGTGGTGCAAGGCATCGCCCAAGGGCAGCGAGAGCCGACAGACGCAGTCTTGATGGACGTGGCTGCGGCCCTGCTGTACGTCGAGTCCACGTTGGCCGGGATGGTCGGCAGTGTCGAGCCTTCGTCCCGAGAAGAGAGTCGCCTGCCCACCACCGATCTGATGCAGATCCACCAACTGGTGATCAAAGAAGCGCGCATCGGACTGGAAGATGTCAAAGACCTGATCGCCGATTATCTGGCTGACAACCATGAACTCCAGCACCTGCAAGCGCTGCCCGACCTGTTGACCCAAATTCGTGGCGCGCTGGCCATGATCCCCCTGAGCCGCGCCGCCAGTTTGTTGCAAGGCTGCCACGACTTTGTCGTAGAACACCTATTGGGCGACCCGTTGCCGCGCACCGAGCAGTTGGACCATTTAGCGGATGCGTTGATCAGCATCGAATACTATCTGGAGCGACTCGCGCTGGACCCCGGTGCAGCGGGTGAAAAGGTGCTGGTACGGGCTGAAAAAAGCTTGGTGGAGCTGGGTTATGCGCCCGTCGAGCACAATGTACCGTTGCTTAATGACCGGCTCAGCCCCAATGAAGTCATGGTCATGCATGACTTGCAGACCCTGGATGATCCTCAGGTGATGCAAAGCCTGGCCGATGTGCTGGCCGGCCCGCTGTCGGAGGTCAACCCGCCGGCGCAAAACATCCCCAGTAGCCTGTTGCCGCCGCCTGCGGACGAAGAGCCAATCGATGAGGAGTTGCTGGAGGTCTTTCTGGAAGAGGCCGACGAAGTTCTGATCGCCCTGCATGATGCCTTGCCGCAGTGGGTTGCCAACCCGGCCGACAGTGCTGCGCTGGCCATTCTGCGGCGCTCCTTTCACACTCTCAAAGGCAGCGGGCGCATGGTCCGTGCGCTGGTGCTGGGCGAGCTGGCGTGGGCTGTTGAAAACCTGCTCAACCGCGTGATCGAGCACAAAGTGGCCCCGACGCCGGCGATTTATGAGTTGCTGGATGAGGTGCTGGTGAAGCTGGCGCAATTGATTCAGGAATTCGCCGAAGGGAACCAGCGTCAGCACGAAGACGTCGACCAACTGGCCGCACGTGCGCACATTCTGTCCAGAGGCGAACCGCTGCCGCTTTTGATCGAACAGCAAACTCCCGGCTTCGACTCGCAGTTGCTGGATATTTTCCGCCACGAAGCGCAAACCCACCTCGACAGCCTGAACCACTTTCTTGATCGGGCCAGCGAGCAGCTTCCGCTGTACGCCACTGACGATTTGCAACTCGCCATGCACACCCTCAAAGGCAGTGCACACATGGCGGGCGTGCTCAGAATGGCCGAGCTGGCAGCGCCGCTGGATTATCTGGTGCGTGAGTACAAGGCCCATAATCTTGCGCTGGACACCGATGAAGTCCAATTGTTACTGGAGGCCGACAGTTTGCTGCATCGCGGCCTCAAACAGCTCGATGTCGATCCGCTGAGCGAGATTCGCGGTGCCCGAGACTTGATCAAACGGACTGAACACTGCGTTTCCCGGCGCTTGCAAAGTGTTTTGAATGCACCTGCAGGCGCGTTGACGACCGCGCGTGACCCACAACGCATCGCCGAGTTTCTGGCGCAGAGCATGGACATTCTGTTTGATGCCGAAGACCTGCTGCGTCACTGGCGACAGAACCCGCATGAGCGCGACGGGCTCGACACCCTTCTGGACCAGTTGACCACGTTGGGCGAATCGGCGTTTTTGCTGGATCTACAGCCCATCGACGCGCTGTGCGAAGCCTTGCTTGACGTGTACGGCGCCGTTGAAGAAAGCAGTCTGGTGGTGAGCGAACGGTTCTTTCATGAGGCAGATGAGGCCCATGAAGCACTGATCAACATGCTCGACCAGTTGGCGGCCGGGCAAGAGATTACCCCGCAACCCCAACGTATTGCCGCCTTGCGTGCACTGCTGCATGAAGGCCTGGCGCCCGACGCTACAGGCTTGATTCGTCGAGACGGCCAACAGACGCTGGGCATCACTGAGCTGGGCGCTGCCACGGCGCAATTGGGGGCTGAAGAGAGCAAGGAGATGGACGACGAGATCGTCACCATTTTCATTGAAGAAGCGGTGGATATTCTCGACAGCGCGGGCCAGGCGTTGCAGCGCTGGCTCAAGGAGCCCGACAATCTGGCGCCGCTGTCCTCGTTGCAGCGGGACTTGCATACCCTCAAGGGTGGCGCGCGCATGGCCGGTATCGTGCCGATTGGCGACTTGGCCCATGAACTGGAGCATCTCTACGAAGGGCTGCTGGATCGACGCCTGAGCGAAAGCCCGACGTTGTCCCGCCTGCTGGAACTCAGCCACGCGCAACTGGTGGTCCTGCTCGAACAGCTGCAACACCAGCAGCCCTTGAGTGACACTGCCGAATTGATCGAGGCCATTCGCGGCTTCAGGCTTTACAACACGCCGTCAGCCGAGCCGAACGGCGTCGAGCCTGAAGGGGCGCCTGCGGTCGAGCAAAGCGTTACCGACCCGGAGTTGCTGGACATCTTTCTGGAAGAGGCCTTCGACATCCTCGAAAGCTCTGGGGCGGCGCTGTTGCGCTGGCAGGGCGAGCCGCAAAACCATCTGGAAGTCGAAAACCTGCTGCGCGACCTGCACACCCTCAAAGGGGGGGCGCGCATGGTCGAAATTTCCGCCATTGGTGATTTTGCCCACGAGCTGGAAACCCTTGTTGAAGATATTTCCCTCGGTTTTCTGACGGCGGGTGCCGAGCTGTTTACCTTGTTGCAGCGCAGCCATGATCAGCTGGCGCAAATGCTCGATGCCTTGCGCAGTGGCCAGCCAGTGCCTTCGCCGCAGGTACTGATCGAGCACATTCGCAAGGTTGAGCGCAGCACTCGGCAAGCCGTTTCGCCGCCAGCGCCGAGCAAACCGGAGCCGGTGCCCGAGGCTGAGCGGACCGGCTTGGACACCCTCAAAGTGCCGGCTGAATTGCTGGAAGAAATGGTCAACCTCGCGGGTGAAAATTCGATCATTCGTGGGCGTCTTGAACAACAGGTCAACGACGGCAAAACCGCCCTCAACGAAATGCAGACCACGCTTGAGCGCATGCACGATCAACTGCGTCGGCTCGACACCGAAACCCAGAGCCGCATTCACAGTCGCCAATACACTGAAGTCGATGGCGCGGCTTACGATGAGTTTGATCCGCTGGAAATGGACCGTCATTCGCAGCTGCAACAACTGTCGCGCGCGCTCTTCGAATCCGCCTCCGACCTGCTCGACCTCAAGGCCACGCTGGCGGCGCGCAATCAGGACGCCTACAGCCTGTTGAAAAAACAGGCGCGGGTTAATACCCAGCTGCAAGAAAGCCTGATGGGCACCCGCATGGTGCCGTTCGAGCGAGTGCTTCCACGCCTCAAGCGCGTGGTGCGACAAGTGGCGAGTGAGCTGGGCAAGCAGGTCGAATTCAGCGTCATCAATGCCGAAGCCGAGATCGACCGTAACGTCCTGGAGCGCATGGTCGCCCCGCTTGAACACATGCTGCGTAACGCTGTGGACCACGGCCTTGAGTCAGCAGCCATCCGTCATGCCGGCGGCAAACCCGAGCAGGGACGGATCTCCCTTGAGCTGTCTAACGAAGGCGGCGATGTGGTGTTCGACATCCGTGACGATGGTGCCGGCGTGCCGCTCGAAGCGGTGCGGCGCAAAGCCATCTTGCGTGGCTTATTGGACCCGCACGCAACCATCAGCGACCGCGACGTGTTGCAGTTCATCTTGCAGCCCGGGTTTTCGACGGCTGAAAAAATCACCCAGATTTCTGGGCGCGGCGTCGGCATGGACGTGGTGCATGAAGAAGTGCGCCAACTGGGCGGCAGCATGACCATCGACTCGGTGCCGGGGCAGGGTGTGCATTTTCAAATTCGCCTGCCGTTCAGTGTTTCGCTCAATCGCGCCTTGATGGTGCAGTGCGCGGACGAGCAGTACGCCATTGCACTGGACACCGTCGAAGGCATCGTGCGGGTTATGCCTCACGAGCTGGAAGACTACTACCAGCTAGACCCGCACATGTACCACTACGGTGGCCAGGACTACGATCTGTTTTACCTGGGCGAACTGCTGCAAACCGTGGGCAAGCCCAAATTGGTTGGGCAAAACCAATCATTGCCGGTGTTGCTGGTGCATTGTCAGGACCAGTACGTGGCGCTACAGGTTGACGCGTTGGCGGGCTCGCGGGAGATCGTGGTCAAAAGCCTCGGCCCGCAATTTACCGGGGTACAAGGCGTGACGGGCGCTACCATCCTGGGCGATGGCCGAGTGGTCTTGATCCTCGACTTGCTGGCCTATATCCGCGCGTACCAAGCGCGTCAGCCCTTGCAGCGGGCGAACCGGGACGCCAACGGCCTGCTGGAATTCACTCCGGCGGTGCGTCCTTTGTTGGTGCTGGTGGTCGATGACTCGGTCACCGTGCGCAAAGTCACCAGCCGCTTGCTCGAACGTAACGGTATGAACGTGATTACCGCCAAGGACGGGGTCGACGCGATGAGCGTGCTCGATGAGCACACCCCGGACCTGATGCTGCTCGACATCGAAATGCCGCGCATGGACGGCTTTGAAGTCGCCACTCGCGTGCGCAACGACCCGTACCTCAAAGATCTGCCGATCATCATGATCACCTCGCGTTCCGGCCAAAAGCACCAAAACCGCGCGATGGCCATCGGCGTCAACGACTACCTGAGCAAACCGTATCAAGAGTCGGTATTGCTGGAGCGCATCGCCTACTGGAGCAACCTGAATGCTTGACCACCGCGTGGGCAGCCTGACCTGCTTGTTGCTGCCGCTGGCAGATCGCTACCTGTTACTGCCCAACGTTGCGATCGCGGAACTCATCGACTGGCAGCGCGGCGAACCCAGTAGCGACTCGCCACCCTGGCACCTGCGACAAATCACTTGGCGCGACCGCGAACTGCCGCTGATCAGCTTCGAAGCTGCCTGCGGTAGCCCGTTAGTCATTGGCGAGCGCGCCCGCATCGTCATCCTCAACACCCTGAGCGGCGACCCGCGCCTTAAATTCATAGGGCTGGTGGTACAGGGCATCCCACGCTCCTACCGACTCGACAGCCAACTGAACTTTGTCGACGTACCGCTGAATCCGCTGGAGCGTGCGGCGGTGCAAGTGGGGGATTACGTGGCGAAGATTCCGGATTTGCCGGGGTTGGAAAGGTTGGTGTTGGGGGAGGGGTGAAGTCTGTTCTTACATTGACTGGACACGTCTCATGAGGGGCTTGGTTCTCTCATAAGCCCATCAGGCTGCTCAGCCGACGCTGTGACCCTTTCGTTTAAGTGAACAGCCTAGCGATATAAATACATCGGCCTCGACGATCGCCGCATTGCCCTTTAAGGTCGCAGGCTTGACCCTTATCTTGTAACAAGGTGACACACTCGCACTGTCGGTTATTGAGGATGTTGCACATGTATCACGGGGAAAAACTCAACGCCTGGACTCACTTGCTGGGGGCTGTGGCAGCTGCGGTAGGCAGTATTTGGTTGTTGGTCATGGCGTGCCTGGACGGCAGCCCGCAAAAGATTGTCAGTGTGGCTATTTATGGTGTGACGCTGGTGCTGCTGTACAGCGTGTCGACCGTTTACCACAGCGTGCGCGGACGGTCGAAAGTGATCATGCAAAAGTTTGATCACCTGTCGATTTACCTGTTGATCGCCGGCAGTTACACCCCGTTTTGTCTTGTCACGCTGCACGGGCCGTGGGGCTGGTCTTTGTTCGGGATTGTGTGGGGCATGGCGGTGATTGGCATGCTGCAAGAGATCAAGCCGCGTTCCGAAGCACGCATTCTGTCGATTGTGATTTACGCGGTCATGGGCTGGATTGTGCTGGTGGCGGTCAAGCCGCTGCTGGCAGCGCTAGGCACCGCCGGTTTTATCTGGCTGGCCACAGGTGGGGTCATGTACACCGTGGGGATTATCTTTTTTGCCCTTGATCATCGTCTGCGCCATGCCCACGGCATTTGGCATTTGTTCGTGATCGCTGGCAGCCTGCTGCACTTTGTGGCCATCGCGCATTACGTGATTTAGACGGCTGTAGGGGCGATCGTTGGCTCTTAAATATCTAAAGATCGCCAGAGTCTGTTCCCGTTTCGTCGCGGCTGCAATGAAACGGGAACAGACCATAGGCAAGCTCGCGCCTACAGGTGTGGTGCTTAATGCTGAGACTGTTGTTTGGGTTTTTTGTTGTCGCTGCGGATCTGCGCATGGCTGATCAGGGCGAAGATAAAGCTGCCGCCGATGATATTGCCCGCCAGGGTCGGGCCGGCAAAGATTAACCAGAAGTCTTTCCATGGCAGTTCGCCAGCAAATACCAGGTAGGAAACTTCGGCCGTACCCACCACGATGTGAGTGAAGTCACCCAATGCCATCAGGTAGGTGATGAGGATGATGATCCACATCTTTGCGCTCTCCATGGAGGGGATCATCCACACCATGGTTGCAATCATCCAGCCCGAGATAATGCCCTTGGAGAACATCTGACTGGCGTCGTTTTCCATCACCTTGCGCCCAATCTCAAGGAAGGCCGTGTCGGTCTGCGTGTCAAAAATCGGCAAGTGCAACATCACGTAGGCCACCAGCAAGGTGCCGACCAAGTTACCCACCAGCACTACCGCCCACAGACGAAGTAACCGCCCGAAGTTGTTCAGTGTCGGTTTGCTCATGATGGGCAAAACGGCCGTCAGGGTGTTTTCAGTGAACAGTTGCTGGCGAGCGAGGATGACCGCCAGAAAACCCGCGCAGTAACCAAAACTGGCGATGACCTTAAAGCCTTCGCCGCTGGGCAGCCGCGAGTTGAGTAACCCCATGGCCATGAGTGACAGGCCCATGGTCAGCCCGGCGGCGAGTGCCGACCAGAAGAGCGCAGCAATACTTCGCTCCAACTCCTGGTCGCCCTGAAAGCGAATAATTTCGTGCAGCACAGCTGCCCGTGGAGGCTGGTTTTTGGTGACGTCGTGCTCTTCTTCCGCCGACAGATTGGGGGTTTTTCCGCTGTTTTGAGTGCTCATGGGGTTTCATGACCGTTGGCGTGTGTAAGCGTACGACACGCACGGCGGCAGGCTGTTCACTCAAAACCTCCAGCCGCTGCCGAGGGCTGGGAGGGACTGCGCAGCGATCCCCCGGTTGAAGGGCTTGCGGCCCTTCTTGCAGCCTGCGTCAGCGGCTATAAGGTCAAAGGCAATCAGTCCTTCTTTTCATCGTCGAACTGGTCTTTGACGTATTTGATCTCGGTGCGCCCGTGTGGTGCGGGCAGACCGTCTTCCCCGAGGTTGACGAAGACCATTTTGTCGACCGTCAGGATGCTTTTACGGGTGATTTTATTGCGCACTTCGCAGGTCAGGGTGATCGAGGTGCGGCCAAATTCGGTGGCGGTGATGCCCAGTTCGATGATGTCGCCCTGGCGCGAGGCGCTGACAAAGTTGATCTCGGAGATGTACTTGGTGACCACGCGCTGGTTGCTCAACTGAACAATGGCGTAAATCGCGGCTTCTTCGTCGATCCAGCGCAGCAGGCTGCCACCGAACAAGGTGCCGTTGGGGTTTAGGTCTTCGGGTTTAACCCATTTGCGGGTGTGAAAATTCATAATCGCTCCTGACCGTCTTGCCTAAGATGCGGGCCATGATGTCAGACCCCAGCGCTAAGCTCTATTAACCTTGGTCTATGGTTTCGATTAGGCAAATGAAAAAGCCTTGGATAAAACCTTGGGAACATCGTTGCGGATGGCTATAATCTCCCTCGCTTTAAAAACGGTCATTATTTCCCGGTACCGTTTTCCCGCCACCTGTCCGAGGGGCGCTGCAGCAGGTTTAACCTGTCAGGCTCGGATGGGGCGTTGTTTGTTCAGGGCTCCCTGGGCAGGCACTAAACGCACAACGGCGCCCATTCGCGATTTAAACGAATGGAGGCTCTTAATGAGCGCTGTAAACACGCCTGCAGGTTTTACCGACTATAAAGTCGCTGATATGTCCCTCGCCCAATGGGGCCGTCGCGAAACCTTCATCGCTGAATCCGAAATGCCGGCCCTGATGGGTCTGCGTCGTCGGTATGCCGCAGAACAACCGCTCAAGGGCGCGAAGATTCTGGGCTGCATTCACATGACTATCCAGACGGCCGTTCTGATCGAAACCCTGGTTGCCCTGGGTGCCGAAGTGCGTTGGTCGTCGTGCAACATCTTCTCGACTCAGGATCAGGCTGCTGCCGCGATCGCTGCTGCCGGCATCCCGGTTTTTGCCTGGAAAGGCGAGACCGAAGAAGAGTACGAGTGGTGCCTTGAGCAAACCATCCTCAAAGATGGCCAGCCTTGGGACGCCAACATGATCCTCGACGACGGCGGCGACCTGACCGAGCTGCTGCACAAGAAATACCCGGCCATGCTGAAAAAGATCCACGGCGTGACCGAAGAAACCACCACGGGTGTACACCGCCTGCTGGACATGCTGGCCAAAGGCGAGCTGATGATCCCGGCGATCAACGTGAACGACTCGGTCACTAAAAGCAAAAACGACAACAAGTACGGCTGCCGTCACAGCCTGAACGATGCGATCAAGCGTGGTACTGACCACCTGCTGTCCGGCAAGCAAGCGCTGGTGATTGGTTACGGTGACGTGGGCAAGGGCTCGGCTCAATCGCTGCGTCAGGAAGGCATGATCGTCAAGGTTTCCGAAATTGACCCAATCTGCGCCATGCAAGCATGCATGGACGGCTTTGAAGTGGTTTCGCCGTTCATCAACGGCCAGAACGACGGCACGGCTGCCAGCATCGACGCTGCACTGCTGGGCAAGATCGACCTGATCGTGACCACCACCGGTAACGTCAACGTGTGCGACAAAAACATGCTGGCAGCGCTGAAAAAACGCGCCGTAGTGTGCAACATCGGTCACTTCGACAACGAAATCGACACCGCTTTCATGCGCCAAAACTGGGCATGGGAAGAAGTGAAGCCACAGGTACACAAGGTTCACCGTACTGGCCTGGGCGAATTCGATCCACAGAACGACGATTATCTGATCCTGCTGGCCGAAGGCCGTCTGGTTAACCTGGGCAACGCTACAGGTCATCCAAGCCGCATCATGGACGGCTCGTTTGCCAACCAGGTACTGGCGCAGATCTTCCTGTTCGCGCAGAAATACGCTGACCTGCCAGCCGAGCTGCAAGCTGAGCGTCTGACCGTAGAAGTTCTGCCAAAGAAACTGGACGAAGAAGTGGCCCTGGAAATGGTTCGCGGCTTCGGTGGCGTGGTTACGCAACTGACCCAGCAACAGGCTGACTACATCGGCGTCACCGTCGAAGGCCCGTTCAAGCCAGACGCATACCGCTACTGATTTAGATCAGACCGCCCGCTCTCCCTGTGGGGGGCGGGTTCGCGTCCGGCTTTCGTATTGCCAAGGATATGACCATGTCTCAAGACCGTCGTTTCAGCTTCGAGTTCTTTCCGACCAAGACCGATGCTGGGCATGAAAAACTGATGAACACGGCTCGCCACCTGGCGACCTTCAACCCGGATTTTTTCTCCTGCACCTACGGTGCCGGTGGCTCGACCCGTGACCGCACGATCAACACCGTGCTGCAACTGGAGAGCGAAGTAAAAGTACCTGCGGCCCCGCATTTGTCGTGCGTGGGTGACAGCAAGGACGATTTGCGTGGTCTGTTGGCCCAGTACAAGGCGGCGGGTATCAAGCGTATTGTCGCGCTGCGTGGCGACCTGCCTTCGGGCATGGGCATGGCCAGTGGCGAATTGCGTTATGCCAATGACCTGGTGAGCTTCATTCGTGAAGAAACGGGCGATCACTTCCACATCGAAGTGGCGGCGTACCCGGAAATGCACCCACAAGCGCGCAATTTCGAAGACGACCTTACCAACTTCGTGCGCAAAGCTCATGCGGGCGCCGACAGTGCAATCACCCAATACTTCTTCAACGCCGACAGCTACTTCCGTTTTGTCGAGCGTGTGCAGGCGGCGGGCGTCACGATTCCTGTCGTACCGGGCATCATGCCAATCACCAACTACAGCAAGCTGGCGCGTTTTTCTGATGCCTGTGGTGCAGAAATCCCTCGCTGGATTCGCAAGCAGCTGGAAGCCTACGGCGACGATGTGCAGAGCATTCAGGCCTTTGGTGAGCACGTCATCAGCGAAATGTGCGAGCGTTTGCTCGATGGTGGCGCGCCTGGACTGCACTTCTACACCCTGAACCAGGCTGAGCCGAGCCTGGCGATCTGGAACAACCTGAAGCTGGCGCAGTAAAACGGTGTAGTCGCTGCCGCAGGCTGCGATGGGTTGCGGCGGGCCCGCTGGTTGCTGCAAAACGAGGGGGCTTCGGGCCTTATCGCAGCCTGCGGCAGCGACTACAGGTTTTGTGGCGTATCGTTCAACAAAACCGTTGAGCAGCATGAAATCGGCGCGCCGTGATTGCTCTGTTATACTCCGGGCTTTCCGCCAGGCTTACGCCCGGCCGCTCGTCCTTGTACAAGGCATTCCACCCCGTTACGGCGCAGCTTACGGCCAGCGCGAGCGGTGTGAGTGGGCCTTCAGGACTGGAGCAGGACCGGACGGGATTGCGTCACCTTAAACGCCATTCACGCCAGGCAAGACTATCCCTTTGGGCCAAGCCCTAACTAAAACAGGATTACTCATGTCCTTTGCTTCCCTCGGTCTCTCCGAGGCTTTAGTCCGCGCCATTGAAGCTGCGGGCTATACCGAGCCTACTCCGGTGCAACAGCGGGCCATTCCCGCCGTGTTGCAAGGTCGCGATTTGATGGTTGCGGCTCAGACAGGTACTGGTAAAACCGGTGGTTTCGCTCTTCCGATTCTGGAAAAGCTGTTTCCCAATGGCCACCCGGACAAATCCCAGCGTCACGGTCCGCGCCAACCCCGCGTACTGGTCCTGACCCCTACTCGCGAACTCGCCGCTCAAGTGCACGAGAGCTTCAAGCTCTATGCCCGCGACTTGAAGTTCGTCAGTGCCTGCATCTTCGGCGGCGTCGGCATGAACCCACAGGTTCAAGCCATGTCCCGCGGTGTTGACGTACTGGTTGCCTGCCCGGGTCGTCTGCTCGACCTGTGCGGCCAAGGCAGTGTTGACCTGTCTCACGTTGAAATCCTGGTGCTTGATGAAGCTGACCGGATGCTCGACATGGGCTTCGTCCACGACGTGAAAAAAGTTCTCGCGCGTCTGCCTGCCAAGCGTCAAAACCTGCTGTTCTCGGCGACGTTCTCCAAGGACATCACCGACCTGGCCGGCAAGCTGCTGCGCAACCCGGAACGCATTGAAGTCACGCCACCGAACACCACGGTTGAGCGTATCGAACAACGCGTATTCCGCCTGCCGGCCACCCACAAGCGTGCCTTGCTGGCTCACTTGATCACCGCAGGTGCATGGGAGCAGGTACTCGTCTTCACGCGTACCAAGCACGGCGCCAACCGTCTGGCTGAATACCTGGACAAACACGGCCTCAGCGCTGTGGCCATCCACGGTAACAAGAGCCAAAACGCCCGTACCAAAGCCCTGGCCGACTTTAAAGCCGGTTCTGTGCGCATTCTGGTAGCGACCGATATTGCTGCGCGTGGTCTGGACATCGACCAGTTGCCGCACGTGGTCAACTTCGAACTGCCAAACGTCGATGAAGACTACGTTCACCGTATCGGCCGTACAGGCCGCGCCGGTCGTTCGGGCGAGGCGATCTCGCTGGTGGCTCCGGACGAAGAAAAACTGCTGAAAAGCATCGAGCGCATGACCAAGCAGAAAATCGCTGATGGCGACCTGATGGGTTTTGACTCCAGTACCGTAGAAGCTGAAAAGCCTGAAGTGCGCGAGCGTCCGGATGTGCGTAACCCGCGCAACCCGCCACGTGGCCCACGCGGCGACGGCCCAGGTAATGGCGGTGGCGGCGGTCGTAAGGACAAAGGCAAGGACAAGGGCAAAGAGAAGCCAGCCGCTGCACGCGGCGAGCGCCCTGTACGTGAACAAAAGCCACGTGAAGCCCAGCCTGCCCGCGAACAGCGTCAGCCAACCCCGCGTGCTGACGCCAACCGCGCGCCGGACGAGTTCCGCGATGACGATGTGGATAACTTTGGTAACCGCGCTGATTACGTCAGCCCGTACCAAAACAAGAACAACCAGAGCCGTGGCCGTCGTCCGGGCGCTCCGGCGCAAGGCACGGGCACTGGCGCTGGCACTGCGGCCCGTACGGGCGGTCGTCAAAATGGCACGCGTACTGGCAGCGGTGCAAGCACTGGCACCCCGCCAGCCAAGCGCAGCGGCCCACGTAGCGGTGCACCACGTGACGGCCAGGCCCGCCGCGACAACAACCGCCCGGCGCGTGATGATTCGCGTCAAGAGCCTGCGGTTAAAGGTCCACGTGAGAACCAGCCGAAGATCATGCACAAGGAATCGAAAACCGATCGCTTCCTGACGCCTGAGCAACTGGATCAACTGCCGAACCGCCCTCGTGGCGAGAAGCCTGCGCTGTTGACTCGCAACCGCTGAGTGAGCACTGCATGAAAAACGCCCCCGGTCGAAAGATCGGGGGCGTTTTTGTATGAAGGCTTTATGTGTGTGCAGCGCCCACAAAAAAACGCCCGGCTCTCGCAAGCCTGGGCGTTTTTTTTAGCCGAATGAAAGCGCTTTTACTTGGCCTTCACGCCTTCCAGCGAGATGTCCAGATCCAGGGTCTGGGAGGTTGGGCCCGGGCCTTTGATACCGAAGTCGTTCAGGCTCAGCGTGGTGGTCGCGTTGAAGCCAGCGCGTTCGCCGCCCCAAGGATCCTTGCCTTCGCCGTTGAATGTAGCTTTGAAGGTCACTGGCTTGGTGACGCCGTGCAGGGTCAGGTCGCCGGTCACGTCAGCCGTCTTGTCGCCAGTTGGCACAACCTTGGTCGACTTGAAGGTCGCTTCAGGGTATTTGGCCACGTCCAGGAAGTCTTTGCTGGCGATGTGCTTGTCACGTTCAGCGTGGTTGGAGAACAAGCTGGCAGTTTGCAGCGTGATATCAATTTTGCTATCAGCAGGCTTGGCCGAGTCCCACGAGAAAGTGCCTTTCCAGTCCTTGAACGTGCCGTGAACGAAGCTGTAACCCAAGTGGCTGATTTTCCAGTCGATGAAGGCGTGCTGGCCTTCTTTATCGATGGTGTAGTCAGCAGCCATGGCTTGACCGGCGGTCAGCAGTGCAGTCCCGAGTGCTAAAGCGGCGAGAGTCTTTTTCAACATGCGTTCTATTCCTTTTGAATTGAGGTTGAGCATCAGGCTTTGCGCCCCAGCATACGAGTCAGGGTCACATCACGATCGATAAAGTGGTGTTTCAAGGCCGCCAGACCATGCAAACCGGCGAAGATCACCACGGTCCAGGCCAGCCACAGGTGGACAACCCCGGCAACATCAGCCTGATTGGGCAGGCTGGAGATCAGTGCCGGTACTTCAAACAAACCGAAAACAGGAATACCAACGCCTTCGGCTGTTGAGATCAAATATCCCGCAATCATGAGGGCAAACAAGCTGAGGTACAGAAACGCGTGACCCAACTTGGCGCCGATACGGGTTGCACGACTATAGCTTTCAAGCGCTGGCGGCGCCGGGCTGATGAACCGCCAGACAACGCGGATCAGCATGACGGCCAGTAACGTAAGGCCAATGCTTTTATGCAGGTCAGGGGCTTCTTTGCGCCAAGGGTCGTAGTAGTCGAGACCGACCATCCACAAGCCCAATGCAAACAATCCAAACACCGCCAATGCAACCGACCAGTGCAGAAAAATACTGACAGCACCATAGCGAGAAGAAGAGTTACGCAGCTGCATAGCCAACATCCTGTGGGAATTGACGCTAAGACTAATGATTTACCTATCGAATGAAAGCGCATTTTTTTGCTGCAAGGTATCGATAAATACGATCTTTAGCCTGGGGAGGAAGAATTAAGCAAACGTTAACAGACCCTATGGTGGGGTGTTTTATGCCGAGCGCGGCACTGAAAGTAAAGCCTAAGGCCACACAGTAAACGTAATGACTTGTTACGAGCCTGTGCATTGCATAGTCTTGCGCGATTGTTTGCCCGCACACGCCGGGAGCCAGCGCCAGGAGAGTGGAAATGGGCCTGAATAACCAGTGGATGCAGCGCGACCTTGCCGTGTTATGGCACCCCTGCACCCAAATGAAAGATCACGAACAGTTACCGCTGATCCCGATCAAACGGGGTGAAGGCGTGTGGCTTGAAGACTTCGAAGGTAAGCGCTACCTGGATGCCGTGAGCTCCTGGTGGGTCAATGTGTTTGGCCACGCCAACCCGCGGATCAACCAGCGCATCAAGGATCAGGTTGATCAACTGGAGCACGTGATCTTGGCCGGTTTCAGTCATCAGCCGGTGATTGAGCTGTCTGAGCGTCTGGTGAAAATGACACCCGCGGGCCTGACCCGCTGCTTCTATGCCGACAACGGCTCATCGTGTATCGAAGTCTCATTGAAGATGAGCTTTCACTACTGGCTTAACCGTGGCCAGCCGAACAAAAAACGCTTCGTGACCCTTACCAACAGCTACCACGGCGAAACCATGGCCGCGATGTCAGTGGGCGATGTGCCGTTGTTCACTGAGACCTACAAAGCCTTGTTGCTCGACACGATTAAAGTGCCGAGCCCTGACTGCTACTTGCGCCCTGAGGGTGTGAGCTGGGAAGCGCACTCGCGCACGATGTTCCTGGTCATGGAACAGGCCCTGGCCGAGCACCATGACACGGTGGCCGCGGTGATCGTCGAGCCGTTGGTGCAGGGCGCGGGCGGCATGCGCATGTATCACCCGGTGTACCTCACACTGCTGCGTGAAGCCTGCGACCGTTATGGTGTGCACCTTATCCTCGACGAAATCGCTGTGGGCTTTGGCCGCACTGGCACCATGTTTGCCTGTGAGCAAGCGGGTATAACCCCGGACTTCCTCTGCTTATCCAAGGCGCTGACGGGAGGCTACTTGCCGCTGGCGGCTTGCGTGACCACCGATGAGGTGTACAGCGCGTTCTATGATGACTACCCGACCTTGCGGGCCTTCCTCCATTCCCATAGCTACACCGGCAATCCGCTGGCGTGTGCCGCGGCTTTGGCGACGCTGGATATTTTCGAAGAAGACAACGTCATCGACAACAACAAAGCCCTGGCCCAGCGCATGGCCAGTGCGACTGCGCACCTGGCTGATCATCCTCATGTCTCGGAAGTCCGTCAGACGGGTATGGTGCTGGCGATTGAAATGGTCCAGGACAAAGCCAGCAAAACGGCTTATCCGTGGCAGGAGCGGCGGGGTTTGAAAGTCTTTCAGCACGCACTGGAGCGCGGTGCGTTGTTGCGTCCGTTGGGCAGTGTGGTGTATTTCTTGCCGCCTTATGTGATCACACCCGAGCAGATCGACTTTCTGGCAGAGGTTGCCAGTGAAGGGATCGACATCGCCACCCGCACCGACATCAGCGTGGCGGTGCCGGCGAACTTTCATCCCGATTTCCGGGATCCGGGTTAAGCCTTATTGGTAGTCGCTGCCGCAGGCTGCGATAAGGGCCACAGGACCTTCGTTTGTAAAACGGGGGCGCTGCGCAACCCATCGCAGCCTGCGGCAGCGGC
Organism: Pseudomonas sp. NPDC096917; assembly: GCF_044762555.1. Lineage (NCBI taxonomy): Bacteria > Pseudomonadati > Pseudomonadota > Gammaproteobacteria > Pseudomonadales > Pseudomonadaceae > Pseudomonas > Pseudomonas sp. NPDC096917. The sequence goes on along the minus strand of NZ_JBIWEO010000002.1, from coordinate 214,794 downwards.
GACATAAGTAATTTAATTTTCAGAGAACTTAAATGAGATTGTCCCGCTTCTTTATCGATGCCCCTTTGAGCCTCGGTGAGCATGAATTGCCTGAAGCCCAGGCGCATTACATTGGCCGCGTGCTGCGTATGGCCGAGGGCGATGCCCTGCAAGTGTTCGACGGCTCGGGTCAGGAGTTTCTGGGGCGTTTGCTGGAAGTCGGTAAAAAGCGTGTGCGCGTCGTGCTCGATCAAGCCTTTGACGGGCAGGTCGAGTCGCCGTTGGCCATTCATCTGGGCCAGGGCTTGTCCCGTGGTGAGCGCATGGACTGGGCCATTCAAAAAGCGACCGAACTGGGGGTCACAGAAATCACCCCGATCATGAGCGAGCGCTGCGAAGTGCGGCTCAAGGACGAGCGTGCCGACAAGCGTCTGGCGCATTGGCGGCAAGTGGCGATCAGTGCCTGCGAGCAGTGCGGCCGTTCACGTGTGCCGATGATTCACCCGCCGGTACTGCTGGGCGACTGGATCAAAACCACCGAGGCCGACCTCAAGCTGGTTCTGCACCCCGTGTCCGAGCCGTTGGCCAGCCATGCCAAGCCCGCGCGCCTGGCGTTTTTGATCGGCCCTGAAGGCGGCCTGACCGATCACGAAATTGATCAAGCCCAAGCGGCGGGCTTTCAGCCGGCGCGCCTCGGACCGCGCGTGCTGCGCACCGAAACCGCACCCGTGGTGGCGTTGGCCGTGGCTCAACAACTGTGGGGCGATTTCTAAACCCATTGCTCTTTGTAGGCGCGAGCAAGCGCGCTCCTGCACAGGAAAAGTTGCTACACCATCACCGCGAAGTTCATCCGCAACTGCTGCGGCGACACGCCCAGCCTGCGCATGAACACGCTGCGCAGGTGGTGCGCATCGCGAAAACCACATTCGTAGGCCACGGTCTTGAGGGCCAGCGCCGGGTTTTCCAGTAGTCCACGGGCAGCATCCACCCTCGCGCCTTCTACAAATTGTGCCGGTGTAATACCGGTGTCACGAGCAAACACCCGAGAGAAATTGCGCGGGCTCATGTTGGCCACCTGTGCCAGTTCGCGGATGGTCAGATCGCCGCGCAGGTTTGTCTGTACAAAATATTGCACGGCGGCCACCGGCGAATCGCTGTGGGTGGTGGGTGTCAAAAACGGGCTGAACTGCGATTGCCCACCCGAACGCTGGGTAAAAACCACCAGCCGTTTGGCGACATTCAGCGCCACCTCCGGGCCGTGATCCTGACTTAGTACATACAGCGACAGATCAATCCCCGCCGTGACCCCGGCCGAGGTAAACAAGTTGTCGTCCTGCACATACAAGCGATCTGCCTCCAGTTTGGCCGTTGGGCACAAGCGCGCCAGTTCTGCGACGTCACTCCAGTGTGTAGTCACGTGACGACCGTTGAGCAAACCTGCGCGGGCGAGCATCAGGGCGCCGTTGCAAATAGAGCCAAATCGCCGGGATTTTCGGCAAATAGCCCGCAACCAACGATCAAAATCAGGTCCGAAATCCTGGTGGGGCAGCGCCGGGCCACCTGCGCACAACACCAGGTCATAACCTGTTCGGGCCTGAGTGAAATGGCGATGCGCCTGAATCGACAACCCGTTCGAGCACGCCAATAACCCCGACTCCAACCCCAGCACCTCCAGTTGGTAGTGCTTGTGTGGCGGCAAAAAAGCATTGGCCTCGGCAAAAACGTCCAGCGGGCCAGTCACATCCAGCGCCTGCACGCCGGGGAAAACAATCAACGCTACGCTCAGAGTCATCAGGGTTAGCCGTCAGAGGGGGCTTACATCAAATACCGCACTTGTCTCATGTAGCAAGCCCGTCAAAAAGGCATGGCCGGCATTGCAACCTGATTGGCACGAATCGCACCTTCGTGTCGATTGTTGCCATGCTCCTCGGCGCCCACACTGAAATCCACAGCGCCACCCCGGCGCTTGATCGAGGAGTTCGCCATGAGTCAGACCATTGCAGGCATCGTCATACCGGACAGCGCCTTGGCGACAGCCACGACTGAGTACATCCGCGATGTGGAGTCCGATCTGCTCTACAACCACTCACGCCGGGTGTTTTTGTTTGGCGCCTTGAGCGGCCAGCGCAAACAATTGGCCTACGATCCGGAACTGCTTTACGTCGGTGCCATGTTCCACGACCTAGGGCTGGTCGAAGGCCATCGCACCGACAAGGAGCGTTTTGAAGTGGACAGTGCCAACAGGGCCAAAGCCTTCATGAAACCCTTTGGCCTGAGCGACGACGATGTCGAACAAGTGTGGCTGGCCATCGCGCTGCACACCACGCCGGGCGTGCCGCAGCATCTGCGCCCCAACGTGGCGCTGGTGACGGCGGGCGTTGAAATGGACGTGCTGGGTATCGACTACGCGGCTTTCCCTGCCGAACAGCGCGAAGCCGTTGTACATGCGCATCCGCGCGGCGAAGGGTTCAAGGAGTGCATCCTCTGCGCGTTCGCAAACGGCTTCAAACACCGGCCCGACACCACCTTTGGCACGGTTAACGCCGACGTGCTGGTGGACATCGATCCCAGCTTCAAGCCCATGAACTTCGTCGAGATCATCCGCAAATCGCCTTGGGTGTCGTAAAGCCATTACCTGCGGGTCGCTCAGGGGCAGTCTGAGGCTGCAACCCTTGAGTGTGTAAAGCGCCAGAGTCAGCCCCGGCGAACTCAGGGCTGCCGCCAGTATCCGTTGATCGACGGGCAGGCAGGAAATTGAGGGGCGACGTCATTCGTCGCTTTGCTGAGTGGTGAAGCAGTCGTAAACGCCAGGATGATGAAACCCTGTAGCCGCAGCCTGCGGCAACGGCTACAGGTTCACACGTTTACTTCGGCAGTGCGTACACCACCACTTGGTCGCCCACTTGATCTTTCATGATCGAGTTGCCGCCCGCGACAAAGGCGACGTATTGCTTGCCTTTGTATTCGTACACGGCAGGGTTGGCGACGGCGGGAGCCATCACGATGTCCGACCACAGTTCTTTGCCGTCATCCAGTGAGTAGGCGCGAACCTTGGCGTCCATCGATGCCCCGATGAACACTACGCCACCGGCCGTCACTGCCGGGCCGCCAATGGTTGGCGAGCCCATGTCGGCAGGCATGTACCAGCCCCACTGCTGGACGGCACCCATCGGACGACGCCATTTCACGTCACCGGTGTGCATGTCGATGGCCACCAGTTCACCGAACGGCGGAGCCCAGCACGGCATGCCGGCCCAGTTTTGCGCGTTCAACAAAGACATGCCGTAAGGCGCGCCAATTTGCGGGTAGAAGCCGTTTTCGTTGCCAGAGTCTTTAGGCTGCTTGTCGTAAGAGGCGCGATCCCACAGCTTGATCATTTGCACGATGTGCGAGGTATTGACGATGGCAACCTGGCTGACCGGGTCAAACGCTACACCGCCCCATTGCACGCCACCGGCGCTGTCCGGGTAGGCCAGCACGCCGTTGCCTTTGAGACCAGGCGGCGAGTACATGCCGTTGTATTCCAGGCCGTCCCACATTTTGGTGCACTGGCCAAAGCCGACAATGTCAGCGATTTTCCAGATAGCCGGTTTCTTTGACTGATCCATCAGCGGAGCAGGCTTGGTCGGGAACGGTTGGGTCGGTGAGTAGACTTCGCCCTCGGCCTCACCTTTTGGCACGGGGCGTTCTTCAATCGGCCACACGTCTTCACCGGTGCGACGGTCAACCGTGAACAGGAAGCCCATTTTGGTCGCCTGAACCAGCGCTGCCACAGGTTTGCCATTGACGGTGATGTCCATCAGGGTCGGTGCAGAGTTGATGTCGTAGTCCCAGATGTCGTGGTGAACCCACTGACGCGACCACACCACCTTGCCTGTGTTGATGTCGAGTGCGGTGGTCGAGGTGCCGAGAGGAATCGGTTGTGTCCGATTGCCGCCCCAGTAGTTGGGTGACGGTGAAGACACGGGGATGTACAGCAAACCGAGGGCCGGGTCATAGGACATGGCGGTCCAGATATTGGCGGTACCGGTTTTCAGGGCCTCACTATCCGGGATCGGCTTGAACTCCCACTCCAGCTCGCCCGTGCGGGCGTTAAGGGCAAACAAAGAACCTGGCGATTCGACTTCATACTCCCAGTCTTTACCGGCCCAGCCGACGATCAGCTTGTCACCGATAACGGTTGGCGGCTGCAACTGCGACAACGGCCATTTGGCGTTGACGGTGTTCCACTGGTTAACATCCACCACACCGTTTTTGCCGAAGTTTTCGCACGGCTTGCCGGTGTCAGCATCTACCGCGTAGAGCTGTGCGGTCATGTTGCCCAGGTAAACGACTTTCTGACAGGCCACGCCCGCTTGCGGGTTTTTTTCCTGCCAGTAAGCCACGCCGCGAGACTTAAGTGCGGGCTGTGTTTCGGCGACTAAAGCGGACTTGGTGTCAAAGGTCCATTTCTCTTTGCCCGACTCAGGATCAAGCGCAATGATCCGGTAAAAAGGCGTGCCGACGTACAGCGTGTCGTTGGCAAAAATCGGGGTGGCGGACCAGACGGTCGCAGGGACTTTGCCGGTGCCATCAGACATGTCGCCGGTGAAATACTGCCAGACCTTCTTCAACTGCCCGACGTTGTCCTTGTTGATTTGCGTCAGCGGTGAGTACTTCTGCGAGCTCAGTTGGCCATGAAAACTGTCCCACTCTTTACCTGTCGGCAGAGGCAGTTTGGCGTCTTCGGCAGAGATGCTCGACTCAGCGAGGATGGGTGATGGAACCACATAAGGTGTGTCTGCATAGGCGGTTGAAATGCCCGCCAGCATGCACAGGGCAGGTGCTGTCAGAAGGTGTTTTTTGATTCCACTCATATCACGCGCTCCTTGTTGGCTTGCCGCCAAACGTTTCAATGACGACACCCACAGCGCACACGACCAGTACGGCGGCTGTCCACCAGCCATGCAGCAGCAACGCAGCAAAAAACGTTCCGATCACGCCGGCCCAGGCTAAGAACAGGAAGAAACTCCTGGCACCGCCTGGCCCTGTTTTGCTCAATAACACGCCAAGAATCAACAGCACTAACGCAGCAAGCATTGTGACAATCGCACCACCGGAACCTGTTACGCCTGACAGCGGGGTGAAAAACCTCCACGCCGTAATGCACAAAGCAACGAGGGCCGTGATGATCACGATGTTAGCGCCAAGATGGCGCCGGGGTGGGGCATAGGTGGCAGACGTACTCATCCCTCTCTCCTTTCATGACGTACTTTTTTACATTTAGAAAAGGAGTGTAGCCAAGCTGACGGGAAACGTAGGGCGGAAGGGAAAATGCCCGTAGGCGCCGTGGCACCTACGGGGGGCGAGGTTTAATGCGCCTGTTCAGACTGCGCCTGAGCCGGTGCATCTTTGGTGACGTGCTTGACCAGTTTGCCGATGGTCAGGCCTTGGAACAGGATCGAAGACAGCACCACGATGTAGGTAATGCTCAGGATCAGGTCACGTTCCGGACCCAGCGGCAAGGCCAGGGCCAAGGCCACCGAAACACCGCCCCGCAGGCCGCCCCAGGTGAGGATGCGGATAGTGCCGCGCGGCACTGTGCGCCAGCGGCGCAGCAGCACAATGGCCGGGGCTACGGTGAGCAGGCGCGAGAGCAAGATCGCCAGGGCCAGCACGCTGGCTGCCAGCAAGTGCAGCCACGAGAACGGCAGCAGCAACAGCTCCATACCGATCAACGCAAACAACAGCGCGTTGAGCATGTCGTCGAGCAACTCCCAGAAACCGTCCATATAGCGACGGGTCATCTCGTTCATCGCCTTGTTGCGGCCCAGATTGCCGATGATCAGACCGGCAACCACCATCGCAATCGGCGCAGACACATGCAGCTCACTGGCCATGGCCGAGCCGCCAATCACCAGCGCCAGGGTCAGCATCACTTCGATCTGGTACTGCTCGATGCTTTTGATCATTCGGTACACCAAATAACCAATCAGGCCGCCGAACACCACGCCGCCAATGGCCTCGTGCGCGAACAGCATCGCCGTGGCACTGATGCTCGGGGTTTCGCCCAGTTGCACGATGCCGAGCAATACGGTGAACACCACCACCGCTGTGCCATCATTGAACAGCGACTCGCCAACAATGGTGGTTTTCAGTGGCTTGGAGGCGTTGGCGGTCCGCAGTACACCGAGTACGGCAATCGGGTCGGTGGGGGAAATCAGCGCGCCAAACAGCAAGCAATACAAGAAGCTGATATGCCAGCCGAACAGGGCAAAAATCCAGTACGCCAGACTGCCGATGACCGTGGTTGCGATCAACACACCGACGGTGGCCAGCAGGCCGATGGGCCAGCGATAACTGCGCACGTCATTGATATTGACGTGCAAGGCGCCGGCAAACAGCAGGAACGACAGCATCCAGTTCATCAGCAAATCGCCGAAGTCGATCTGGCCGATCAGCTCTTGCACACGGTCTTCGAGTCCCGGATAACCGAGAAAGCTCAAACCCTGCAACAGCAGCGAAAACATAAGGGCGGTAACCATGACGCCAATCGTTGGCGGCAGGCCGATAAAACGGAAGTTTACGTAGGTGAGTAGTGAGGTCAGGCAAATAAACGCAGCAACAAGCTCAAGCATCCGGGATCCTGTGGTGGCGTGGGTGAATGAAAACCCGATCAGTTCGGGCCATTGATTGGATGTAGGCTTACGTGTCAGGGACACATCTTTAGTTGAGGAGATAGCGGTGCTGGCAACCACCGTGGTGTTGGTAGCGGCCGTATTGAACGCCTGCCGTGGTCAAGGCTGCCAGTCGTCGTATTGATTGGCCTGTGCATTGGCTGCTATACCTTTCTAGACGGTCAGGCGATCAAGCGGTGGTCGCACCCGTTGGACTACCTGGTATGGCGCACGCAATGGCGTTTGGGTGTAGTGGTGTGTGTGCGTGCCGGCCAGTTACGCGCTGGTGCTGTGGGCCATGCGTTACCTAAAAGAACCTTTTGGGGGTCCGAGGCTCTTAGCCTGTGGGCTGGTGCTGATTGGCATGCTCGTGATGAAACTCTAAAAAGGAAATTCCAATGACCGTTGCCTTCTGGTGTGTACTGATTGCCCTGTTTTTGCCGTACGTGTGTACCGGCATTGCCAAGTTCAGCCAGGGCAAGTTCGGGCCTCGGCAGAACCACGATCCGCGTGCGTTTCTCGACACGCTGGAGGGGTTTGCCAAACGCGCGCACAACGCCCAACTCAACAGCTTTGAAGTGACCCCCGCGTTCGCAGCGGCGGTGATCATCGCCGACATCGTGGGCAACGCCCAGCCTGTGACCATTGACGTACTGGCCGTGCTGTTTATCACCAGCCGCCTGCTGTACATCATCTGCTACCTGGCCGACTGGGCATTGGTGCGATCGATAGTCTGGTTCATCGGCATGGGGCTGATCGTCAGCTTCTTCTTTGTGTCGATGTAAATCCCAGACCGTGTAATGACATCAACTCGCCCACGCATGCTTAACAACAGTGGACAAAAGCGGGTTGACCAGGGGGGGCGAGTCCATACATAGGAGTGAGCTTGCCCCCCGATATTTTGATCTGCTCGATCAGTGGTCCAGCTCATGCTCCGAGTTGGCTTTAGGTTTGCGCCCATCGTGCGGTGACAGTTGCAGGAAAATCGCCGCGGCCAGCATGGCCATCATCCCGACTGTCAGGAAGGTCAGCTGGAACGCCCCCAGCACCGTGTCCACGCCTTCATTGGCGCCGTCCCCGGTAAAGCCCCCCAGCAGGGCACCGGCACACGCCACCCCCAGACTCAGCGACAGTTGCGCCACCACCGACAGCAAGCTGTTGCCGCTGCTGGCGCTGGCGTCATCAAGGTCAATCAGGGTCACGGTGTTCATCGCCGTGAACTGCAAGGAGTTGATGGCCCCCAAAATGGCCAGCATCGCCAGCAGCAGCGGGTATGGCGTCTGCGCGGTAACCAGGCCCATGCTGGCCAGCATGATCCCGAGCGCGAGCGTGTTGCCGGTCAGAATCGTGCGATAGCCCAGGCGCTCGATCAGCGGCCGCGCGACCCACTTGGCCAGCATCGCGGCGGCTGCCAGCGGCAGCATGCTCATCCCGGCTTGCGAGGGTGAATAGCCCAAGGCCACTTGCAGAAGCAACGGCACCAGAAACGGCAGCGCGCCACTGCCCAGGCGGGCGAACAGGTTGCCCAGGATACCCACGGCAAAGGTTTTGGTTTTAAACAGCACCGGAGAGAACAGCGGGTTGCTGATATTGGCTGCGCGCAACCAATACGCCGCCAGGCACGCTAGCCCTGCAAACAGCAGCAACATCACCCGCAGGTGCGGCATGTGCAGCTCGCCCAGGCCCTCCATCGCAATGGTGATAAACACCATGGCCGCGCCAAACAGCACAAAGCCCAAGGCGTCGAAGCGCGTGCGTTCATTGCCGCGCAAGTCCGGGATAAAGTGCCACACGGCCCAGCAACCGAGCACGCCCACCGGCAAGTTGATCAAGAAAATCCAGTGCCAGCTCAGGTACTGCACCATCCAGCCGCCCATGGTCGGGCCGATCAGTGGGCCGAGCAGGCCGGGGATGGTGATAAACCCCATGATGCGCACCAGCTCCGAGCGCGGGTAGGCTTTGAGCACCACCAGGCGCCCGACCGGAATCATCAAGGCACCGCCCAACCCTTGCAGAACCCGCGCTGCGATCAATTCGTTGAGGGTGCTGGACAAGGCGCAAAACAGCGATCCGATGCTGAATAGCAGAATGGCGCTGAAGAAGATCTTTTTGGTGCCGAAGCGGTCAGCGATCCAGCCCGAAGCCGGGATCAGCAAGGCCACCGTGAGCATGTACGCCACGATCACCCCCTGCATGCGCAGCGGGTTTTCTTTAAGGTCGCGGGCCATGTCGGGGAGCGCGGTATTCAGGATGGTGCCGTCGAGCGACTGCATGAAGAAGGCGATGGCCACCACCCACGGTAACCAGCGTAAAGTTTCAGGCGTGAGAACCGGGCGTACGGGCATAGAACCTCTTGTTTGTGATCAACCAAAAAACCTGTGAGGGGGCTTGCTTTGCGATGCAGACAACCCGGTTTGTCTGCTTCACCGTGCCGCTGTCATCGCAAGCAAGCCCGCGCCCACACTGTAGAGTGATAGTGCCTCTTACAGCGTTAACGTGAGCTTTTTAACCAGCGCACCCGGCAGCAGGTTCGACGCGGTCTGGCGCTGGTCGTAAGTGCTGGCCGACAACAGCAGCTCACGGTCTGCGGTCAGCGCTTCAAGCTGCGAACCCAGCAGGCTGTACACGCTGTCATCAAACCGCATGGTATTGACCGGCGCCTTGATCTCGCCGTCTTCAACCCAGAAGGTGGCGAAGCGAGTCATGCCCGTGAGGCGCGCTGCTGGTTGGTCAGAATAGTTCAAATACCACAGGTTGCTGATGTACAGACCTGTGCCCAGTTGCTTCAGAATATCGGCCTGCGCCAGGGTTCCTGCGGCCATTGCCAGTGCGCTGGGTGCTTCACCGCAAAGGGCGCCGTTGACCTTGAGTCCATACTCGGCCGCGCTGCGCGAACCCACCAATTGCTGATGGGCCTTGCCCTGTTTAACCAGCGACAAATCCTGTCGCGGATACCCTTCGCCCGAAAACGCCGGGCTCAAGGATTGGCTCACCTGTTCGTCCAGTGACACCAGCGGGCTCAATGCGGCATCACCGGCGTAGAGCTTTTGCAGCGGGCTGTATTTGCTGGCCAAGGCCTGCGCCGAGAAACCGCCCCAGCACAGCATGCTCATCACTTCTTCCAACGCTGCGGGCGCCAGGTAGGCACGGTACTCGCCGGGGGCGAGCACGTGCGCCGGGCGGTCCAGAAACGCCAATTGCTCGCGGGCCAGTTGCATGCGCTGGGCGAACCGTTCGCTGTTCCAGTTGGCTCCGGCGTAGCTGGCTTTCACCGCTTGGCCGTTGCTGTGAAACAGGCTCCAGTCAAAGTTGAAGCTGTTGGCCTGATGCCAGCCAAACGCGCCTTCAGAGCTGGCATAGCCATAGCTGATCGGGCCGCTGGCGTAGAACCCGACCAGGTCGGCACCTTTGGCCTCACGGCGGATGTCATCAAGCACTTGAGCGGTGTCTGGCAACGGATCGGCCTGCACGTTGTGGCTGTGCCATGGCTCGGGGTTAAGCAGTAAATACGGGTCGGCCGGCAGCAGCGCCAAGGTGTCACGCAGTTGTTTCAAGGCGTCGGCCAAGCGCTGCTGATCGACAGCGGGCGCACCTGCCAGCGTGACGCGGACGCTGGCATGCCGACCGTCGTTAATCAGCTTGAGGGCCAGGCTTGCTTGTTGCACCTGTCCGGCCTGGCGCACCTTGCCCTTGTTGAAACGGATAAATTCAGAGGCTTCAGCGTCGTAGCCCAGGGTGAATTGCTCAGGGCTTTGAATCGCGTCCCGCAGCCACGCGACCAACCCTTGGAACTGCTCGGCCTGACTCAATGGGGTACTCATCAGGCATCACCTCCAAACACATCAATGTCACTGAACACACAGGCCGGGGACGCATGGCCCACGCGGATCACCTGGTTCGGTTCGCCCTTGCCGCAGTTGGGTGTGCCCAGCACTTTGAAGGTGCTGGCGTCGCCCACGGCGCTGAGGTTGCGCCAGAACTGTTCGGAAATACCCCGGTAGTTGGGGTTTTTGACCACGCCCTTGAGCTCGCCGTTCTCGATCAACTGGCCCCATTCGCAACCGAACTGGAACTTGTTGCGCGCATCGTCAATCGACCACGAGCGGTTGTTGGCCATCAAAATGCCGTTTTCGATGCCGCCAATCATCTGCGCCAGCGATTGATCACCGGGCTCGATGTTGAGGTTGGCCATGCGGTCAATCGGTGCGCGGTTCCAGCTGCATGCGCGGCTGTTGGCAACGCCTTCGAGGCCGGCACGGAACTGCGACAGCGCACCGCCCAGCGGGCGCAGCAGTAACCCTTCGCGAATCAGAAACGCTTTGTGCGCCGGGGTGCCGTCATCGTCAAAGCGATAGCTGGCGAGTTGCTCCGGGATAGTGGGGTCGAAGGTCACGTTGAGCAATGTGGAGCCGTATTGCAGGTGGCCGAAATCGCTGGTTTTAACGAAACTGGTGCCCGCGTAATTGCGCTCGTCACCCAGAATGCGGTCCAGCTCCAGCGGGTGGCCGATGGACTCGTGGATTTGCAGAATCATCTGGTCGGGCATCAGCAGCAGGTCGCGCTTGCCTTGCGGGGTGTTGGGCGCGAGCAACAGTTGCAGTGCCTGATCGGCGACGGTGGGGGCCGCGCCGATCAACCCGCTGCGCCGGATCGCATCAAAACCACCTTGTTGGCCAAAGTTCTCGCGGCCCAGGCTGCGGCTTTGGCTGTCGTTGCCGTCATAGGCGGTGACGCTGATGCCGGGGAATACAAAACGCTGGGCCTGACGCAACTCGGCGCCTGCACTGTTCAGGTAAATCTGTTCGACGTTATTAAGGCCGAGCGAGACCTCCCAACTCACCAGTCGCTGATCTTTGGGCACCGAGGCTGATTCTGCGCCCAGCAGTTCATAGCACTCGCTCAGCGACGGGAAGGCCTGATCAAGATCGGGTGAAAAGTAATCGGACTGGGCGCTGGAGACCGCCTCCTGGCTCAGATCGAGCAGCGCATGGTCGGCAATCAGGTGAGCTTGGGCTTCGGCGCGTTCGAGGGCGGCTTGCAGTCCGGCTTGCGACAGGTCATTGGTCGCCGCGTAGGCTTCAATCCCCTTGAGTCGCACCGTCAGCATCGCGCCTTGGTCGTGCCTGAATGACGGCGGCTCTGCGACATTCTTGCGCACCGACAGGTATTGCCCGGACTCGCGTACATAGCGCAGCGAAAAGAACTCGGCCCGGGTGCGCAGCGCGGCAAAGCGCTGTCTGAGCTGAGGGTAAAAATCGAACATGCACGGACCTCCGAAAGCGGGAAATCGACTGGCGATTGGAACTCATGCAGGCGCTGCCGAAGGCTGGGATCTTGCGGGTATCAAGCTAAAAAGATCGCAGCCTTCGGCAGCTCCCACGGGGAATGCGGGCAGTAAGGCGCGAAACGAGGCTCTAGAGTAGGCCTGCGTAGAGGTGGGGGCAAGCGCAGGGAAGATGAAATACGCGGACCCGTGCGTGCGATCTTTTAAAAGATCGCACGCTCGCTCCTACATTGTGGCGGGGTTATTGCGCGGTACGGCTCACGTCACGCAGTGGCTTGCCACGTACTGGCGCGTCACCTGCGACGTAGTAGTCGGCGGTGCTGCGCGGTAATGGCTGGCGGCCACGGATCTTGTCGGCGATTTTCTCGGCGATCATGATCGTCGGTGCGTTCAAGTTACCCGTGGTGATCAACGGCATGATCGAGGCATCGACCACACGCAGACCCTGCATGCCATGCACGCGACCTTCTCCGTCAACCACGGCCATCTCGTCGGTGCCCATTTTGCACGAGCAAGACGGGTGGAACGCGGTCTCGGCGTGTTCACGGATAAACGTGTCCAGCTCTTCGTCGGTCTGTTTGTCGATACCGGGGCTGATTTCGCGGCCACGGAACGCATCCAGCGCAGGCTGTTGCATGATTTCACGGGTCAGGCGGATACCATCACGGAATTCTTGCCAGTCTTGCTCGGTGGACATGTAGTTGAACAGGATGCTCGGGTACTCACGCGGGTCCTTGGACTTCACGTTGACCCGGCCACGGCTTGGCGAGCGCATGGAGCCCATGTGCGCCTGGAAACCGTGCTCTTTCACGCCATTGCTGCCGTTGTAGTTAATCGCGACGGGCAAGAAGTGGTACTGAATGTTCGGCCAGTCGAAATGCTCGCGGGTGCGGATAAAACCACCGGCTTCGAACTGGTTGCTGGCGCCGATGCCTTTGCCCATGAACAGCCACTCGGCGCCAATCGCCGGCTGGTTCCACCACAGCAATGACGGGTACAGCGACACGGGCTGGGTGCACGCGTATTGCAGGTACAGCTCAAGGTGGTCTTGCAGGTTTTGGCCTACGCCCGGCAGGTCATGCACCACCGGGATGTCAAGGCTTTCCAGCAGCTCGGCCGGGCCAACGCCGGAGCGTTGCAGCACGGTTGGTGAACCGATGGCGCCACTGCACAGCAGCACTTCTTTGCGCGCCTTGGCTTCAATGCGTACATGGTTGTCGCCGATCATGTAGCGCACGCCGACCGCACGCTTGCCTTCAAACACAATCTTGTCGGTGAGGGCATGCGTGACGATGGTCAGGGTCGAGCGCTGCTTGGCCGTGTCCAGATAACCGCGAGCGGTGCTGGCGCGGCGGCCGTTCGGCGTCACGGTACGGTCCATCGGGCCGAAGCCTTCTTGCTGGTAGCCGTTCAAGTCTTCGGTGCGCGGGTAACCGGCTTGCACGCCTGCTTCAACCATGGCGTGGAACAGCACGTTGTTGCCGGCTTTTGGTGTGGTCACGCTGACCGGGCCATCGCCACCGTGGTAGTCGTTAGGGCCGATGTCGCGGGTTTCGGCCTTGCGGAAATACGGCAGGCAGTCCAGGTAAGACCAGTCTTCCAGGCCCGGGTTTTTCGCCCATCCGTCGTAGTCCAGCGCGTTGCCACGGATGTAGCACATGCCGTTGATCAGCGAAGAGCCGCCCAGGCCCTTGCCACGGCCGCACTCCATGCGACGGCCGTCCATGTGCGGCTCCGGGTCGGTTTCAAATGCCCAGTTGTAGCGACGGCCTTGCAGCGGGAACGCCAGTGCTGCGGGCATCTGAGTACGGAAGTCGAAACGGTAGTCCGGGCCGCCTGCTTCAAGCAGCAGTACGGTGACGCCTTGGTCTTCAGTCAGACGGGCCGCCAGGGTGTTACCGGCAGAGCCGGCACCAATGATGATGTAGTCGAATTCTTGGGACATTAAATGCACCCTCTTGTAAAAAAGAAGCCTGTAGTCGCTGCCGAAGGGTTGCGGAGCAACCCGTTTTCTTGAAGTCTCCAAGGACCTCATCGCAGCCTTCGGCAGCGCCCGCGGGTAAGCGGTCAGACGCTCGGTTTAGAACACCGAAACGTAATCGCCCAGCTCGACCTGTACCGATTTGATCTGGGTGTACTGCGCCAGCGAGCTGATGCCGTTCTCACGGCCAATCCCCGACTGCTTATAGCCGCCGACCGGCATTTTTGCGTCGGACTCGCCCCACGCGTTGATCCAGCAGATACCCGCTTGCAGCTGATGAATCACGCGGTGCGCGCGGTTCAGGTCTTTGGTCACAACACCCGCGGCCAAGCCGAACTCGGTGTCGTTGGCGCGACGGATCACTTCTTCTTCGCTGTCATACGTGAGGATGCTCATCACGGGGCCAAAGATTTCTTCTTTGACGATGGTCATCTCATCGGTGCAGTCACTGAACACGGTCGGTGCCACGTAGGCACCTTGAGCCAGCGCGCCTTCGGTCAGGCGTTCGCCGCCGCACAGCAGGCGGGCGCCTTCTTCCTTACCTTTGGCAATGTAGCCCAGCACGCTTTCCATGTGAGCAAAGCTGACCAGCGGGCCGAAGTTGGTGTTTTCGTCTTCCGGGTTGCCGATGCGGATGCGTGCAACACGCTCCAGAATCTTGGCTTCAAAGGCGGCTTTGAGCGCAGTCGGGATGAACACGCGGGTGCCGTTGGTGCACACCTGGCCCGAGCTGTAGAAGTTGGCCATCATCGCGGTATCCGCCGCGCGGTCCAGGTCGGCGTCGTCAAAAATGATCAGTGGCGACTTGCCGCCCAGTTCCATGGTGACTTCCTTCAGGGAAGAGCTGGTGGCGCTGGAGGTTACTTTTTTGCCGGTGTCGGTGCCGCCGGTGAACGAGATTTTCTCGATGCGCGGGTGCTCGGTCAGCCAAGTGCCGACTTCACGGCCGCTGCCGGTCAGTACGTTGAACACGCCGTCTGGCAGACCGGCTTCGGTGAAGATTTCCGCCAGTTTCAACGTGCTCAGTGACGTGACTTCGCTTGGCTTGAAGATCATCGCGTTCCCGGCCGCCAGCGCCGGGGCGGATTTCCACAAAGCGATCTGGATCGGGTAGTTCCACGCGCCGATACCGGCGACCACGCCCAGCGGCTCGCGGCGTGTGTAAACGAAAGAGGTGGTGCGCAGCGGAATTTGCTCGCCTTCGATGGCGGGCGCCAGGCCTGCGTAGTATTCCAGCACGTCGGCGCCGGTGACGATGTCGACGTAACGGGTTTCGGAGTATGACTTGCCGGTGTCCAGGGTTTCCAGGGCGGCCAGCTCATCGTTGCGTTCACGCAGAATCTCAACGGCGCGTCGCAGAATGCGTGAACGCTCCATCGACGTCATGGCGGCCCAGATTTTCTGGCCTTTTTCAGCGCTGACAACGGCGCGCTCAACGTCTTCTTTGGTCGCACGTTGCACTTGAGCGAGGACTTCGCCATTAGCCGGGTTGATGGCATCGAAAGTAGCGTCGCTACCGGCGTCGGTGTAACCGCCGTCGATGTAGAGTTTTTGCAGTTCGAAACGGGCCATAAAATCCTCGCAAGTGCAGACAAGTGGTTGGCGTTAATCGTGAGTCGGGGGCCATCTAGTTGTGGCACCGCAGATTCACGACAGTTCAGGGTTAAGCGTTAATTGGGGCCTAACTCACCTGTTTCGCCAGTTGTAGATCCATGTATTCGTAGCAGATGCGTTGTGCCTGCTCGGTGTCGAAAGCGT
This sequence comes from Pseudomonas sp. NPDC096917, assembly GCF_044762555.1. Lineage (NCBI taxonomy): Bacteria > Pseudomonadati > Pseudomonadota > Gammaproteobacteria > Pseudomonadales > Pseudomonadaceae > Pseudomonas > Pseudomonas sp. NPDC096917. The sequence goes on along the minus strand of NZ_JBIWEO010000002.1, from coordinate 199,136 downwards.
CTCCCGACAGGGCACCTCGCAACCATAGACCATCGATAAGGGCTGCCAGGCCTCGTGCGGCATTGCGGGCTTCAGCCAGCGGCAGTGCTCGACGGAACTGGCAGCACAGATTGGAGTACAGACGGTGGTCGTTGATGCGCTGCAATCTGTGCAACGACGGTTGGTGCATGCTGGCTGCCCAAAAAGCCAGCCAGGTTTTCATTGCCGGGCCACTGACCTGGCTGGCGTCAAAGTTGCCTTCAACGATCACCTGTAAGTGCGCCCTTGGGCTGTCGTCCTCGAGCGCTTGGCGGCGCTCGCTGACGTTATCGATCAATACGTTCATCAAGTACCGCATGGTGGCGGCAATCAAACCGTTCTTGTCACGAAAGTAGTGACTGATGATGCCGTTCGACACGCCGGCCAAACGGGCGATCAGCGCAATGCTGGCATCTGCCATCCCGACCTGATCAACCGCCGTTAACGTGGCTTCGATCAACTGCTGGCGGCGTATGGGTTGCATACCGACCTTGGGCATTTTGTCCATCTCCTTGGGCCGGCGAGCAGTGCATAACGATCACTGAACGACGGCCAGTCTATTTTGTTTTGATTGAACGTTCAATCAACAAAGAATAAGCTCTGCGACAATTCGTCGCGATTTGTGGTTTTTTTCCTACAAGTGAACGGCGAAAAACGACCCGTTAAATGCCTCTGGATCCTCGCATCTGTAGGAGCGAGCTCAGGGAGAGGCAGGGGTCCGGTTTTTAGCGGTGTCTTTATATCACTCGACCGTTAGTCGCTATGTAATCGATTGGTCGAGTGGTGCGTTGCCTTAAGTCCTTGTGTCGCACTGCCTGGAGCACCCGTGCAATGAGTTCTGCCTCCCTAATAAAGACCCCGCCGCAAAAGGTGACGGTCAACGGTTGGGTGTTCTACACCTCCACCGCCTTGATATTGCTGTTGACTGCCATTTTGATCGCGGCCCCCGAAGACGCCGGCCGCATTCTGGGCATTGCCCAAGAATGGCTGTCGCGCAGCTTCGGCTGGTACTACATGGTGGTGATCGCCGCTTACCTGATTTTTGTCGTGGGCCTGGCGTTTTCGTCCTACGGCAAATTGAAACTGGGCACCAAGCAAGACACGCCTGACTTCAGCTATGGCGCCTGGGCCGGGATGCTGTTCTCGTCCGGCATTGGTATCTCCTTGCTGTACTTCGGCGCGTCCGAGCCGCTGGACCACTACTTCAATCCGCCAGAAGGCGTGTCAGCCAGCCATGAAGCGGCGCGTCAGGCGTTGCAACTGACCTTTCTGCACTGGGGCCTGCACGGCTGGGCGATCTACGCACTGGTCGGTTTGGCCGTGGCCTACTTTGCCTACCGTCACAACCAGCCGCTGGCGTTGCGTTCGGCGCTGTACCCGCTGATGGGGGAGCGATGGGTCAAAGGCGCTGCGGGCCATGCAGTCGACGGCTTCGGCATGTTCGTGACTTTGTTGGGGCTGGTGACCAACCTGGGCATTGGTTCGATGCAAGTGTCGTCGGGGCTGGAAAACCTGTTCGGTATGCAGCACAGCAACACCAACTTGCTGATCGTGATCATCGTGATGAGCACCGTGGCGACCATCGCGGCGGTCTCGGGTGTTGAAAACGGCATTCGCCGCCTGTCCAACCTGAACATCGTACTGTTCAGTGGCTTGCTGATTTTCGTACTGTTGTTCGGCCCGACCTTACACCTGCTCAACGGCTTTGTGCAAAACACCGGTGACTACCTTAACGGCATCATCATGAAAACCTTCGACCTGTACGTGTACGAAGGCGACACCCGCAAAACCGAAGGCTGGCTGGGCTTGTGGACCTTGTTCTACTGGGCCTGGTGGATTTCCTGGGCCCCATTCGTGGGCATGTTCATCGCCCGTATTTCGCGTGGTCGCACCGTGCGTGAACTGGTCGCGGGTGTGTTGTTGATTCCGCTGGGCTTCACCTTGGCGTGGTTGTCGATTTTCGGTAACTCGGCCTTGGACCTGGTGGTTAACCAAGGGGCGGTAGAGCTGGGTAAAACGGCACTTGAGCAACCCTCGATGGCGATTTACCAACTGCTTGAGCACTACCCGGCGTCGAAAATCGTGATTGGCGTGTCGATCTTTGTCGGTTTCGTACTGTTTCTGACGCCGGCGGATTCCGGCGCGGTGATGATGGCCAACCTGTCGTGTAAAGGCGGCGATGTGGATGAAGATGCACCGCACTGGTTGCGTATTTTCTGGTCGGTGGTCATTACCCTGGTGACCATTGGTTTGTTGTTTGCCGGCAACTTTGCGGCCATGCAAACCATGGTAGTGCTGGCAGGCCTGCCGTTCTCGGTGGTGCTGGTACTGTTCATGTTTGGCCTGCACAAAGCCATGCGCCAAGACACCCTGGTTGAGCAGGAACAAGCCGAGCTGGCGGCCCGTGGTCGTCGTGGTTTCAGCGAGCGTTTGACCGCCCAGGACCTGCAACCGACCCAAGCGGTGGTGCAGCGCTTTATGGACAAACACGTGACCCCGGCCCTGGAAGAAGCCGCCGTGCTTCTGCGCAGCCAAGGGCTGAAAGTACAAACCCTGTTGGGCAGCGCCAAGCGTTGCATGGGCGTGCGTGTCGAGATGGAAGAAGGCAACCCGTTTGTCTACGAAGTCAGCCTGGACGGCTACCTGGCCGCGCCGAGCGAGTCTGGCCAGGACGAAGTGCGCAGTCGTTACTACCGGGCTGAGGTGTACTTGCACAACGGCAACCAGGATTACGACCTGATGGGCTTCACCCAAGAGCAAATCAGCCGTGACGTGCTCGACCAGTTCGAAAGCCATCGCCAACTGCTTGGCAGGGTCTATAGCTAACGCAAGACTCGTGTAGTCGCTGCCGCAGGTTGCGAAGGGTTGCGTGGCAACCCGTTTCTTGAAGGCCCTGCGGTCCTTATCGCAGCCTTGGGCAGCGACTACACAGTTAGCAATCAGCCCAAATTCTTGCCCAATAGCGCGTGATACAACTCGGTATCTCCCAAGATACCCACCACTTTCTGATTGTCGTGCAGCACCAGTTTGTTGCCGGTCTGGTAGCGGATTTGCAGCGCGTCACGCATGCCGATATTCGAATCCACCAGGGTCGGTCCACGCCTCAGGGTTTCAACCGATTGCCCGTGCTGCCATTGCTGTAAATCAACCACGCCCGCGCCATTACGCACGCCTTTGATGGTGTTGCCTTCCGCCAGATCAATCCAGGAGTCATCCCCCGGATCAATGCACACAGAACCATTGATGCGTTTGCAGTTGTCCAGCGTGCGCATCAGGCTGCGTCCGCATAACACGTTCATCGGGTTGGTGTGCGCCACAAACGTGCGCACGTAGTCGTCCGCCGGGTTGAGTACGATTTCTTCAGGTTTGCTGTATTGGATAATCTTGCCGTCTTTCATGATGGCGATGCGGCTGCCCAGTTTCAGGGCTTCATCGAGGTCGTGGCTCACGAACACAATGGTCTTGCTCAGCTTGCGTTGCAGCTCCAGCAGCTCGTCTTGCAGGCCCTGACGGATCAGTGGGTCCAGCGCTGAAAAGGGTTCGTCCATCAGTAGAATGTCGGCATCCATCGCCAGCGCCCGCGCCAGGCCTACGCGCTGCTGCATGCCACCGCTCAGCGCGTCCGGCTTTTTATTGCGCCATTGGGTCAGGCCCACCAGCTCCAGTTTTTCGTCTACCAGCGCGCGCCGTTCTTTTTCGGGACGGCCCTGCATTTCCAGGCCAAAGCTGATGTTCTCGCGCACCGTCAGCCACGGCATAAGGGCGAACTTTTGAAACACCATCGCAATGCGCTGGGTGCGCATCATTTTCAGCTCGGCGGGCGTACACGACGCGATGTCGATTTGCTTGCCTTCATGCTCCACATACAAATGGCCGCGGCTTACCGTGTTGAGGCCGTTGATACAGCGCAACAAGCTGGATTTGCCCGAGCCGGACAAGCCCATCAATACACAAATCTCGCCTTTGTCGATGTCCAGGCTGGCTTTTTCAACGCCGACAATCTGCCCGGTTTTTTTCAGAATCTGATCCCGCGAAAGGCCTTGGTCCAGCAGGCTCAACGCCTCACGCGGATCTTTGGCGAAGATAACGTCAACCTGATCGAAGCGAATAATACTCATGCGTCAGCTCCTTTTTTGGCGTCCGGCTGCTTGCAGATCCGGTCGAGCATGATCGCCAGCAACACAATTGCCAGCCCGGCTTCAAAGCCCAGGGCAATGTCGGCAGTGTTCAGTGCGTTGACCACCGGTTTGCCCAAGCCATCAGCGCCCACCAGGGCGGCAATCACCACCATCGACAGCGACAGCATGATGCATTGGGTAATCCCGGCCGCGATGCTCGGCATGGCGTGCGGCAGTTCGATGCGAGTCAGTAACTGGCGGCGCGAACAGCCAAAGGCCTTGCCCGCATCCAGCAGCTCATGGGGTACATCACGAATGCCCAGATAGGTCAGGCGGATCGGCGCGGCAATCGCAAACACCACAGTCGAGATCAGCCCCGGCACCACGCCCAGACCAAACAGGGTCAGGGTCGGGATGAGGTAAACGAAGGTAGGCACGGTCTGCATCAAATCCAGCACCGGGCGCATAAAGGTATAAAACGTAGGCTTGTGCGCGGCGAGAATCCCCAAGGGCACGCCGATGATCACGCAGACAAAGGTGGCAAACAGCACCTGCGCCAGGGTTTCCATGGTCTCTTGCCAATACCCCAGGTTGAGGATCAACAGAAACGACAGCGCGACAAACACCGTGAGCCCCCACTTGCGTTGAATAAAATGCGCAAACAAGGCAATCAACCCGATAAACGCCAACGGGTTGAACCAGGTCAGCGCAAACGTCACGCCGTGAATCATCGCTTCGAGTGTGCTCGCGATGGCGTCGAAGGTGCTGGCCCCGTGTTTGGTCAACCAGTCAACGAAGCCTGCGATGTACTCGCCCAGTGGGATTTTGTGATCGATCAGCATGGTAGTGAACGTCCGCATGCAGGAGGAATTGAAACGGAGCCAGGCGGGCACGCCGCCCGGCGCCCCCGATTACTTCGCGAGGCTGGCCTTGACCGCCTCAAGGCCCGGCTTGCCATCAATAGTGGTCACGCCCGCCAGCCAGGTTTCGAGCACCTGAGGGTTCTGTTTAAGCCAGGCCTTGGCGGCCACGTCCGGCTTGATCTTGTCGTCCAGCACCTTGCCCATCAGGGTGCTTTCCATGTCCAGGGTGAAGACCAGGTTTTTCAGCAACTGGCCCACATTCGGGCACTCCTGGGTATAGCCCTTGCGTGTGTTGGTATAGATAGTCGCCTGGCCATAGTTGGGGCCAAAAAACTCATCGCCGCCGGTGAGGTACTTCATCTTGAAGCGGGTGTTCATCGGGTGCGGTTCCCAGCCCAGGAACACCACATCGGTGCCACGGCGCTGAGCGCGATCCACTTGCGAGAGCATCCCGGCTTCACTTGATTCCACCACCTTGAAACCCGCGTCTTTAAGGCCGAAGGCGTTCTTGTCGATCATGGTCTGGATCATGCGGTTGCCGTCGTTGCCCGGCTCAATCCCGTAGATCTTGCCGTCCAGCTCCTTCTTGAACGTGGGCAAGTCGGAAAAATCTTTCAGGCCTTTGTCATACAGCGCCTGGGGCACGGCGAGGGTGTACTTGGCGTTTTCCAGATTGGCGCGCACGGTCTCCACCGTTCCCGCTTCGCGGTAAGCCTTGATGTCGTTTTCCATGGTGGGCATCCAGTTACCGAGGAACACATCCATGTTCTTGCCATCTGCCAGCGACTTGTACGTCACCGGCACCGAAATCATTGTGGTTTTGGTCTTGTAACCCAGCGCATCCAGCACGGCGCTGGTGACGGCGGTGGTCACCGTGATGTCGGTCCAGCCGACGTCTGAGAAGTTAACGGTGTTGCACTGCTCAGGTTCAGCTGCCTGGGCGAGGACCGGCAGACTCAGCAATGCAGCCAACAGCAAGGGGGAGGAATGTTTCATGCAACAACTCCTGTGTGTCTGGGGGGCGGTTTTCGATCGGAAAGCCGCACGGATCAGTTGCGGTTGGGCGATGCCCGGCAAACGTGCTGCCGGCGCATCCAGCAATCGAGTCGAGACTGATCATGTAACAGCCAAAATCAAACGCCTACAGGGTGCGTCGCATCCAGTACAGGCAGGGTCGTATCTGATACCTGCGAGGTCGTATCTGGACGTTTCCTGTCCAAAAACAGCACTTTTAGAGCGTCTGCACCGCCTAAAACGGCGAGGGCGCTGACAGGCAATAGCGGGTCGCAGCTGGACGTTTTTCGGCTAGGCAAACGGCTCATCATGCGAGCACTCACTCACAAGGTTCTTGCTCATGGCTATCAGCGTGTTCGACCTGTTCAAGATTGGCATCGGCCCCTCCAGCTCCCACACCGTGGGCCCGATGCGGGCGGCGGCCCTGTTCGTGCAAGGGCTGCGCGAGCGTGGTCAGTTGCAACAGGTGCGACGCATTGAAGTGCAGCTTTACGGCTCGCTGTCGGCCACCGGCATTGGCCATGGCAGCGACAACGCCGTGATCATGGGCCTGATGGGCGAATGGCCAGATGCCATTGACCCGTCGCACATCGGCCCGCGCATCACCGAACTGCACGACAGCCAAACGCTGCTGCTGGATGGCTACTTGCCGATCCCGTTCGTGTGGGCGAACGACATGCGCCTCATCGATGAAAACCTGCCGTTCCACCCCAACGCCATGACCTTGATCGCTGAAGGCCATCACGGCGAACTGCACCGCGACACCTATTATTCGGTGGGCGGCGGCTTTGTGGTGGACGCGGCGCAAGCGGCCAGCGGCGTGTTGGACACGGACCGCACGGTCCTGCCTTATGATTTTTCCAGCGCCGTCGAACTGCTCAACCTGTGCCGTGAACACCACCTCAGCGTCGCCGCGTTAATGATGGCCAACGAACGCACCTGGCGCAGCGAAGACGAAATCCGCTGTGGCCTGATGACCCTCTGGCGCGCCATGCAGGACTGCGTCGAACAGGGCCTCAAGCATGAAGGCATCTTGCCCGGCGGGCTGCACGTACGGCGCCGCGCTGCGCGCTTGCACCGCAGTCTGCAAGAGCTGGGCAAACCCAACGTCATCGGCTCCACCCTCAGCGCTATGGAATGGGTCAACCTGTTCGCCCTGGCGGTCAACGAAGAAAACGCAGCGGGCGGGCGCATGGTCACCGCACCGACCAACGGCGCGGCAGGGATCATCCCGGCGGTGTTGCACTACTTCATGAAATTCAGCGACGAGGTCAGCGAAGCCAACGTCGTTGACTACTTATTAAGCGCAGCGGCGATTGGCATCTTGTGCAAAAAGAACGCCTCTATTTCCGGCGCCGAAGTGGGCTGCCAGGGCGAAGTCGGCTCGGCGTGCGCCATGGCGGCGGCTGGGCTGGCGCAAATCCTCGGCGCCACGCCGGAGCAACTGTGCAACGCCGCCGAAATTGGCCTGGAGCATAACCTGGGGCTGACCTGCGACCCGGTGGGTGGGCTGGTGCAAGTGCCGTGCATCGAGCGCAACGCCATTGCCGCAGTCAAAGCCATCAACGCCGCGCAAATGGCCCTGCGTGGCGACGGCCAACACTTCATCTCACTCGACCGGGTGATTCGCACCATGCGCGACACCGGCGCCGACATGCACGACAAATACAAAGAAACCTCACGCGGCGGCCTGGCGGTGAGCGCGGTGGAATGTTAATCGCCAATGTGTGTGCACAAAACCTGTAAGAGCGAGCTTGCTCGCGATCTGTTGCTCTGGCTTTGCTTTGGCTTAAGAGCCAAGTTAACGCGCCTGTCGCTAATCAGGCGCGTGCCGCTTTAGTGGGTGACCAGACTGTCCAGCGACTTGTCGACATACGCTTTGGCCAGCTCCGCCAAGTGCGCGAGCGACAGCACCACATCGCGCTGATTCCCGCTCAAGCCATTCCCCACCTCACTCGCCGAAGCAACCATACAGCGCAACAAGTCTGATGCCTGGGCCAGAGCCGCTTCTAAATTGACGCTGTCATGGATGGCATACGTGGCAGTGCCTGTCCCGCGAGCAGGCTTAGGGTCGTGCAGGTAGTAGTTCAACGCGCGGTCGGCAGCGGCACGGTCCAATGACGATGACGTGCAGTCAGCATCATCTTGCGCAGGGGAAACAGATGGATCTGGGACAATTTTTTTCATGGCACTACTCCGAACTTATTTAGGGAGCTGCTCCCGTCGCGACTAAACGAATTAGGTGGCAGCCGTACGCAGGTTAGTCGACCGGTAAGTTCGGAACCCGGCGCACCCGAAGGTGCCCTGCGCACGGCCACCATAAAACGCAGGCCGTAAAAAAGCGCCTCGCGGAGGTGGCGCCTTGCGCCGAACTAAACCGGGCGACTAAACCCGACCGCTGTTTTTGCAGCGATGGGCGCAGACTAGACCCCGATTTTGGAAGGCGCAAGGGTGCGAGATTTTCTCGGAAGATTCGCAGGATTGAAAGGGAAACGTCGTACGAAACGGCTGATTATTCATGACCGTTGTGGGCAGCGGCTACAGCCTGGCTCGTGCAACCTGGCAGATCTACCAGTACCCAGTTCAACCTCGCAGGTACAAGCTGAGTGTTCGCCTCTGTTCTGATCGAGCCTAGATAAATGCCCACTGACCTCTATCGATACGACCCGCTGAACCGTTTGCTCGAGTCCGCGCGCTGTCAGCGCTTCTACAACAAAAGTCGCTTGGCGACCGAGATTCAGGGCGAGGTGCGGCGCAGTGTGTTTCAGGTGGGCGATCAATTGTTGGCCGAGGGCGGGTCGGGTGTCAGCAACCTGCTGGCCACCGATCTTCAACGCTCGGTATTGCACACGGTTAATCCCGATAAACGCCAACCCATGGCCTATAACGTGTATGGCCATCGCCCGGCTGAAAGCGGCTTGTCCAGTGTGTTGGGTTTTAATGGCGAGCGGGCTGACCCCGTGACGGGGCATTACTTGTTAGGCAATGGGTATCGGGCGTTTAACCCGGTATTGATGCGTTTTAATAACCCGGACAGTTTGAGCCCGTTTGCTGAAGGCGGTATTAATGCTTATGGGTACTGCAAAGGAGATCCGGTTAATCTAGGTGATCCCTCAGGGCATACACCTGTTTTTTTGAAAAAAATATTGCGCGGGATGAGGCTTGTTAAGAAAGCGCCTACAACCCCGATCAACAAGTTTGCAAATGCTATTCCCAAACCTCGTGAAGGCGTCCCTAAATATAGAGGTTTTTTGGGGAAGACAATTAATTACGAAAAACTCTATCCTGGGATTGATGCGGCTAAAGCCCGACAGGCGGCTGACTATGAAGCCGCATTGAGAATGACAGAGCTTTATAGGGTTAAATTAAATTTAAATCCGGGCAATGCTAAGTATGACGATTTGCTTGTGTTTAATCAGGCGAGAGCTATTAAAAGCGCTGCTGAATATTCGGAAGTTGATATAGGAGATATTTCATTGAGTCTGTTAAATGAGCAATTAACCAAAGGTTTTTCACCCGCTGTAAAGGACTCGTTACTGGAAACAGTCAATAAATATGCCTGGTTGCATGAAGCTCCCAATCTTTGGCCTGAGAGCGTTCAAATTAAACGCAAACCCTAAAACAGTTTGATCCTTTAGCGCGCCTGCTTGCACTCAGGCGCGTGCCGCTTTAGTGCTTTAGGGAAACGTCGTACGAAACGGCTGGTTATACATGAGCGTTGTGGGCAGCAGCGGCTACAACCTGGCAGATCTACCAGTACGCAGTTCAACCGCGCAGGTGTAAGCTGAGCGTTCGCCTTCATCCTGGTCGAGCCTAGATAAATGCCCACTGCCTTCTATCAATACGACCCGCTGAACCGTTTGCTCGAATCCGCGGGCAGTCAGCGCTTCTACAACAAAAGTCGCTTGGCGACCGAGATTCAGGGCGAGGTGCGGCGCAGCGTGTTTCAGGTGGACGATCAGTTGTTGGCCGAGGGCGGGTCGGGTGTCAGCAACCTGCTGGCCACCGATCTTCAACGCTCGGTATTGCACACGGTTAATCCCGATAAATGCCAGCCTATGGCTTACAACGTGTATGGCCATCGCCCGGCTGAAAGCGGCTTGTCCAGTGTGTTGGGTTTTAATGGCGAGCGGGCTGACCCCGTGACGGGGCATTATTTATTGGGCAATGGGTATCGGGCGTTTAACCCGGTGTTGATGCGCTTTAATAGCCCGGACAGTTGGAGCCCGTTTGGGAAAGGCGGGATTAATGCGTATGGGTATTGTGGTGGGGATGCTATTAATTTTAGCGATCCAACGGGGCATGTATTTTTAAGGTATGTTTCGGATGTTTGGTCGCGGCTTAACCTATCGTCTGCTCTTAAGGGTATGAAGAGCCACGAATTGAATCTGCAAGTGACTAAGGCCAGTGGTGTGCCCATTACAACCTTTGAGTCATTGCAAAAATTGAAACCCGATGTCTATGCGGCTATTGATTATTCTAAGAACGGAAAACGCAGGGTTAATATTCAGGCTCATGGTTATTACTCTTCAGAAACGGGTGGGTATTTAACCAGTCAAGGTAAAAAAATAGTCGCCGAAGAGCTGCATCAATGGATGAGAGACGCCCAGTTGTTGAAGGTAGATAAAATAAGGCTAATGATTTGTTACTCAGGCAATGGTGGGGCGAATGGTTTGGCGGGGAAGCTTCATGAACTCACAGGTGTTCCTGTAACGGCTTATGCTGGGTTGTTAGCGACTAAAAATGGGCCCCGGGAACTTTACGAGAGCTTTGCGGCTACACAGGGTCATAATTTTAATATGTCTGACACGGTCAGCGTGCTTCGCCGTGAGGTGATTATTAAAACATCAAGCAGCGTACCCGACGCGCTGAGACCTGAATTTGAATACCGTCCTGTCCATTTTGGTGGACGTTAAAGTTTAACTAAAAACTTAATGGCTAAATCGGTCACGGGACTACTCAGCAGTCAGCCATTTAAGGCTGTAGAGCGAGCGTGTCTTGCGATTTTTTGAAGGTCAAAAGATCGCGAGCAAGCTCGCTCCTACAGGGGCGTACCTAGCAGTTCTGCCAGTAGGCAGCCGCGCCGTGCGGGTGCAAGCTGAGCGCTCGTACTTGTTCACGGCGAGCGCGCACAAACATGCCCACAGTGCTCTATACCTACGACCCACTGAACCGCTTGATCCAAACGGCAGGCATTCAGCGCTTTTACAACAGCTCGCGCATGACCACCGAGATTCAGGGCACAGTGCGGCGCAGCGTGTTTCAGGTGGGCGATCACTTGTTGGCCGAGGGCGGGGCGGGTGTCAGCAACCTGCTGGCCACCGACCTGCAACGCTCGGTATTGCACACGGTTAATCCCGATAAAAGCCAACCCCTTGCCTATAACGTGTATGGCCATCGCCCGGCTGAAAGCGGCGTGGCCCGTGTGCTGGGGTTTAATGGCGAACGGGCTGACCCGCAGACGGGGCATTACTTGTTGGGCAATGGCTATCGGGCGTTTAACCCGGTGTTGATGCGTTTTAACAGCCCGGACAGCATGAGCCCGTTTGGGCAGGGCGGGATTAATGCGTACGGATACTGTGGTGGCGACCCCCTTAACTTTGAAGACTCTAGTGGTCATTTTTTTAAAGCGATTAATCGCTCACTTAAAAATATGAAAACGGCAGTTGCCGATTTTTTCTTGGGCAGCAAATCCGCGGAAATTTCAAACATTAGAAAGTTGGCTGATGGTATTACCGCCTTCGAACGAGTCTCTAAGTCAGGGCATAAAAAACTTGTTCTGGGCGGTCATGGAGCGCCCCTTGGCGGAAAAATAGTTGTGGCTGCAGGCAATATACCCTTGAGTTCTAAAGGGCTGGTTGCGCTAGCTCGCGACGCCGGTGTGGATTTTAGGGATTATAAAGCGGTTGATTTAATTATATGCACCAGTGCGAGCTTGGGATTTGCCCAAGACGTTGCCAACTTAACCCGGCTACCCGCAAAAGGGTTTAATGGTCCTGTGACTGCCATGCTTCCAGACGAGTGGATGCCGGATATGGTGGTCGGGGAAATATATCAATCAAGCACACCGATGAGGATTTTTAGAAATGACAGAGGCATTTATAAACTGTCACCAATGGATTTCGCCTTAAGAAACTACAAGCCAGTTAAATTTATGCCTGAGAATGTTGACTCGCTACGGGGGACTAATTAAAGCTGGATAATCCTGCCCGGTTACAGCGCACTCCGCCCCTTTTCAGCGCACACCTGTCATCTGCACCTTTGGTGACACGGGCTCGTCCTACGTGTTTCCCACAAGTGCTACCGATTTGCTCAACACGCCTCTGCGCTCTGCGCCACGTCTGTTTAGACGTCGTTTGCCCTTGCATTTGCCATTACCCGCCTAGACGCATTGCGACGTCGTTTTTAGGCTTTGTTGAATGCGCATTCAAGTTTAGGCACGGCATTTGCGTTGTCATTGCAAAGCCCCCGCTAAACGTGGGCCATAACAAGAGCCTGCGCCTGGGGCCATCACCCGCTTTGTGTGAGGAGATATCGCGATGACGTCGTTCAACTCCGGGGCCCAACCCCAGAACCGTACGCCTCAATCCATCGGTTTTTTGCTGCTGGACAATTTCACGCTCATTTCCCTGGCCTCCGCGATAGAGCCCTTGCGCATGGCCAATCAGTTGTCCGGCCGCGAGCTGTATCGCTGGAGCACCCTCAGCGCGGACGGCAGCCAGGTGTGGGCCAGTGATGGCTTGCAAATCACCCCTGACGCGAGCATGCACAAGGCCCCGGCGCTGGACATGGTGATTGTGTGTGGCGGTATTGGTATTCAACGCACTGTTACCCGCGAACACGTTTCGTGGCTGCAAAGCCAGGCGCGCCAATCGCGCCGCTTGGGGGCGGTGTGTACCGGCAGCTGGGCGCTGGCGTATGCCGGGTTGCTCGACGGATTTGATTGCAGCGTGCACTGGGAATGCCTGGCGTCGATGCAGGAAGCCTTCCCGCGGGTGTCCATGAGCACCCGTCTGTTTACTCTGGACCGCAGCCGTTTCACCAGTTCAGGTGGCACTGCACCGATGGACATGATGTTGCACCTTATTAGCCGTGATCATGGCCGCGAACTGTCGGCGGCGATCTCGGAAATGTTTGTGTATGAACGTATTCGTAACGAGCAGGACCATCAGCGCGTGCCGCTCAAGCACATGCTGGGTACCAACCAGCCGAAGTTGCAGGAAATCGTCGCGCTGATGGAAGCCAATCTTGAAGAGCCGATCGACCTGGATGAGCTCGCGGTGTACGTGACGGTGTCCCGTCGTCAGCTAGAGCGCCTGTTCCAGAAGTATTTGCACTGCTCGCCGTCGCGCTACTACCTCAAGCTGCGACTGGTGAGGGCGCGGCAGTTGCTCAAGCAAACACCGATGTCGATTATCGAAGTGGCGGCAGTGTGCGGGTTTGTCTCGACGCCGCACTTTTCCAAGTGTTATCGCGAGTATTTTGGGATTCCGCCACGCGATGAGCGCGTGGGCTCTAATACGGCGCAGCAAACCACGCTGGTGGCGATTCCTCATTCGCTGTTGTTGACGCCATTGGCCGGGCCGATGTCGGCGCTTAATCAGGCCCGCAATGAATCGACGTTTGCCAGCGTGAGGGTGTAGTGCTGTGGTCAAAAGTGCCCTCTCTCTGTGGGAGAGGGCTAGGGTGAGGGGCTTTTGACTGTCAAGCCCGGCTCTGCCTGAACTGCGCCAACCCCGGCAGCAGTTGCTGGTCGATGGCCTGGCGCACCGCAGGCAATAGGGTCGCGCTACTGGTGTACAGTTTCTCTACCAGCCCTTTGAGTGCGCGGGCATTGGTTTCGTTGAGCCCGCACACCACGCTGGAGCACGCTTGTTCAGCGTTCCCCGACACTTCAAACCCCAGTGAACGCAGTTGGTTCAGCAGGTCCTGCTCATCAATCAAATCTGCGTGCATCATGCTTTTTCCCTTCCACAGAGGCGCGATCGAAGTTTGATTCTGGTAGTGCTTCAAGAAAGGGGCAAGCGAGGTTTGACAGGATGTCTGGTACGCCTAAGAACAGGTCGTTTTTAGCTAAGTAACCCTGCCCCGAGCTGGGCACACTGCAATCAGCAACACGGCCGTTGGTTTGGTCACCTTCTCGGCATCCCGCACGCTTGGCCTCGAACCTGTCACGGCAGGTTCGGGGCTTTTTTGTATGGGGCTTAACCCTTTAGCAGCGCTGCACACGCCGCTTTGTAGGCGTCGTGCTGGTATTTGTTCAGCGATGCAGGCAGGTCGAACGCATGCTTTTTGAATTGCGCGTTGAGGGTTTGCGGTGACAGTAATTGCACCTCGCACGCGTCCAGCAATTGAATGAGGCCTTCGATTTTAAAGGTCGTGGGGCCACCGGCGAATTCGCCTTTTTTGCTGCGTTTTTTGATGGCGATACGAGTGATGGCGTTGGCCTTCACGAACGCTGCGACCTGCGCGGCGAAGGCTTTGACGTTGGCGGCGTCTTCATCGTCGTCGAGGGCGATTTTTTTAGTGGCAATGGCCACGTGCTCCAGGCCATTTGCGCCTTGGGTCGCCAAGGCGAAAATGGCTTCGCTGCCTTTGATTTCGATACCGCAAATAGTCATATAAGCCTCACAGGTCATTCCTGACCAATCGATTCCAAAAATTCCGAGCGGTCATCACTGATGGCCGCCATGCAGTCGTTTTGGGCGATGTTGAACGCTTCGGTGCCCGCCGTTGCCGGGAACACCACAATTGCGCAATCGGCATCGCGCTGGTGCAACCACAGCGCCTGCGCCGCTTTGATCTTGCTGATGATGTTGTTGAGCTGGGTCGCGTTGCTGCCGTACAGCGACTTCATGCGCGCTTGCAGCGCTTCGTAGTTTTCGCTCAGCAACTGCTCTGCGGCCTGTTTGCTGTACACCGAACACGCCAGCGTTTGCTGGTCGTTCTCTACCGCATCACACGGGTTGTAATCGGCATCATCGGCGGCGTACGCCCCGCTGGTGATCAACGCCAAGGCCAGGAGAATCGATTTCATTGCGGCTTCCTAATCCATAGTTGGAACGGATTCTGGCTTAAGCGTCGGCCAATTAACAGTCACGGCTGGCAAGCAGCGTTCAGGGCCGCCCCACGCTTTGTCGCGGATTGACGCTTTCGGCAATCGCGCTGTCGCTTTTGCACCCGGCTGTTTTTAACCCCAAGCCTATGCTGGCCCCAAAGCGCCGGCAGACGATTCGGCGCAGCAATCGCCTACAAGGGGACGCCTGATGAGCCCAGCCGAGTTGCACGCAGACAGCATCGTTATCGACGGGCTGATCATTGCCAAATGGAACCGCGAGTTGTTTGAAGACATGCGCAAAGGCGGCTTGACTGCCGCTAACTGCACGGTGTCGGTGTGGGAGGGGTTTGTTGCCACAATCAATAACATCGTCGCCAGCCAGACCCTGATCCGCGAAAACAGCGACCTGGTGATCCCGGTCAGAACCACCGCCGACATTCGTCGTGCCAAGGAACTGGGCAAAACCGGGATCATCTTCGGCTTCCAGAATGCCCACGCATTTGAAGACCAGTTGGGCTACATCGAGATCTTCAAACAGCTCGGGGTTGGCGTCGTGCAGATGTGTTACAACACGCAAAATCTGGTGGGCACCGGCTGCTATGAACGCGATGGCGGGCTCTCGGGTTTTGGCCGCGAAGTGGTGGCTGAAATGAACCGCGTCGGCATCATGTGCGACCTGTCGCACGTAGGCTCAAAAACCTCTGAAGAAGTCATTCTCGAATCGAAAAAGCCGGTCTGCTACTCGCACTGTTTGCCGTCCGGCCTTAAAGAACACCCGCGCAACAAATCGGATGCTGAACTCAAGTTCATTGCCGACCACGGTGGCTTTGTCGGTGTGACCATGTTCGCGCCGTTCCTGGCCAAGGGCATCGACGCCACTGTCGACGATTACGCCGAAGCCATCGAATACACGATGAACATCGTGGGCGAAGACGCGATTGGCATTGGCACCGACTTCACCCAAGGCCACGGTCAGGACTTTTTCGAAATGCTGACCCACGACAAAGGCTACGCCCGGCGTCTGACCAGCTTCGGCAAGATCATCAACCCGCTGGGCATCCGCACCGTGGGCGAGTTCCCGAACCTCACTCAAACCCTGCTCAAGCGCGGCCACAGCGAACGCGTGGTGCGCAAGATCATGGGTGAAAACTGGGTCAACGTCCTGAAAGACGTCTGGGGCGAATAAGCCGCCACTCGCCCTCACCCAACCCTCTCCCCCGGTAGAGGGCAGGGTGAGGGGCGAAACGAACCTTACCTCGAATTCTGGAGTTTTATTCCATGGCTAAAATCGCCCCGCAATTACCTATCGAAGTCGACAGCGAGACCGGTGTCTGGACGTCCGACGCCCTGGCGATGCTCTACGTGCCACGGCATTTTTTCGTCAACAACCACATGGGCATTGAAGAGGTGCTGGGCGCTGAGGCCTACGCCGAGATTCTCTACAAAGCCGGTTACAAGTCCGCCTGGCACTGGTGCGAAAAAGAAGCTGAATGCCATGGCCTGGAAGGCGTTGCGGTGTTCGAACACTACATGAAACGCCTGTCGCAACGCGGCTGGGGCCTGTTCACCATTCAGGCCATCGACCTCGATAAAGGCACGGCCACGATCAAGCTCGAACACTCCTGCTTTGTTTATGTGTACGGCAAGGTCGGGCGCAAGGTCGACTACATGTTCACCGGCTGGTTTGCAGGGGCCATGGACCAGATCCTGCAAGCGCGTGGCAGTGACATTCGTACCGTGGCCGAACAGGTCTATAGCGGATCGGAAGAAGGCCACGATCACGGCCTGTTTATCGTCAAGCCGTTGTAAGTCGAGGATCGGGATATGGCGTTCGAAGCAATGTTTGAGCCGATTCAAATCGGCAAACTGACCATTCGCAACCGTGTACTCAGCACCGCGCACGCTGAGGTCTACGCCACTGATGGCGGCATGACCACTGAGCGTTACGTGCAGTACTACGAGGAAAAAGCCAAAGGCGGCATTGGCCTGGCGATTTGCGGCGGCTCATCTGTCGTGGCCATCGACAGTCCGCAGGAGTGGTGGAGTTCGGTCAACCTGAGCACCGACCGTATCATCCCGCACTTTCAGAATTTGGCCGACGCCATGCACAAGCACGGCGCCAAAATCATGATCCAGATTACCCACATGGGCCGTCGCTCACGGTGGGATGGCTTTAACTGGCCCACCCTTATGTCGCCGTCCGGCGTACGTGAGCCGGTGCACCGCGCCACCTGCAAAACCATCGAGCCCGAAGAAATCTGGCGCATCATCGGCAACTACGCCAGCGCCGCGGGGCGGGCTAAAAAAGGCGGGTTGGATGGCGTGGAACTGTCGGCGGTGCACCAGCACATGATCGACCAGTTCTGGAGCCCGCGGGTTAACAAGCGCACCGATGAATGGGGCGGCAGTTTTGAGAACCGCATGCGCTTTGGCCTGGAAGTGCTCAAAGCGGTGCGCGCCGAAGTCGGCCCGGACTTCTGTGTGGGCATTCGCCTGTGCGGTGATGAGTTTCACCCCGATGGCTTGAGCCACGAGGACATGAAACAAATCGCCAAGTATTACGACGACACCGGCATGCTCGACTTCATCGGCGTGGTCGGTTCGGGTTGCGACACGCACAACACCCTGGCCAACGTGATCCCGAACATGAGTTTTCCGCCGGAGCCATTTTTGCACCTGGCCGCAGGTATCAAAGAAGTGGTCAAGGCGCCGGTGCTGCATGCGCAAAACATCAAGGATCCGAACCAGGCCACACGCATTCTGGAAGGTGGCTACGTGGACATGGTCGGCATGACCCGTGCCCACATCGCTGACCCGCACCTGATCGCCAAGATCAAAATGGGCCAGGTCGACCAGATCAAACAATGCGTGGGCGCCAACTACTGCATCGACCGCCAGTACCAAGGGCTGGATGTGCTGTGCATTCAGAACGCGGCGACGTCGCGTGAATACATGGGCGTGCCGCACATCATTCAGAAAACCACCGGGCCTAAACGCAAAGTGGTGATCGTCGGCGCAGGCCCGGCCGGGATGGAAGCCGCACGGGTGGCTGCTGAACGCGGGCATGATGTGACGCTTTTTGAGAAAAAAGAGGCGATGGGTGGGCAAATCACGACAGCCTCCAAGGCCCCGCAACGTGACCAGATGGCCGGCATCACGCGCTGGTTCCAACTGGAACTGGCGCGACTGAACGTTGACTTGCGCTTGGGCACTGCTGGCGATGTGGCGACCATTCGTGACCTGCGCCCCGACATCGTGGTGTTGGCGGTGGGCGGTCATTCGTATGTGGAACAGAACGAACACTGGGGCGCAGCTCAAGGGTTGGTGGTCAGTAGCTGGGACGTGCTCGACGGCAAAGTAGCGCCGGGTAAAAACGTGCTGGTGTACGACACCATTTGCGAATTCACCGGCATGTCCGTGGCTGACTTTCTGGCCGACAAAGGCGCGCAGGTCGAAATCGTCACCGATGACACCAAGCCGGGTGTGGCGATTGGCGGTACATCATTCCCCACCTACTACCGCAGCCTGTACCCCAAAGAAGTGATCATGACCGGCGACCTGATGCTCGAGAAGGTCTACCGCGAGGGTGACAAGCTGATTGCCGTGCTGGAGAACGAATACACCGGCGCCAAAGAAGAACGCGTGGTCGACCAAGTGGTGATTGAAAACGGCGTGCGCCCCGACGAAGAGCTGTACTACGCGCTTAAACCGGATTCGCGCAACAAGGGCCAGATCGACGTAGAAGCGTTGTACGCCATCCAGCCGCAGCCATGCCTGAGCGAAGCGGGGGACGGCTACTTGTTGTTCCGCATCGGTGACTGCGTGGCGCAGCGCAACGTGCATGCCGCGATCTATGACGCGCTCAGGTTGTGTAAGGATTTCTAAGCAGCGCCCCATAACCCTGTAGCCGCTGTTTTGGGAGCTTCACCATGCT
Source organism: Pseudomonas sp. NPDC096917 (assembly GCF_044762555.1). NCBI lineage: Bacteria > Pseudomonadati > Pseudomonadota > Gammaproteobacteria > Pseudomonadales > Pseudomonadaceae > Pseudomonas > Pseudomonas sp. NPDC096917. The sequence goes on along the minus strand of NZ_JBIWEO010000002.1, from coordinate 180,131 downwards.
AACTATTGTTCTCCCGGTTTTGTTATTCGCCGCCCTTGCGCTGGCCATTCTGGGCGCGGTGCGCCGGATGAATAGGTGGCGTCGCGGTCGCCCGGCCAAGGTCGATTTGCTCGGCGGCCTGCTGGCCATGCCGCGTCGCTACATGGTCGATTTGCACCACGTGGTGGCCCGCGATAAATACATGGCCAACACCCACGTCGCCACGGCTGGCGGCTTTGTGCTGGCAGCGGTGCTGGCGATTCTGGTGCACGGGCTTGGCGTGCAAAACCGCGTGCTCGGCTACGCGTTGCTGTTCGCCACGGCGCTGATGTTTGTCGGCGCGCTGTTTGTGTTTAAACGTCGCATCAACCCACCGGCCCGCCTGTCCAAGGGGCCGTGGATGCGCCTGCCGAAAAGCTTGCTGGTGTTTTCAGCGAGCTTTTTTATCCTCACCTTGCCGGTCGCAGGTTGGCTGCCTGAAGGCTTTGGCGGCTGGTTGCTGGCCGCGTTGTTGGCCGTCGGCGTGGCGTGGGGCGTGTCGGAAATGTTCTTGGGCATGACCTGGGGCGGGCCGATGAAACACGCCTTCGCGGGCGCCTTGCATCTGGCCTGGCACCGCCGGGCCGAGCGTTTTGGTGGCGGCCGTTCCACGGGTTTAAAAGCCCTGGACCTGAATGACCGCAGCGCGCCATTGGGTGTCGAAAAGCCCATGGACTTCACCTGGAACCAACTGCTCGGTTTCGACGCCTGCGTGCAGTGCGGCAAGTGTGAGGCCGCGTGCCCGGCCTTTGCTGCCGGCCAGCCGCTGAACCCGAAAAAGCTGATTCAAGACATGGTCGTAGGATTGGCGGGCGGCACGGACGCGCAGTTTGCCGGCAGCCCGTACCCTGGCAAACCGATTGGCGAGCATGCCGGCAACCCGCACCAACCCATCGTCAATGGCCTGGTCGATGCCGACACCTTGTGGGCGTGCACCACCTGCCGTGCCTGTGTCGAAGAGTGCCCGATGATGATCGAGCACGTGGACGCCATCGTCGATATGCGCCGTTTCCTCACCCTGGAAAAAGGCGCCACCCCCAACAACGGCGCGCAGGTGCTGGACAACCTGATCGCCACCGACAACCCCGGCGGTTTTGCCCCCGGCGGACGGATGAACTGGGCGGCCGATTTGAGCCTCGATGTGATGCGCGACAAGCGCTCGGTGGACGTGCTGTTTTGGGTCGGTGATGGCGCCTTTGATATGCGTAACCAGCGCACCTTGCGTGCGTTCGTTAACGTGCTCAAAGCGGCCAGGGTCAACTTCGCCGTGCTGGGTCTTGAAGAGCGCGACAGCGGCGACGTGGCCCGGCGTTTGGGCGATGAAGCGACGTTTCAGGCGCTGGCCACGCGCAACATCCAGACCTTGGCGCAGTACCGGTTCACACGCATCGTGACCTGCGACCCGCACAGTTTTCATGTGCTGAAAAACGAATACGCAGCCTTTGGTGGCGACTACTTTGTGCAGCATCACAGCACCTACATGGCCGAGTTGCTGGCGGTCGGGGCGCTGAAGGTGAGCGCCGACACGGGCGGCTGCGTGACCTATCACGACCCGTGCTACCTGGGCCGCTACAACGGTGAGTACGAGGCGCCGCGTGCGGTGCTGCGCGCACTGGGCATTGAAGTCAAAGAGATGGCGCGTTCGGGCTTTCGCTCGCGGTGCTGCGGTGGGGGCGGTGGCGCGCCGATTACCGACATTCCCGGCAAGCAACGCATTCCCGACATGCGCATGGACGACATTCGCGAGACCGGCGCCGAGCGCGTGGCCGTGGGCTGCCCGCAATGCACCGCCATGCTCGAAGGCGTGGTCGAACCCAGGCCGCTGATCAAAGACCTTGCTGAACTGGTGGCTGACGCGCTGATTGAAGCCCCGGCACCGGCCAAAACGGCCAAGTGCGCAACCGAAGAGGTGACCGCATGAGTGACATTATTCGCCGCGACCCGCGTGCCGAGTGGATCGCCCGCAATCGCCTGCACCCGCTGCACGCGGCCATGCAACCGACACAACCGAGCTGGATGGGGCCCAACGGCGTGCTGCGCAAAAACGTGCACGGTGTGGGGTTTATCGGCCCTCACGGCATCAAGCGCATAGACCGCAGCGGCGAACAGCAAGCCGGGGTGAGCAAACGTACGGCCAGTGTTGCAGTGCAATTGCCGCTGCATCAGGTGGCGGCACCGGCGTTTTATATCGCCGTGGTGCCGGACATGGTAGGTGGCCGTTTGAGCAGTCATGACCGTGACCTGCTGGGGCTGGCCCATCAACTGGCTGGCCCAGACGGCGCGGTGCTGGCGGTGGTGTTTGGCGAATCCAGGGAAGCCGCGTTTGCCACGGCGGGCGTTGACCGGTTGTTGCTGCTCGACAGCCAAGGGTATGCACCGGAGCAACAGGTGGTGGGGTTGCGGGCTGTGGATAACCAGTTCGCGCCCAAGCATTGGTTGCTGCCGGACAGCCGTAACGGCGGGGGTGAATTGGGTCGACGCTTGGCGGCAAGCCTGGGCGAGCGCCCGGCCACGCGCGTGTGGCAAGTCAAGGACGGCCAGTGCGTAGGCCGTGCCGGGGCCGGGCTGCAAGACGTGGCGCAACCCGTACCGCGGCTGATTCTGGCCGCGGCGCAATGCGCCGAGCCGGTGAGCGAAACCCGGCATGAAGCGCTTGTCGTGGAGTTATCCACAGATGCGCCGCGCTGCTTGCCGCGCATTGAAGACCTGGGCGCGGTGGACGTGGACCCGGCAGCGATTCCCATGGCGGAGGCGGAATTTATCCTCAGTGGTGGCAATGGCGTTAAAGACTGGGGACTTTTCCACAAGACGGCCGCCGCGTTGGGAGCCACAGAAGGTGCGTCACGGGTGGCGGTGGATGATGGCTTTATGGGCCGCGAGCGCCAAGTGGGCGCGAGTGGTACGTGGGTGACGGCGCGGGTGTATGTGGCAGTCGGTATTAGCGGCGCGATCCAGCACCTGCAAGGCATTGGTGCCTGCGACAAAGTGGTGGCGATCAACCTGGACCCAGCCTGCGACATGATCAAACGTGCGGATTTGTCGGTGATCGGCGATGGCGCGGCGGTGCTGCAAGCGCTGATAGCGGCTGTTGATAACTGGCGGCATGGCGCGAAACAAGACGCCGCCTAAGAACGCCCTCACCCAACCCTCTCCAAGAGGGAGAGGGGCTTTTGATTGGGAGATTAAAAAATGACCATCGCGACCGTTGCACTGGTTTCAATCGGCGCTCACCCGGCCTCGGGCCGTGCCCGTCGTGCTGAGCACGACGCCCGTGCTGTAGAGCTGGGTCTGCAACTGGCTGGGGATAACCTGCATGTGTTGCACGCGGGCAACCCGCACGAACCCGCTCTTCGCGCTTATCTGGGCATGGGCCTGGACGAACTGCATGTGCTGGAGCAGCCAGACGGCAGCGATGCCGTACCGATACTGCGCGACTATTTGCGCGAATCCGGCGTCCAGCTCGTACTCGCGGGCAGCCAGGCCGAAACCGGCGAAGGCTCGGGCATGTTGCCGTACCTGCTGGCCGAACAGCTGGGCTGGCCGCTGTTGGTGGGCGTGGCGCAGATCGAATCTGTCCACAACGGCGTGGCGCTGGTGCTGCAAGCGCTGCCCCGAGGCCAGCGTCGTCGACTCAAAGTGCGCCTGCCCTTTATGGCGACTGTGGATAACGCAGGCCCCCAGGCGCGTCAAAGTGCCTACGGCCCCGCTACTCGGGGGCACATCGGTGCACAAGCCGTTGAAGTGATGATGGATGACTTATCCACATTGGGCGTTTTCCAGGCCGCGAAGTCGCGCCCCAAGCGGTTAAAGGTGATCAAAGCCAAAAGTGGCGCAGACCGCATGAAAGCGGCCACCGCCAAGGCTGCAGGTGGTTCGGGCCACGTGCTCAACGGCGTAAGCGCCGAAGAGGGCGCGCAGGCCATTTTGAAGTTATTAATCGAAGAAGGCGTGGTGCGCTGAGTTGCCCACAAAGTCTGTTAGCGCTTATGTGGATAAGTTGTTTGCTGTCGGCTAAGCGCTATACAAATCAAGGCTTACAGGCTTCTGATCAAAAAACACCCAAATGCCGTAGTTATCCACCGCTTCATGCTTAAACCCTTGAAGAATGGCGGCTTTAAGGGGTTTTCCACAGTGAGGGAGGGCAGTGCATAAGTTGCGCACATTCTCTGTTGGCGGTTATGTGGATAACGTGTTCGCGGTTGTCTACAGCCCATGTAAAACGTGGCTTACGCTAATTTGTACAAAAAACAACCAATCGCACTTTTTGGGATAACTTACCCACTTCCCCACAATTGCTGTGGGTGTGACTGTGGATAAGTTGTTGGTGAAGGGCTGCGCGCCTTTGAAAGCGCAGGGTAGAGCGGTTTGATCAAAAAATAGCCAGTGGACAGTAATACTTGGATATAAAACACCCCCCGCGCTCTGTTTTGCATTGAGGGGCCCTGCGCTAAAAAGAGCCCCTTATGCCCGTGGAGTGAAGCTTATGCCTGTCTTATTTCGTCCGGCCTTGCGTACTGATGCGCGTGAGATTGCGCGTCTGTTTCAAATTTCATCTGAGGGTGGGGCCGACTACATCTGGAGCCTAATGGCGCAGCCCGGTGAAGCGCTGTTGGACGTTGGCGCACAACGTTATGCCCGTGAAGGGGTCAATTTTTCGTACGAAAACTGCCTGATCGCCGAGGCCGAGGGTCAGGTGATCGGCATGATGCACAGTTACGTGATGCGTGAAGACCCAAACCCCGAGCCTGTGACCGACCCGGTGCTGGCGCCTTATGCCAGCATGGAAATTCCCGACACGCTGTACATCTCAAGCCTGGCCTTGCATGAAGGGTGGCGTAACCAGGGCTTGGGCCAAGCGTTCCTCAAGCACGCCCACCAGCGCTGTGATGAATTGGGGCTCAAGGGCTTGAGCCTGATCGATTACGCGGTGAATACCGGCGCTCGTCGGTTCTATGAGCGGCATGGATTCACTATCGTCCAAACCTGCACCATCGTCCCGCACCCGATGATCCGGGTAACGGGCGATGCCTATTTGATGTCTCTGGAGCGCACACCTCTGTAGGAGCAAGCTCGCTCCTGCATCGTTTTATGTGATTACTGGGCGACGACGCCTTTGAGATACGGCGCTGGCGCCGCGCCCAGGTTGTTGAGCAAGCGCTCGCTGTACCAGTCCACAAAGTTGACCACGCCAAACTCATAGGTCTGGGAGTAAGGGCCCGGCTGGTACGCCACGGAGTTGATGCCGCGCTGGTTTTCTTCGGCCAGACGACGGTCCTGGTCGTTGGTCGCATCCCACACCTGGCGCATGCGATCGACGTCGTAGTCCACGCCTTCTACGGCGTCTTTGTGCACGAGCCATTTGGTGGTCACGAGGGTTTCCTGTGGGCCGATCGGCCACACAGTGAACACGATGATGTGGTCACCCATGCAGTGGTTCCACGAGTGCGGCAGGTGCAGGATGCGCATCGAGCCCAGGTCCGGGTTTTTGATCCGGCCCATGAGTTTTGCACAGCCTTGTTTGCCGTCCAGGGTCATGGACACGGTGCCCTTGAGCAACGGCATGCGCACGATGCGGTTACGCAGGCCAAAACTGGCGTGCGCGTACGGGATTTTCTCTGCATCCCACGCCGCGGCCGAGGCCGCCACGTGGTCCTTGAAGGCCTGGTCGGCGCGCGGGTCGGTGACGTCGTCCCACTCCAGCAGGGTTTTCAACAGCTCGGGGTGGGATGCGTTGCAGTGGTAGCACTCGCGGTTGTTTTCGAGCACCAGTTTCCAGTTGGCTTTCTCGACCAGGGTGGTTTGAATCGCCACCTTGGTGTTTTCCATGTCGTAGGGTTCCATGTAGTGGTTGAGCGTCGCCAGAAACTCGTCAATCGCCGGCGGGTTGTCAGCCAGGCTGATAAAGATGTAGCCGCCTGCGGTTTTAACGTTCACAGGCTTGAGGCCGTATTGCTTCATGTCGAAGTCGGCGCCCATCTCGGTGCCGGCAAACAGCAGGCGCCCGTCCAGCTCGTAGGTCCATTGATGGTAGTGGCACACCAGCTTGGCGACTTTGCCCTTGTCGCTGGTGCACAGCCGTGAACCGCGATGGCGGCACACGTTATGAAAGGCATGCACCTGACCCTCGGCGCCGCGAATCACGATGATCGGGTTTTTGCCCACTTGCAGGGTCAGAAAGTTGCCCTTGGTCGGGATCTCGCAGGTCATGCCCGCAATCAGCCACTCTTTCTGAAAAATCTCCTGCATGTCGATTTCGAACAGGCGCTCGTCGTTGTAAAACGGCTGCGGCAGCGAAAACGTGCGCTCGCGGTTTTGCAACATCTGGGCGGTGGCCTTGCGTGCGGGTTCCAGTGGATCGCCCAGGCTCAAGGTTGCGGTGACGTCCATCGTTGTAGTCCTCATGGCCATAGAATGTGGCCTAAAAGTGGCAGATCAGGGTTCGACGCAAGACATAGCAATCAGCGTTATGTGTGGCGCTGAGTGTGCGTTCCAAGCGCTGGGATGCCATATCTGCGGGCGACATGGCCCAATCTGTTCCCGACGCGCGAGGCCCTGTTTTCAGGGGCTGGTCGCGATAAGTATGTGAATGTCGTGAATAGATAAATGGCCGCCTCGGGGCATGCGCAGAATCGCCATCAAGAGGCCGGCTGTCGGCCGTGGAGAAGCCTATGTCCAACAGCTTTCTGAATCCGGTTACCACCCAGACCTGGGCCAATGGTCGACACATCGTGCGTTGCGTCAAAGTGATTCAGGAAACCTGGGATGTACGCACCTTCTGCTTTATGGCCGATCAGCCGATCTTGTTCTTTTTCAAGCCGGGGCAGTTCGTGACCCTGGAGCTGGAAATCGACGGCGACCCGGTGATGCGTTCGTACACCATCTCCAGTTCGCCGTCGGTGCCGTACAGCTTTTCGGTGACCATCAAGCGCGTGCCGGGCGGGCGGGTGTCCAACTGGCTGCACGACACCCTGCAAGAAGGCCAGGAGCTGGCCGTGCACGGGCCGGTCGGGTTGTTTAATGCCATCGACGCGCCGAGCCCAAAAGTGCTGTACCTCAGCGGCGGCGTCGGCATTACCCCGGTGATGTCGATGGCGCGCTGGTTTTACGACACCAACGCCAACGTCGACATGGTGTTTATCCACAGCGCCCGTTCCCCCAAAGACATCATTTATCACCGCGAGCTCGAACACATGGCCTCGCGCATCGACAACTTCAGCCTGCACCTGATCTGCGAGAAACATGGCTTGGGCGAACCGTGGGCGGGTTATCGCGGCTACTTGAACCACAAAATGCTTGAACTCATGGCGCCCGACTTTATGGAGCGCGAGGTGTTTTGCTGCGGGCCTACGCCGTACATGAATGCTGTGAAGCGCTTGTTGGAAACCAACGGTTTTGACATGAGCCGCTACCATGAAGAGTCGTTCGGCGCGACACCGCCTGAAGCGCGGGCCGACGCGGTGGAGCAAGCCGAGCAAGCCGCCGAGGCCCCGGAGCTGGACGTGGCGGACTTGAACCAGGTCGAATTCACCGCTTCAGGCAAAAGCATCCGCGTGGGCCCGGCCGAAACGGTGCACGCGGCAGCGGCCAAACTGGGGCTGTTGATTCCCAAAGCGTGCGGGATGGGCATTTGCGGCACCTGCAAGGTGCTCAAATTGGGGGGCGAGGTGGAGATGGAGCACAACGGCGGCATCACCGACGAAGACGTGGCAGAAGGCTATATTCTGTCGTGCTGTAGCGTGCCGAAGGGCGATGTGAGAATAGAGTTCTAGAGGCTGTACGCCCGGCGTGGGAGCTGTCGAGGTACGCAGGCTGCGATCTTTCAGGATCAAAAGATCGCAGCCTTTGGCAGCTCCCACGAGGTTTGCAAGCAGGTTGCGGGAACAAAGGTTCTAAACCGCAGTCTTTAGGGCTCGCAAAGGCAGGTTGCCGCTAGCTTAGCCGGTGACTTTTCTTTATCGTACGCGCCCTCTGAAACTGCTTGAGAACACCACCATGATTGAGTCATCCCTTAGCAAACTGGAACAACTGGTCAGCGACCTGGTTCAGCAAAAGCAAGAGCTGCTGGACGCCAACACTCAGCTCACCGCTGAACTGGCCCAAGCCAAAGACGAAAACGAAAGCCTGCAACTGTCCCTGATGGAAGCCGAAGAGAAGCAGGGTGATACTGCTGCGCGCATTCAAGCCCTGGTTGAGCGCGCGAGCGTGAGCCCTGTCAACGCATGAGCGTGGACAGAGACGGTGTAAGCGTCGTCTCGATCCTGGGTAACGACTACACGATCAAGGCGCCGGAAGGGGAGCGACAGACGCTGATGGCCGCCACGGTCATGTTGAAAGCTGCTCTGGCCGAAACGAAAAGGAAGTACCCGAGCTTGATCGGGGACAAATTGCTGGTATTGGCCGCGTTGAATCTGTGTTCACAGCAGATTGAATTGCAACTGAGCCACAAACAGGAACTCGACCGTTATCAAGAGCAAGTCAGCGCCACGGTCGATGTGATTGAGCGAACCCTCGGGCAAGTCTGAACAATCACACAACTCTGTAGTCGCTGCCTAAGGCTGCGAGAAGGACCGCAGGGCCTTCAAAAAACGGGTTGCGGTGCAACCCTTCGCAGCCCGCGGCAGCGACTACAAGTATTCAACCCATCATCACTTCTCGAATATCTGCCGCTAATTCCCGCACTCGCGCTTCTTCGGTGTCCCACGAGCACATGAAGCGTGCGCCGCCTTTGCCGATAAAGGTGTAGAAACGCCAGCCCTTGGCGGTCAGTGCAGCCACTGCGGGTTCCGACAGTTGCAGAAACACACCGTTGGCCTCGACCGGAAACATCAGCTCAACGCCTGGAATGTCACTCACCAATTGGCTCAGCAACTGTGCGCAATGGTTGGCGTGGCGCGAGTGTTTGAGCCACGCGTCGTTTTCCAAAAGGCCCACCCACGGCGCTGACAAAAAGCGCATTTTCGACGCCAGTTGCCCCGCCTGTTTGCAGCGGTAGTCAAAGTCCACCGCCAACTCGTGGTTGAAGAACAGAATCGCTTCGCCCACCGCCATGCCGTTTTTAGTCCCGCCAAAGCACAGCACATCCACCCCGGCTTTCCAGCTCAGTTCGGCAGGCGAGCAGTCCAGAAACGCACAAGCATTGGAGAAGCGTGCGCCATCCATGTGCAGCAGCAAACCCAGCTCTTTGCAGGTGGCGCTGATGGCGCGGATTTCTTCCGGGCGGTACACGCTGCCCACTTCGGTGGCCTGGGTGATGGTGACCACACGTGGTTTTGGGTAGTGGATGTCTTTGCGCTTGGTTGCGATCTCGCGGATCGAGTCAGGGGTAATCTTGCCGTTTTCGGTGCCTGCCAGCAGCAGCTTGGAGCCGTTGGAAAAGAACTCCGGAGCGCCGCATTCGTCGGTTTCGACGTGGGCGGTTTCCGAGCAGATAACGCTGTGGAAGCTTTGGCACAGCGACGACAGGGCCAGCGAGTTGGCGGCCGTGCCGTTGAAGGCGAAGAACACTTCACAGTCGGTTTCGAACAGTTTGCGAAAGTCGTTGGCGGCGCGCAGGGTCCACTCGTCATCGCCGTAGGCACGTTGGTGGCCGTGGTTGGCTTTTTCCATGGCCGACCAGACTTCGGGGCAGATACCGGAGTAGTTGTCGCTGGCGAATTGTTGGCTCTTATCAGTCATTTCCCGGTTCCGTGGTCGAAGGGTGTGGTGCACTTTATCCAAGAACGCGGCGGGTGCACAGATACCGGTTTAGACACAGAAATTGCCTACAACTGCGATCGCCGCAAAACACCCCGACACCTGTAGCCGCTGCCGTGGGCTGCGATGGGCTGCGCAGCGGCCCCGATTTTAAAAGCCAAGCCCCTTCGAGCCTTATTGCAGCCTGCGCCAGCGGCTGCAGGGATTTGCTTTTGCTCCATGTCGTAAACGCACCATTGCGTGGCGTGCGCAGGCATTTGATCTGCCTGCGCCAGCTCTACCATCTGGCTCAAAGGGCATAAGCCTCACCGAGACGAATGGCGCGCTGGCGCTGGGAGTACGCAATGTTCAGCAAACAGGATCAGATTCAGGGTTACGACGATGCCTTGTTGGCGGCGATCAACGCCGAAGATCAGCGTCAGGAAGATCACATTGAGCTGATCGCCTCCGAAAACTACACCAGCCAGCGTGTGATGGAGGCCCAGGGCAGCGGCCTGACCAACAAGTACGCTGAAGGCTATCCCGGCAAACGCTACTACGGCGGCTGCGAGCATGTGGATAAGGTGGAGCAACTGGCCATCGACCGCGCCAAGCAACTGTTCGGTGCCGATTACGCCAACGTGCAGCCGCACTCGGGCAGCCAGGCCAACGCGGCCGTGTACCTGGCGCTGCTCAATGCCGGCGACACGGTGTTGGGCATGAGCCTGGCCCACGGCGGGCATTTGACCCACGGCGCCAGCGTCAGCTTCTCGGGCAAGTTGTACAACGCCGTGCAGTACGGTATCGACACCGCCACCGGGCTGATCGACTACGACGAAGTGGAGCGTTTGGCGGTTGAGCATCAGCCAAAAATGATCATTGCCGGGTTCTCTGCTTACTCTAAAACTCTGGATTTCCCACGCTTTCGTCAGATCGCAGACAAGGTCGGTGCCTACCTGTTTGTTGACATGGCCCACGTGGCCGGTCTGGTCGCGGCGGGCTTGTACCCCAACCCGCTGCCGTACGCTGACGTCGTGACCACCACCACCCACAAAACCCTGCGCGGGCCGCGTGGCGGGCTGATCCTGGCCAAGGCCAACGAAGCGCTGGAGAAGAAATTCAACTCCGCTGTGTTCCCCGGTGGTCAGGGCGGGCCGTTGATGCACGTGATCGCCGCCAAGGCCGTGTGTTTTAAAGAAGCGCTGGAGCCGAGTTTCAAAGCGTATCAACAACAGGTTATCGACAACGCTCAGGCCATGGCCGAGGTGTTTGTCAAACGCGGCTACGACGTGGTTTCGGGCGGCACCGATAACCACCTGTTCTTGGTCAGCCTGATTCGTCAGGGCCTGACCGGCAAAGACGCTGACGCGGCCTTGGGCCGTGCGCACATCACTGTCAACAAAAATGCCGTGCCGAACGACCCGCAATCGCCTTTCGTGACCTCGGGCCTGCGCATCGGCACCCCGGCGGTGACCACGCGCGGTTTTAAAGTGGCGCAGTGCACGGAGTTGGCAGGCTGGATCTGCGACATCCTCGATCACCTCGGTGACGCCGACATTGAGGCCGACGTGGCCCGTCAGGTGACGTCGCTGTGCAAAGACTTCCCGGTTTATCGCTGAGCGCGTTTTTGGAGTCATTCCTATGCAACGGTATTCAGGCTTCGGCCTTTTCAAACACTCCCTCAGCCACCACGAAAACTGGCAGAAAATGTGGCGCACGCCGACCCCGAAAAAGGTCTATGACGTGATCATCGTCGGCGGCGGCGGGCACGGGCTGGCCACCGCGTATTACTTGGCCAAGGAGCACGGCATCACCAACGTGGCCGTGGTCGAAAAAGGCTGGCTGGGCGGCGGTAACACGGCGCGCAACACCACCATCGTGCGCTCCAACTATTTGTGGGACGAGTCGGCCCACTTGTACGAACACGCCATGAAATTGTGGGAAGGCTTGTCTCAAGACCTGAACTACAACGTGATGTTCTCGCAGCGCGGTGTGTACAACTTGTGTCACACCCTGCAAGACATGCGTGACTCGGAGCGCCGGGTCAGCGCCAACCGCCTGAATGGTGTCGACGGTGAGCTGCTGAACGGCAAACAAGTGGCGGACGAAATTCCGTACCTGGACTGCTCAAAAAATACCCGCTACCCGATCATCGGCGCGACCGTGCAACGACGCGGCGGCGTAGCCCGGCATGACGCCGTGGCCTGGGGCTTTGCCCGTGCGGCCGACGCGCTGGGCGTTGACTTGATTCAGCAGACCGAAGTGCTGGGTTTTCGCAAGGAAAACGGCGTGTGCATCGGCGTTGAAACCAGCAAAGGCTTTATCGGCGCCAAGCGCGTCGGCGTGGTCACGGCCGGTAACTCCGGGCACATGGCGCGTCAGGCCGGCTTCCGTCTGCCGATCGAATCGCACCCGCTGCAAGCGCTGGTCTCGGAGCCGATCAAGCCGATTATCGACAGCGTGATCATGTCCAACGCCGTACACGGTTACATCAGCCAGTCCGACAAGGGCGACCTGGTGATCGGCGCGGGTATCGACGGCTGGGTCGGCTACGGTCAGCGCGGCTCGTACCCGGTGATCGAGCACACCATTCAAGCGATTGTGGAGATGTTTCCGGTGTTGTCCCGCGTGCGCATGAACCGTCAATGGGGCGGCATCGTCGACACCACGCCGGATGCGTGCCCGATCATCTCCAAAACCCCGGTGCCGAATTTGTTCTTCAACTGCGGCTGGGGCACGGGCGGCTTCAAGGCTACGCCGGGCTCGGGCAACGTGTTTGCGGCCAGTTTGGCCAAAGGCGAAATGCACCCGCTGGCGGCACCGTTTTCCATCGACCGGTTTTACAACGGTGCCCTTATTGACGAACACGGCGCTGCCGCGGTCGCCCACTAACAGAGGAAATACTCATGCTGCATATCTTCTGTCCCCACTGTGGCGAGCTTCGTTGCGAAGAAGAATTTCACGCCAGTGGCCAGGCGCACATTCCGCGCCCGCTCGACCCCAACGCCTGCACGGACAAGGAGTGGGGCGATTACATGTTCTTTCGCGATAACCCGCGTGGCCTGCACCACGAGTTGTGGAACCACGTAGCCGGTTGTCGCCAGTTCTTCAACGCCACGCGCAACACCGTGACGTACGAGATTCTAGAAACCTACCTGGTCGGCACTAAGCCGCAGTTCACCGAACAGGCGGCGTGCGCAGCGCCAACCGCTATCCGTGAGCAGGGAGAAAAGGTATGAGCCAGACCCATCGCTTGCCGAATGGCGGCCGCATTGATCGCAACAAAGTGCTGACCTTTACCTTCAACGGCCAACAGTACAAAGGCTACGAAGGCGACAGCCTGGCCGCCGCCCTGCTGGCCAATGGCGTGGACATCATCGGACGCAGTTTCAAATATTCCCGACCTCGGGGCATCTATGCCGCGGGCGCTGAAGAGCCGAACGCGGTGCTGCAAATCGGCGCTACCGAAGCCACGCAAATTCCTAACGTGCGCGCCACGCAGCAGGCGCTGTACCAAGGCTTGGTCGCCACCAGCACCAACGGCTGGCCCAACGTAAACACCGACATGATGGGCATTTTGGGCAAAGTCGGCGGCAAGCTGATGCCGCCGGGTTTTTACTACAAAACCTTTATGTACCCGAAATCATTCTGGATGACCTACGAGAAGTACATCCGCAAAGCCGCAGGCTTGGGCCGTTCGCCGACGCAGAACGACCCCGACACCTACGACAACATGAACCATCACTGCGACGTGCTGATCGTCGGCGCAGGCCCGGCCGGTCTGGCTGCTGCATTGGCTGCCGCACGCAGCGGTGCACGGGTGATCGTGGCCGATGAACAGGAAGAGTTTGGCGGCAGCCTGCTCGACAGTCGCGAAAGTCTGGACGGCAAGCCCGCCATGGAATGGGTGGCCAAAACCATCGCCGAACTCAAGGGCTTGCCCGATGTGCTGCTGCTGCCTCGGGCGACCGTCAACGGCTATCACGACCACAATTTTCTGACCATCCACGAGCGCCTCACCGACCACCTGGGTGACCGTGCACCGATGGGTCAGGTACGCCAGCGCCTGCACCGGGTACGGGCCAAGCGCGTGGTGCTGGCCACCGGCGCGTGCGAGCGACCACTGGTGTATGGCAACAACGACGTGCCGGGCAACATGCTGGCGGGTGCGGTGTCGACCTATGTGCGCCGCTACGGCGTGGCGCCGGGTAAAAAACTGTTGCTGAGCACCAACAACGATCACGCATATCGCGTGGCACTGGACTGGGTGGATGCGGGCCAGAACGTGGTCGCCATTGCCGATGCCCGCAGCAACCCGCGAGGCGCCCTGGTAGAAGAAGCACGGGCCAAGGGCATTCGGATTTTGACCGCCAGCGCGGTGATTGAAGCCCGTGGCAACAAGCGCGTGACGGGTGCCCGTGTGGCGGCGATCGACCTTAAAACCCACAGCGTCACCAGCCCTGGCGAATGGTTGGACTGTGATCTGGTGGCCACCTCGGGTGGTTACAGCCCGGTGGTGCATTTGGCCTCGCACTTGGGCGGCAAGCCGATCTGGCGCGAAGACATCCTGGGGTTTGTGCCCGGTGAAGCGCCGCAAAAACGTGTGTGCGTCGGCGGCATCAATGGCGTTTATGGCTTGGGCGACAGCCTGGCCGATGGCTTTGAAGGTGGCGTGCGCGCTGCCAGCGAGGCCGGCTTTAAAGCGGTCGAAGGTGTGCTGCCAACAGCCTTGAACCACCATCAGGAGCCCACCGTGGCGTTGTTCCATGTGCCCCATGAAAAGGGCACGGCGCGGGCTCCGAAACAATTTGTCGACCTGCAAAACGACGTCACTGCGGCGGCTATTGAACTGGCCACCCGCGAAGGTTTTGAGTCGGTCGAACATGTAAAACGCTACACCGCGCTGGGCTTCGGCACCGACCAGGGCAAGCTGGGTAACGTCAACGGGCTGGCGATTGCCGCACGTTCGCTGAACGTGACCATCCCGCAGATGGGCACCACCATGTTCCGCCCCAACTACACGCCGGTGACCTTTGGCGCGGTGGCGGGTCGGCATTGCGGGCATATTTTCGAGCCGGTGCGTTACACCGCGCTGCAAGCCTGGCACGTCAAGCAAGGCGCCGAGTTTGAAGACGTCGGCCAATGGAAACGCCCGTGGTACTTCCCGCGTAACGGCGAAGATATGCACACAGCGGTCAAGCGCGAATGCAAGGCGGTGCGTGACAGCGTCGGCATTCTGGATGCCTCCACCCTCGGCAAAATCGACATTCAAGGCCCCGATGCGCGTGAGTTCTTGAACCGCATCTACACCAATGCCTGGACCAAGCTGGACGTGGGCAAGGCGCGTTACGGGCTGATGTGCAAAGAAGACGGCATGGTCTTCGACGATGGTGTGACCGCCTGTTTGGCCGACAACCATTTCGTCATGACCACCACCACCGGCGGTGCGGCGCGCGTGTTGCAGTGGCTGGAAATCTATCAGCAGACCGAATGGCCAGAGCTGAAGGTGTACTTCACCTCCGTTACCGACCACTACGCGACGCTGACCTTGAGTGGGCCTAACAGCCGCAAGCTGTTGAGCGAAGTGACCGACATTGATCTGGACCGCGAGGCGTTCCCGTTCATGACCTGGAAAGAAGGCCTGGTCGCTGGCGTACCGGCGCGGGTGTTCCGCATCTCGTTTACCGGCGAGCTGTCGTACGAAGTCAACATCCAGGCTGACTATGCGATGGGCGTGCTGGAAAAAATCGTCGAGGCGGGCAAGCAGTTCAACCTGACGCCCTACGGCACCGAGACCATGCACGTGCTGCGGGCCGAGAAGGGTTTCATCATCGTCGGCCAAGACACTGACGGCTCCATGACCCCGGACGACCTGAACATGGGCTGGTGCGTAGGCCGTACCAAAGCGTTTTCGTGGATCGGCTGGCGCGGCATGAACCGCGAAGACTGTGTGCGTGACCAGCGTAAACAGCTGGTGGGCCTCAAGCCGGTCGATCCGACCCAGTGGCTGCCGGAGGGCGCGCAACTGGTGTTCGACCCCAAGCAGCCCATCCCCATGACCATGGTCGGCCACGTGACATCCAGCTACGCCCATAACTCATTGGGTTATTCGTTTGCGATGGGCGTGGTCAAGGGTGGCTTGAAGCGCATTGGCGAGCGGGTGTTCTCACCCCAGGCGGATGGCAGCGTGATCGAAGCTGAAATCGTGCCTTCGGTGTTCTTCGACCCGAAAGGCGATCGGCAAAATATTTGATTGGGTGATCTCATGACAACCGCAAACGTCTACCAACAACGCCCGGACTCGGGCGCCAAAGCCGAGTCCTCGCTGCACCACACCAACTTGGCCAGCCTGACCGGCAAGGGCCGTAAAAATCCCGGCGTCACCGTGCGCGAGAAAAAACTGCTGGGCCACCTGACCCTGCGCGGCGACGCCAAAGACCCGGCCTTTGCCGCAGGCGTCCACAAAGCCCTGGGCCTGGAGTTGCCGGTGGCCTTGAGCCTGGTGGCCAAGGGCGACACTTCGTTGCAGTGGATGGGGCCGGATGAGTGGCTGCTGATCGTGCCAGGCGGTCAGGAGTACGCTGTGGAACAAGCCCTGCGCGCCGCGTTAGTGGGGCTGCATATTGCGGTGGTCAACGTCAGTGGCGGGCAACAACTGCTGGAGTTGAGCGGGCCGAACGTGCGCAACGTGTTGATGAAGTCCACCAGCTACGATGTGCACCCCGACAACTTCCCGGTGGGCAAGGCGATAGGGACAGTGTTTGCCAAATCCCAACTGGTGATTCGCCACACGGCTGAAGACACGTGGGAGCTGCTGATTCGTCGTAGTTTTTCGGACTACTGGTGGCTGTGGCTGCAAGATGCGGCGGCGGAATATGGGTTGAATGTCGAGGCATAATGCCAATCCTGTGCAGGCGCGAGCTTGCTCGCTCCTACAGGGGGTCTATAACAAGGAACTTCACCATGAGCCGCGCTCCTGACACCTGGATCCTCACTGCCGACTGCCCAAGCCTGCTCGGCACGGTCGACGCCGTGACCCGTTATCTGTTCGAACACCGTTGTTACGTCACCGAGCACCATTCCTTCGACGATCAGCGTTCGGGACGTTTTTTTATTCGCGTCGAATTCCGTCAGCCCGAAGGCTTTGACGAGAGCGCTTTTCGCGCAGGTCTGGTCGAACGCGGCCAGGCATTCGGCATGGCCTTCGAACTGATTGCGCCGCACTACCGGCCCAAAGTGCTGATCATGGTGTCCAAGGCCGACCATTGCCTCAACGACTTGCTGTATCGTCAGCGCATCGGTCAATTGTCGATGGACGTGGTGGCCGTGGTCTCCAACCACCCTGACCTTGAGCCGCTGGCTCAATGGCACGGCATTCCTTATCACCACTTCGCCCTCAACCCGGCCAATAAACCTGCGCAAGAAGCCCAGGTGTGGCAAGTGATCGAAGACACCGGCGCCGAGCTGGTGATTCTTGCGCGCTACATGCAAGTGCTGTCGCCCGAGCTGTGTCGCAAACTCGATGGCAAGGCGATCAACATTCACCATTCGTTGCTGCCCGGTTTCAAAGGCGCCAAGCCGTATCACCAAGCCTACGAGAAGGGCGTGAAACTGGTGGGCGCCACCGCGCACTACATCAACAACGACCTCGACGAAGGCCCGATCATCGCTCAGGGTGTGGAAGTGGTCGACCACAGCCACTACCCCGAAGACCTGATCGCCAAAGGCCGCGACATCGAAGCCCAGACCCTGGCGCGGGGTGTGGGCTATCACATTGAGCGGCGGGTTTTTTTGAATGGTGGCAGGACAGTGGTGTTGTAGTCGCTACAGTGGTGCCTGCCGATGCGCCGATCAGTCGGTGCCTCTGATCACGTTTCGTTTATTGGCGGCAATCGCCTTCGATTTCGCTGGTTATACGCTGGGCGCAGTAAAAGCGTCGTAGGGTATGGACGTCAGTCAGACGGTCCAGCGGGTCGTAACGGTAGTGGATCATTGATCAGGCCCTCTCTGTGCTCAGTATCGAAGCGATCACACGGTATGCCTAGCTAGCAGAACAGCCCCTAGGTAGCGGCTCTGCGGACGACGCATTTGCCTATGCCGAGGTCGTACAGGGGGCGATGACCCCAGCGCCACGTTCTAAGCTGCAAGCTGCACGTAAAAGCAGATCGGCTTGTCGCTTGCCGCTGCTTCTCTCTAACAATAAGAAGGGTGAATACGATGGCTGACAATCGCGGTGTGGTGTACCTGGGCAATGGCCAGGTTGAAGTGCAAAGCATTCCTTTTCCCAAGATGCAAAACCCACAAGGCAAGCCGATCCACCACGGGGTGATTCTGCGGGTGGTGTCGACCAATATTTGTGGCTCTGACCAACACATGGTGCGTGGCCGCACCACCGCGCAAACCGGGCTGGTGCTGGGCCATGAGATCACCGGCGAGGTGATCGAAGCCGGGCGTGACGTTGAGCATTTGAAAGTCGGCGACCTGGTGTCGGTGCCGTTTAACGTGGCGTGCGGGCGTTGCCGCAGTTGCAAAGAGCAAAACACCGGGGTGTGCCTGACCGTCAACCCGGCCCGTCCCGGCGGTGCGTATGGCTATGTGGACATGGGCGATTGGGTCGGCGGCCAGGCTGAATATGTATTGGTGCCCTATGCCGATTTCAACCTGCTCAAACTGCCAGACCGCGACGCGGCGATGGAGAAGATTCGCGACCTGACCTGCCTCTCCGACATTCTGCCCACGGGCTACCACGGCGCTGTGACCGCAGGTGTGGGGCCGGGCAGCACGGTGTACATCGCAGGCGCTGGCCCGGTGGGCCTGGCTGCAGCCGCTTCGGCGCGTTTATTGGGCGCAGCAGTGGTGATTGTGGGTGACGTGAACCCGATTCGTTTGGCCCACGCCAAGGCGCAGGGTTTTGAAATTGCCGACCTGTCCAAAGACACCCCGCTGCACGAACAAATTGCTGATCTGCTGGGCGAGCCAGAGGTGGATTGCGCGGTCGATGCCGTGGGTTTTGAAGCCCGTGGTCACGGGCATGACGGGGTCAAACACGAAGCGCCGGCCACCGTGCTCAACTCATTGATGGGCGTGGTCCGGGTAGCGGGCAAAATCGGTATTCCGGGCCTATACGTCACCGAAGATCCGGGCGCTGTGGATGCGGCGGCAAAAATGGGCAGCCTGAGCATTCGCTTTGGTTTGGGCTGGGCCAAGTCTCACTCCTTCCACACCGGACAAACCCCGGTCATGAAATACAACCGCCAGTTGATGCAGGCGATCATGTGGGACCGGATCAAAATTGCCGACATTGTCGGCGTTGAGGTGATCAGCCTGGATGACGCGCCACGCGGGTATGGCGAGTTCGATGCGGGTGTGCCGAAGAAGTTTGTGATTGATCCGCATAAGTTGTTTAGTGCGTAGTGATTGACAAGCGGTAGCTGGAATTTCAGCTACCGCTTATTATTTTCGATGCCTAGCGTTATTACGGGTGATACTTAAAACAATATCGCAGTTGACGTCTGTCTTACTAGTGCGTTCACTTTCTGTATATTTAACTCTCTTTGAAGTGCGTCGCTGTAACGAGGGAGTCCAGTCAAAATGTTGTAGTCGGGTACCTCGTTCAAGCGCGTGCTGATGACATGCTGGCGATCGAGTAAGTTATCCCTAAATATTAGTTGGTCCATCACCATATCGTGAAGCTCAGGGTCTTTGAACCTATTGTGTGTGACTTGGCCAAATGCAAGGCTGTCGCTCTCTATTACTTCATTTGATTTTTTAAGAATGGCTTGGTTATTTTTGTATTCAGTGCGTAACAGTTTCGTCCTTCGTCTGCTCAGGGGTTTGACCGGCTCGTCGGACATGGACGGAGGTGTTGTTCTCGTCATTTGCCGCTCATAAATTTTAATTTGTGGAGGGGTGGGAGTTCTTGCCTTGCTCACGGTTGGGCGTAAGCGCTTGGGTACTCTTCCCATAAACATGTTTTTGAACGCTTTAATTAAATTTGGAAAGTGGCCTGATGGGTCGTTTAAGTTGGAGGGGTTATTATCACAATACGCATACGCGTTAATCCCCCCCTCCCCAAACGGGCTCCAACTGTCCGGGTTGTTAAAGCGCATCAATACCGGGTTAAACGCTCGATAGCCCTGGCCCAATAAATAATGCCCGGTCACGGGGTCTGGCCGTTCGCCGTTAAAGCCCACCACGTTGAGTAAAGCGTCGAGTGGATGAAAGCCAAATGGCGAGTAAGCCTGCGCTTGCTGTTCTCCCGGTGCACTTATCCCATTGAGCACAGACGTTTGTTGATCGGTCGCGAACAAGGTGGTACCGGGTGCCGTGCCGTGTTGTTGCAATGCCAGCGGTTGAGAGTCGGTCTCAAAAAAACGGGTTTTACGTTCACCTTCTATTTCAGTGGCGATGCGGGTGTTGTTGTAAAAACGCTGCAGACTGTTGGCGGCGCACAGGCGATTCAATGGATCGTATTGGTAGGTGTTAGCCAATACTTTATGCACCTTGCTCATGCTGAACTCCGGGAATAACGCGTGGACGAACACACAGCATCTGCCTCGACTCATGGGCTGTATAGCTAGCAGATCTGATAGGTACAGGTGTACGCCTGTCGCCGCTCAGGAGGGTAGTGAGGTTGCGATCAGGGATGCCGTTCTCGCCAATCCGGGCCACCGGGCTCGATGGCCTCGCGCTCTTTTGATCGTTAAAAGACCGCGAGGCACCTCACTTATAACGCGGCCAAAGGCCCTTGATACAACACTGGCCCGGTCGGCAGTCCGGTCGGTGAGCCGCCTTCGGGTTCCAGGCTCACGGCCAACACCACGTTGCTGGCCAGCAGTTGTTGCTGGCTGGCGCTCAGGTCGATCCTGCCTTCGCCTGCCGCAGGCAGCAGGCCCAGTGACACGGGGTTGCCGCCCACCGGGATCGCCCACAATTGCAGGCTGCGCCCACTGTCCACCGCGGCCAGTTGCAGCGGCTTCACGTTCAGGTAGTCGGCATGCGCTTCAATGCGCAGGGTGGGTTGTGCGGTGCCGCTGAGCAAGGTGGCGTTGTAGGTGATGCTGTCGCGGGGCGTGAGCACGCCCACGGCCACGGCGATCACCACCGCACACGCGGCAGCCGTGACGCGCAGCCAGTTCCAGAATGGCGGCTTGGCCGGCACGTGGAGTTTTTGCGGCTCAATGCGCGCTACGATGCCTCGCCACACATGCTCGGGGACGGGGTCTTGGCCAAGCGTATCGGTCAGCCGCACGAGGGTGGTTTGCCAGGCGGCGAGTTCTTCGCGCAGGCCAGCATCGTCTAGCAGCAGTCGTTCAAAACGTTTGCGGGCACCAGACGGCATTAAACCGATGGCGTAATCGCCGGCGAGTGCCCGGCGCAGGCTAGGGGTTTGGTAGTTCATGATTCAAGACACCTGCGCAGACGTTCCATGCCCCGGCGAATCCAGGACTTCACCGAGCCCAGCGGCTCGGCCAACTGCTCAGCTAATTCGCGGGCGCTGTGGCCATGAAAATAAGCCCTAGTAAGGGTTTGGCGCTGCTTGCCCTCCAGTTGTTCAAGGCACTGGTTGAGTGCCTTGGCCTGGCGGGCCGTGTCCAGTTGTTCGTCAGCGCCGGGGCTCTGGTCGGTCAGGGCGTCTTGCTGTAAATCGCTTAACGGCAGCTCGCGCTGCTTGCGCAGTTGGTCGATGGCTTGATGACGGGTGATGGTGATCATCCAGGTCAGCGGTGCGGACAAGCGGGGTTCGTAGCGCGCGGCGTTGTGCCAGATACGCACGAAACTTTCTTGTACGACTTCTTCGGCCAAGTCCCGGCGACCCATGCAGTGCAGGGCCACGCTGTGCAGACGGGGAGCGACGCTGCGATACAACGTTTCAAAAGCTCGGCGATTACCCAAGGAACACTGGGCCAACAGCTTTTTGAGGTACTCAGCGTCGGAGATCAAAATAACCGTTCTCCCATATATCAGAGGGATAGCACAGTGCCATTTGCCTCGAGAGGTTAGTTCAAGATTCGGGGATATTCCATTCATGACGAGGTTAATCCACTCATTCTCATGGCTTTTTCCTGACCGGGCAGTTGGTTAATAGCCCGCCCAGTGAACGGTCCGTCAAGTCTGTGCTTCTTTGATATACGCAGGGAGTTGCACAGCGGATGCAGCGCAGATCAACTTTTTTCCATTAAGCTTACGCACCCTTTGATCCGCCTCGGGCTGTTGGGAACATCTGCCGAGGACCTGGGTCTTATTAACAGTTTCGCTGCTCCGTTGCGGGCGGCTTTTTGGTTTAAGAGGTTGATGCAATGAAAACGTTGAACGCGGTAGCACTGGCAGCATTGATGAGCGTGGCAGCGAGCCCGGTATTTGCAGGCTTTGACTTAGGCGCGGCAACGCAAATACTTAATCAGGTACAAGGCGGCAACAGCGCCAGCTCTGACAAGACCATGCAGGCAGTCGATTTGCTGACTAAAGCCAAGGCCTTGGGGGTTACGCCGGAGCAAGCCGCAGGTGGCGCGGGTGCAATGCTGAGCCTGGCTAAAAACCAACTGACCTCTAACGACTACAGCGCCCTGACCCAGCAAGTGCCGGGTATCAGCAAAGTGACGGGGGCCGGGGCATTGACTCAACTGAGCCAATTGAGCGCCAAGAACCCGCAGCTTCAAGCCCTCCTGGGCCCGATCAATCCGGTCAGCCCGGACGCCAAAGTAGCGGTCAGCAATGTGACCAACACCTCGCAACTGGACGCCGCGTTCGAAGCCTTGGGCATGAAGGGCAGCATGGTTCAGCAGTTTGCCCCGCTGATTACTCAGTACCTGGGTCAACAGGGCGTTGCCAGTCCGCTGTTGACTACCCTGGGCAGCCTCTGGGGCATTTAAGAATTAGCCGCGCTCTGCCCGCAATGTGCTGATGCGCTGGTCTTTATTGATCCAGAGCTGGTTGATCCAGCTCTGGACCTGCTCGCGAAACACCGGGTCGTTTTCGTAATCGCCCTGCCACAACGCCGGGTCCAGCTCGCGGGTCTGAATATCGACAATCACCTTGGGCACTTGCCCGCTGATCAACGCCCAAAAGCCCGGAATGTTGGCCTGTGGATACACCACGGTCACGTCGAGCACCGCGTCCAGCTGTTCACCCATCGCCGCCAGCACAAAGGCCACGCCACCCGCCTTGGGTTTGAGCAGGTAGGTGTAGGGCGATTGCTGTTGCGCACGTTTGGCCGGGGTAAAGCGCGTGCCTTCCAGGTAGTTGACCACGGTGACCGGCTGGCGCTTGAACAGCTCGCAGGCGGCTCGGGTGATGTTGAGGTCCTGGCCTTTGAGTTCGGGGTGTTTGGCCAAAAATGCCTTGGAGTAGCGCTTCATGAACGGGTAGTCGAGTGCCCACCAGGCCAGGCCCAAAAAGGGCACCCAGATCAGTTCTTTCTTGAGGAAGAATTTGAAGAACGGCGTGCGCCGGTTCAGGCCCTGCATGAGCGCGGGAATATCAACCCACGATTGATGATTGCTGATCACCAGGTACGAGGTGTGGCGGTTGAGGTTTTCGGCGCCGCGAATGTCCCATTGCGTGGGCAGGCAGAGGGCGAAGATGCGTTTGTCGATTTCGGACCAGGTCTCGGCGATCCACATCACGGCCCACGAGTTGTAATCGCGCAGGCGCCCTGGCGAGATCAGTTTGAGCAGCGCAAACAGCATCAACGGGCCGAACAGAATGAGGGTGTTGCACAGCAACAGGAGGAGGACCAAACAGCCGGTGAGCAGGCGGCGCATAAGCAACTCTTGAACGTTTAAGGACCGGCCATGATAAGCAGCACACCGCCGAACGCCAAATCGAAGTGCTAACAAATGTTTCACCAGGCCACCGCTATAGTGCCCTGTGGCAGCGGGCGTGCTCGCGATAGCATCAGCACGGTGCAGCAGGCGTACCGGGTGCCTGAATCGCGAGCAGGCTCCCACCCACAATCGCCCTAGCGGCATGAACCAACGACAAATAGAGGGTCTAACCCTCAATCTTTTAAGGAAATGACCTCTATGAAGTCTGTTCTTGCTCTGCTGTCTCTGTTGGCGCTGCCGGTGATGGCCGCCGAACCGACCTTGTACGGGCGGTATGAGTACATCAAGCTGCCGGAAATCGGCGAAACGCTCAAAGCCAAAATGGACACCGGTGCCTTGACCGCCTCGCTGTCGGCCAAAAACATCCAGACCTTCACCCGCGATGGTGAAGAGTGGGTCCGTTTTCAGCTGGCCACTCCCGACGCGGGCAGTAAGGTGTATGAACACAAAGTGTCGCGCATCAGCAAAATCAAAAACCGCGCCGATGAAGATGAAGACAAAGACGGCACTGACGTGGCCAAACGCCCGGTGGTCGATTTGGAGATGTGCCTGGGTGACGTTAAACGCACCGTAGAGGTCAACCTCACCGATCGCAGCAGCTTTAACTACCCGTTGTTGATCGGCGCCAAAGCGCTCCGTGAGTTTGGTGCGGCTGTGAACCCTGCGCGCCGGTACACAGCGGACAAGCCGGGGTGCTAATTGCACAGGCGAGGGACTAGTTTTTGCGGATGGTGTTATTGGGAACCGCCAAGTCCAGATAGTCGAGTCGATTGAATTTCACGGGGATCTGGCGGGATGCCTGTGTCAGCGTGGCATTAGGTCGGCTTGGGGGCGGCGGAGGCATTCTGGAGGTGAGGCGTTTCTCGCCAAGTCGCTGGGTGAGCCTCTGGTTTTTCTCTAATAATGCCGAGTTTAAGGCGTTCAGCTTGGCAATGTGATCCCCGCTCGCCATTCGATTGGCTTCCCGTTCCATTTCCAGCTTACGCCCTTTATTTAGCGACTTGGCGAGTGCTCTCTCAGTCTCTTCTAACTTCTGCAAGAGTGCTGGGTACAACTCTTCTGAAACATCAGCGTAGTGGTTAACGGGGCTTTGAATTTGTGAGCGAGAGGGTTCCTTTACGCCCAAAAACCGTTTGATTCGCTTGATAAATGCAAACGCATGCCCCGTCGGGTCGACTCGATTCACCGGGTCGCCCTCGCAATACGCATACGTATTAATTCCGCCCTCACCAAACGGGCTCCAACTGTCCGGGCTATTAAAACGCATCAATACCGGATTGAACGCCCGATACCCATTGCCCAATAAGTAATATCCGGTGGTTTTATCGTTACGCTCTCCATTAAAACCCAGTACGCGGTGTTCATCGGTGGGGCTATACCCGGCGACGGTATAGGAGAAGGCTGTGGTGTGTGCGGGCGCGAGCGTAGCCAGAGTGGAACGTTTGTCGTCGTGGGCGATCAGCGTGGTGCCAACATCTAGCTCGGTGTGTATATGTTGGGCCAGTGCGACGTCTTCGGTTTCAAAGATACGGTAAGCCGTATTGCCTTTAATCTCGACGGCTACCCAGTTGTTTTTGTAAAACAACTGGGTATCGGGCCCCTCTGAACCCCCACTTTTTACATGGCGGTCCAGCGGGTCATAGGCGTAGTGGTGCAACAGTAATTTCTTTTTCGAAGCCACGGTGTTAACCCTTTCAATTTCTCCCTGTATGAAGGGTTATTGATAACGGGTTAACACCCAGAGCGGTACTGTCAGAACTGCTAGCTCTTACGACCATTGGTCGGTCATTGTTCGCTGTTGTAGTTAAAGATCAAAAGATCGCGAAGCAAGCTCGCGCCTACGGGGTTTATGTGTGCCTTGCGCTGTCAGCGTTTAAGCAGCCCGCGCACGCTGATCCACGTCGGGATGCCCAGGCCGATCCAGCTCAGCACGTCCCAGGTGCCGTCGCCCAGCAGCGCTGCGAACAAGCCCGCACCGGTGACGAGGGCAATCGCCAGCGGCACGCAGAACACTTTCCTGAAACTCGACTGGCGCGGTTTCATCGCACGCTCTCCTTGGCGGCCTTGCGCCGCACCCACCACAGGTACAGGCCGCTGCCGAGCACGATGAGGGTCAGCACGTCGAGGGCCGCCCAGAGGATTTTCATCGGCATGCCGCCGTAGTCACCAAAGTGCAGCGGCTGCGACATGCCCATGGCGTCCATGTACCAGGGGCGTGAGCCCACGGCGGTGACCTCCAGGGTGCTGGCGTCGATCAAGACCGGTGTCAGCAGGTGCGAGGTGAGGTGGCTGCTGCCTTTCATGAACACGGCGTAGTGGTGTTCGCTGGAGAAGCGCGTGCCGGGGAAGGCGATAAAGTCCGGGCGCATGCCGGGTGCCGCGCTGGCGGCGATGTCCAGCAGGTGGCTGGCGGGAGCGAGCTGGGTCAGGGGCGGCGCCTTGCGGTAGGGTTCGACCATGGCGCTGAGGGTGTCGTTGCGCCAGGCGTCGATGATCAGGTCGGCGCAGGCGCTGATCACCCCAGTGACGCCGACCACCAGCGCCCAGGTGAGTGTGACGACGCCCATCAGGTTGTGCAGGTCGAGCCAGCGCAGGCGCGTGGATTTGTCGGTGCGTACGGTGGCGAATTCATGGCGCCGCATGAAGGGCAGGTACAGCACGGTGCCGGAGATGATCGCCAGCACAAACAAGGTGCCCATAAAGGCCAGCAGCAGTTTGCCGGGCAGACCGGCGAACATGTCTACATGCAGGCGCAGCATGACCATCATGATGCCGCCATTGGCGGAGGGCACTTCTATGGCCTCGCCGGTGCGGGCGTCGAGCATAAAGGTGTGGGATGAGTTGGGTTCGGTGCCTGCGGTGGCCGCCATGATGGCTAAGACCGTGTTGGGTTCGTCTTCTTCCCAGCCGAAGTACTGCATGACCTCGCCGGGCCGGTGAGCTTCGGCGGCGTGCACCAGTTGCTGCAAATCGAGTTGCGGCGTGCCTTCGGGCAGTTCTTTGACATGTGGTGCATCGCCCAGCAGGTGGTCGATTTCATGATGAAAAATCAACGGCAAGCCGGTGAGCGCCAGCATCAACAGGAAGGCGGTGCAAATCAGGCTGGTCCAGGTGTGGATAAAGGACCAGCGGCGAATGGTTTTGCTTTTCATGAGGGTCCTAAATGCAAAATTCCCCTGTGGGGGCGGTGGCTCGCGATCTTTTAAAAGGTCAAAAGATCGCGAGCAAGCTCGCTCCTACAGGGGCGGTGGTATTGCTCAGATGGGGTTTAGAACTCCAATTGAGCCGAGAATTGCACGGCCCGCGGGTCACCCAAGTAGTAGCTATTGAGCCAGTATTCTTTGTTGGTCAGGTTGCTGACGTTCAGACGCAGGGTCAGGTCATTTTCGGCAACCTTCACACGGTAACGCGCCCCGGCATCAAAGGTGGTGAAAGAGGGCAAATGGTAGTCGTTGGCTTCATCGGTATATTGCTTGCCGGTGTAAAACGCGCCACCCGTCAGTGCCAGGCCCGGTACCGGGTTGATGTCGTATTCGGCATACACTTTGGCCAGTTGTTTGGCGACGTTGGTGGGGGCGTTGCCGTCATTGGCTTTGACGCTGCTGTCTTTGATTTTTGGGTCGAGCAAGGTGAAACCCCCGATCACGGTCAGCTCAGGTGTTATCTTGCCGGTGACGCTGAACTCCAGACCGTTGTTCACTTGCTTACCGTCTTCGGCGTAAATCCGCAAGTCGTTGGTGTAGCCATTAGGTTTTTCGATATTGAAAAAAGCCAGGGTCAGCAGGGTTTCGCCGACAGTCGCTTTTGCGCCCACTTCGTATTGCTTGCTCACTTGTGGGGCGAACATTTCGCCGTAGTTGATCGAGGTGCTCGGTGCGGTGCCGCCTGCTTGCAGCCCTTCAATGTAGGTCGCGTACGTGGTCAGCCATGGCAGTGGTTTATAGATCAGCGAGAAGTTGGGCGAGGTTTTGCTTTGGTTGTATCGGGTTTCGGTTTCAGGTGTGCCAAACGCCTTGGCGTAGACGAACTCGTTGGCGTAGGTCTTGATCTGGGTGCGGGTCACGCCGAGGATGCTGGACCACTGATCGTTGAAAGTGATGACGTCGCCGATCAAGAAGTTGTTGGACTCAGACTTGCTCGCAAGACGTTGATCACCATGGCCGATTGAGTAGGCAGGCTTGTCGAACTGCTGGCTGTCACCTATAGGCAATCCACTCCCGCTGACGTCGCCGTATTGTGGGCCTGGGTAGGGAATGTGGTCTTCATACTGACGAATACGCGAGACATTACCCTGATAACCCACGGTCATCTTGTGGCCAATGCTGGCAGTCTGGAACGCCGAATCAAGGAACAGATAGCCCGATGTTTCTTCGTGTTCGATAGGGGCAAACGCGTACAACGGCTGGGTATAAACCCCAGGGCTGTAAACTGTGGGGCCGTTGTAGGTGTTCTCTTCGGTAAACTTCTGTGCCGCTAAAGCGCCGCGCAGAGTGAACGTGTCGTTGAGGAACCATTTGCCGCGTACTCCCGCCTTGTCGGTTTCGTTATCCGAGAACGCCCATTTCTGGCTGTACAGTTTGTCGTTGTCGAGTTGCGAGGCTCGCGGGCGATAGGCCTGATCACCGAAGTACCAATAGCTGGTCAGGCCACGGTTTTCAGTTTTCTTGTGCGACGCATCGAACTGGAGTTGCAGGTCGTCGCTGACGTTCCAGTCCAGTGCAAGGCTGATCATTTCTCGGCGACGTTTTTGCATGTCGATGGCAGTTTCGCCGTCCTGTGTCAGCAGGTTTAAGCGATAGGCAAACTTGCCTTCGTCGTCGAGCTTTCCGCCAAAGTCGCCGTGCAGGTAGTAGTTTTCACCGCCGGCATTGCCCAGGGTCACGCTGCGGTAGGTTTCATAGGTGGGGCGCTTGAGCACATAGTTGGCCAAACCACCCGGTGACGCAGGCCCGTACAGGAAACCCGTCAGGCCAGTGATGATTTCCAGCTGCTCGGTGTCTTCCAGAAAGTTGCCAGCATCGGCGCCTGTGGTGAAGCGCAGGCCATCGTTGGCAATGTTCAGGCTGCCTGCGCTGCTGAAACCACGGATGTTGACCGCGCTCGCATAACCGGCGCTGGTCGGCGAATAGGCCTGGGTGAACGGGTTTCGCTTAAACACGTCATCCAGCGAGGTGGCTTGCATGTTTTTGAGCAGCGCCTGGGAGGTGACGCTCATGGAGTAGGGAGTGTCTTGCAGTTTCATCCCGCCCAAGGCGCCGACGTTACTGACGTTTTCGCTGACGTAACCTGCGTCTTCCGAACCTTCTGCCACGGCTTTGGCATTGATGTTTACATCACCTAAGGTCAAAGCACCCTCGACGATCGGCACCAAGGTGTAGGTTCCGGCGCCAGTTTGCTGCAATTGCAAGCCCGTGCCACGCAACGCTTCGTGCAGCGCCGCGCCGGGTTCGAACGAGCCTTTGACTGCGTTGCTGGTTTTGCCTGCGACCAGCGCCGGATCCATCGCCAGCGTCACACCCGCCTGGCTGGCGATTTGGTTCAGGGTAGCGGCCAACGATCCGGCGGGGAGGTTGTAGCTGCGCGCGCTTGAGCTTTGCTCGGCGGCGATCAGCGAGGTGCTGGCCAGCGGGGCGCTGAGGGCGATGGCGACGGCTAACAGGCTAGGGCGCAAAAACGTGTCTAGGGTGCGGGACATTCGGCGGATTCCTGAATGGAAATGTTTCTCAATGCTTATGTGCCGAACGAGCCTTCAAAAGTGATAGGGCTAATTGAAAATAATTTAGATTTGGCTTTTACGGCTTGGCGCTGACGGTGATCCACCACGGGGTGATTTGCTCAATTTTCACCGGGAGGGTCGGTTGCAGGGCGTCAAGTGCCAACTGCACGTTGTTCAGCGCGAAGCTGCCCGTGATGCGCAGGTCGGCCACGTGTGGGTCGACGCCCAGATGGCCGCGCTGGTAGCGATTCAGTTCGCGCACCATGTCGGCCAGCCGCACGTTGTCGAGTACCAGCATGCCACGGGTCCAGGCATCGGCCCCGGCGTTCACGGCGACCCGTTGCCCCAGGCGGTCGCGGTGCATGAGCACTTGCTGGCCCTCGCTGAAGAGGGTTTCGTCGGCGCTGGCTTCAGGGCGCACCGCAACGCGTGATTGCAGCACGCTGAGGCGGGTGCCGTCGTCTTCGCGCTTGACCATGAAGCGCGTGCCCAAGGCGCGCAGGCTGCCATCACGGGTTTGCACGATAAACGGCCGAGGGTCGCCATGGCCGGTCTGCACCATGATCTCGCCTTCTTGCAGGATGATCCGCCGGGTGCTGGCGTCAAACGCAACGTCCACGGCACTGTGGGTGTTGAGGTTGATCACGGTGCCATCGGCCAGCCGCAGCTCGCGCTGCTCGCCGGTGGCGGTGCGTTGCTCGGCCAACCAGTAATCAATCGGCAAATAATTTATGCCCGCAAACAAGGTCAGTCCGCAGACCAGCACGATGCTTGCTAATCCGCTGCCGAGCTTGCGTACCCGTTGGTGCAAGCCGTTGCGGGCGTTCAGCAGGGCATTGCGGGCCGGGAGGCTGGCGGTACTGAAGCGGTGGTCAAGCATGCCCAGCTGTTGCCAGGCGCGTGCGTGCTCTTCGTTAGCCTCGTACCACCGAGTGAATTCGGCTTGTTCGTCCAGGCTGCCATTGCCGCAGTCCAGGCACAGTTGCCAGGCGATGGCGGCGTCGAGTACACGGGCGGACACCGGTTTGGAGCTGATCGCGCTCATGTCGGCTCGCCATACAGCGCGATGTAGCACTGGCGAATGCCTTGAGCCAGGTACTGACGCACACGGGGCACGGACACGCCCAGGCGTTCGGCGATTTCGGCGTGGGACAGGCCATCGAGGCGGCTATACAGGAAGGCTGCGCGCGATTTGCTCGACAGTTTGCCCAGCAGACCGTCAATGGCTTTCAGGTCTTCGAGAATCAGGTGCTGTTCTTCGGGCGAGGGGTGTTCGGCTTCGGGGATCAGCATCAATTCGTTGAGGTACGCCTGCTCTAGCGCGGCGCGGCGAAAGTAGTCAAACAACAGGCCTTTGGCGATGGCCGCGAGAAAGGCGCGGGGTTCGCGCGGGGTGCTCAGTTCAGGGCGGCCCAGCAGGCGCACGAAGGTGTCTTGACTCAAGTCTTCGGCCCGTTGCGGGCAGGCCACGTTGCGCCGTAACCACGCCAGCAGCCAACCGCGATGGTCGCGGTAAAGCGATCCAACCAGTTCACTGTTAGGGGTTTGGACTGACGACAAGAGCAGCACCGAAGGCAAGTTTTAACTAACGATAATTATTCGCGATTGTGTCAGAGCGAATGGCCCTGCGCAATTGACGCTCATCGGATGGCAAGCGGTTCGGGACGTGTAGTCGCTGACGAGGTACGAGGCTGCGATGTGGGCCGCAGGACCCCCGCCCAGCCCATCGCAGCCTGATTCTTCGGCAGCGACTACACGGTTTTGCACATTTGAAGCAGGGTGATGTGAGTTAGAAACTGTGCACTTGCTTGCGCCGTTGCCATTGGTTAAGCCGCTGTTGCAGGGCTTGGGGGGTGTCGATGCCTTGTGCATGGGCGCGGTTGAACAGGATCAGCGCCAGTTCCGCGGTGGCCAGCGCATCGGCGCTGGCGTTGTGGCGGTCTTCGACGTGCAGGTTGAAGTGCTGGATCCAGTCATCCAGTCCGGCCTCTCGCACATTGACCTGCGGGCACAACATCGGCGCTAACGCCGCCACGTCCATAAAGGGATGCTGTAAGCGATAACCCAGGCTGTCTTTGAGTGCGCGGCTGAGCATGTGTTGGTCAAACGGGGCGTGGAACGCGAGCAACGGACTGTCGGCGACAAACTCCATAAAGTCGAGCAGGGCATCCACCGGGTCACTGCCGGCGGCAATCGCACTCGGCCCCAGGCCGTGCAGCAATACGCTGGGGCTCAGTGGATTGTCGGTGCGTAACAAGGTGCGCTCGAACGCCTGGCCCAGATTAATGGCGCCGTCTTCGATGACCATCGCCCCAATCGACAGCACTTGGTCACGATTAAGGTTCAGACCGCTGGTTTCCAGGTCGACCACCACCCAGCGTTGGGCGCGCAGGGGGTGTTCGCTCAACCCTGCTGATTCGGTTAACTGCGCTAAACGTTGCTGCTGAGTGGAGTTCAAGCTGGGTTTTTTACGCGCCAGCAGCCAGGAAAACAGGCTCATAGCTGATACCGCAGGGCCAGGCTGCTTTGCAGGCGTTGGGCCTGGCGCAGCGCTTCACGCAGGATGCGGCGGTCCAACTGGTTCAAGTTATCGGGGTCGACACGGTTGGAATACGGGCGGTTTTGCCGGGTCTGCAATTGGTGCTGTTGCATGCGGGTCTGCTGAATGAAGTGATACGCCTCTTCGTAGGCCGAGCCGTCCAGCGGCTCAATCACGCCCAGGGTGATGAGCTGGCGCAAGCGCTCAAGGGTGTTGATGGCTTCAACACCATGGGCCAATGCCAGCAGGCGTGCACCATCAACGAATGGGGTGAGGCCTTGTACCTTGAGGTCGAGGGTGGCTTTGTCGCCGCCTTTGCGCTCCAGCACAAACTCGCGAAAGCGCCCCACGGGCGGGCGATGGCGCAGGGCGTTGCCGGCCATCATGCGCTGGAACAAACGGTTGTCGGCCACTTGCTGAAGGACCCCGCGGCGCAGTTGCTGGCAACCCTGCTCATCGCCCCAGACCACCCGCAGGTCGAAATAGATGCTGGAACCCAGCAGGTTTTCGGGAGTGGCCTCGCGGATAAACCCCGCAAAGCGTCGGGCCCATTCGGCGCGTGACAGGCACAGGTCGGGGTTGCCGGCCATGATGTTGCCTTTGCACAAGGTGAAGCCGCACGCTGCGAGGTGGGTGTTGATTTGCTGCGCAATGGGCAGCAGGCGCTGACGAATCTCAGCGGCCTGCGTGGCGTCTTCGGCTTCGAACAAGATCCCGTTGTCTTGATCAGTGTGCAAGGTTTGCTCGCGTCGTCCTTCGCTGCCGAAACACAGCCAACTGAAAGGCACGCCGGGGTCGCCTCTTTCGGCCAGCACCAACTCGATCACGCGGCACACGGTGTGGTCGTTGAGCAGGGTGATGATGTGCGTGATCTGGGTCGACGATGCGCCGTGGGCGAGCATGCGTTCCACCAGTTGGCCGATTTCGCCGCGCAGGTTGATCAGGGTGTCCAGGCGCGGGGCGTGGCGAATGGTGCGGGCCAGGTGAACGAGGTCGACCCGTTGCAGGGAAAACAGGTCACGCTCGGACACTACGCCGCAAAGACGCTGTTCTTTGACCAGGCACACGTGGGCGATGTGCCGTTCAGTCATGGCAATGGCGGCATCAAAGGCGCTGTGATCAGGGGACAGATAAAACGGCCCCGGCGTCATGTGCGTCTCAATGGCTTGCTCAAAGTCATGAATACCCTCGGCCACCACATGGCGCAGGTCGCGCAGGGTGAAAATCCCCAGCGGCGCCTTGTGTTCGTCAACGATCACGATGCTGCCCACTTGTTGCTCGTGCATCAGGCGCACGGCCTCGCGCAGGGCTGTGTGCGGGCTGCACGTGACCGGGTGGCGCATGGCCAGTTCACCCAGGCGGGTGTTGAGCGAGTATTGCGTGCCCAGGGTCTCAACGGCTTTTTGCCGCACTTGCTGATTGACCTTGTCGAGCAGGCTGCTGACCCCGCGCAGGGCGAAGTCGCGGAACTCGTCGGACAGGGCGAACAGTTTGATAAACGCGGCTTTGTTCAGTTGCAGGCAGAACGTGTCTTCTGCGGCCCGATGCTCGGTGCGAGTGGCGCGTTCACCGAGCAAGGCGGCCAGCGGGAAGCACTCGCCCGCTGTGATTTCAAACGTGGTTTCGGCCACGTCGCGCCCCTCGTGCGTGCGCTCGCCCACTACACGGCCCTGCTTAACGATATAGAAGTGTTCGACCGGTCCATCGGCAGGCCGAATGATGCTGTCACCGGGGCCATAGAAGCGCAGTTGGCACTGCTCCACTAGAAACGCCAGGTGAGCGTTTTCCATTTGGTTAAAGGGCGGGAATCGCTGCAAGAACTGCATGGTGCCGTGAATGTTCTGCAATACAGCAGTTTTCCCTGCCTGGAGAAACGCATCCGATTTACTCATTACCGTTACCGCATTGTTGGCCGTTGTTGTTATGACGGGACGGGGCCCCTGCTGACCCTCATGCTCGGTTGTCTGCACGCAGGTGCCCATTGGACGTAAGTCTAGGGACACCGCCTGGAGCCCCCGATTTTCGACGAGGTGCGTGCTTTTTGTTTATTTCATGTGGCGTGTGCTTGGAAACTGTCTTGTCTGAGTGCACATTGAGTACATAAAAAGATAACTGATAGGACCGCTGGGTTATTTCGCCCGTGGCAGCTTTCGAGAAGGCTATGACTGATCACGATATTTTGAGCGCTGCCGAACGTGAGGCCTTGAGCGAGGTGATGCAAGCACCCGCGCAGGCCGAGCAGTGGGTATTGATCGTGGACGATGATCAGTCTGCGCGTGAATTGCTGGCGGAGCTTCTCTCGTTGCATGAGATCGAGTGCCTGACGGCGAGCAATGAAAAGCAGGCGTTGATGTTGCTCGATTCTGAGCGGCCGATTGGCCTGCTGCTGACTGACTTGCGCATGGAGCCCCACGATGGCTTGCACCTGATCCGCAAGGTGCGCGAATCGGATCGCGCGCTGTTGCCGATCATCATCATGTCGGGCGACGCAGGGGTGCGTGACGCCATCGAGGCGATGCACCTGAACGTGGTGGACTTTCTGCTCAAGCCCATCGATACGCACAAGCTGCTGAAGCTGATTAAGCGGGAACTAAACCTGTAGGCGCTCGCTTCGCGATCTTTTAAACATCAAAAGATCGCGAGCAAGCTCGCTCCTACAGCGGGTGTGGCGCGACTGGAATTACAAGCCGTTTTTAGCCTTGAACTCACGACGACGACGGTGCAGCACCGGCTCGGTGTAGCCGTTTGGCTGTTTAGTGCCTTCGATCACCAGTTCGACCGCCGCCTGGAAGGCGATGTTGCTGTCGAAGTTTGGTGCCAATGGACGGTACAGCGCGTCGTTGGCGTTTTGGCGATCAACCACCGGTGCCATGCGCTTGAGGCTCTCAAGTACCTGAGTCTCGTTGACAATGCCATGACGCAGCCAGTTGGCGATGTGCTGGCTCGAAATACGCAGCGTCGCACGGTCTTCCATCAGGCCGATGTCGTTGATGTCCGGCACTTTCGAGCAACCCACACCCTGGTCGATCCAGCGCACCACGTAACCCAGAATGCCTTGCGAGTTGTTGTCCAGTTCGTTCTGGATTTGCTCAGGCGTCCACTGCGGGTTCACGGCCAGCGGGATGGTCAGGATGTCATCGACCGAGGCGTGCGCGCGCTTGGCCAGTTCGGCCTGACGCGCGAACACGTCAACCTTGTGGTAGTGCAGCGCGTGCAAAGCCGCGGCTGTCGGCGAAGGCACCCAGGCGGTGTTGGCACCGGCCAGCGGGTGAGCGATTTTCTGCTCCAGCATCGCCGCCATCAGATCAGGCATGGCCCACATGCCTTTGCCGATTTGCGCGCGGCCTTGCAGGCCCGTGCTCAAGCCGACATCGACGTTGTTGTTTTCGTAGGCCGAAATCCACTTCTCGGCTTTCATGTCGGCCTTGCGCACCATCGGCCCGGCTTCCATCGAGGTGTGGATCTCGTCGCCAGTACGGTCCAGGAAGCCGGTGTTGATGAACACCACGCGCTCGCTGGCGGCCTTGATGCACGCCTTGAGGTTGACGGTGGTGCGACGCTCTTCGTCCATGATCCCGACTTTGAGCGTATTGCGTGGCAGCTCGAGCACGTCTTCGATGCGCCCGAACAGCTCGTTGGTGAACGCGGCTTCTTCCGGGCCGTGCATCTTCGGCTTAACGATGTAGACCGAACCGGTGCGGCTGTTTTTGCGCGTGGCTTGGCCGTTAAGGCTGTGGATCGCTGCCAGGCTGGTCAACAAGCCATCGAGGATGCCTTCAGGCACTTCGTTGCCGTCTTTGTCGAGGATTGCGTCGATGGTCATCAGGTGACCCACGTTACGCACGAACAGCAGTGAACGGCCATGCAGGCTGACCGTGCCGCCATTGGGCGCTGTGTACTCGCGGTCCGGGTTCATGGTGCGGGTGAAGGTGGTGCCGCCTTTGGAGACTTGTTCGCTCAGGTCGCCCTTCATCAGGCCGAGCCAGTTGCGGTAGATCACCACTTTGTCGTCGGCATCGACGGCGGCGACCGAGTCTTCGCAGTCCATGATGGTGGTCAGCGCGGCTTCCATCAGCACGTCTTTGACACCTGCCGTATCGGTTTGGCCGACAGGGCTTGTGGCGTCGATCTGGATCTCGAAGTGCAGGCCATTGTGTTTGAGCAACACAGCGGTCGGCGCCGAGGCCGAGCCGTGGTAGCCGATCAGTTGCGCAGTGTCGCGCAGGCCGGTGAGGGCGCCGCCCTTGAGCGTGACCTGCAAGGCACCGTCGACAATCGTGTAGGCGGTGCAGGCAACGTGCGAGCCGCTGGCCAGCGGTGCGGCTTCGTCAAGGAAGGCGCGGGCGAAGGCGATGACTTTGTCGCCTCGGACCTTGTTGTAGCCTTGACCCTTTTCGGCGCCCTCGGCTTCGCTGATGGCATCGGTGCCGTACAGCGCGTCGTAGAGCGAGCCCCAGCGGGCGTTCGACGCATTGAGGGCAAAGCGCGCATTCATGACCGGCACCACCAACTGGGGGCCAGCCATGCGAGCGATTTCGTCATCGACGTTTTGCGTCGTTGCCTGGAAATCAGCCGCTTCTGGCAGCAGATACCCAATGTCTTGTAGAAAGGCTTTGTAAGCCACGGCGTCATGGGCCTTGCCAGCCTGAGCCTGGTGCCAGGCGTCGATCCGCGCCTGCAAATCATCGCGTTTGGCGAGCAGTGCTTTGTTCTTGGGTGCCAGGTCATGGATGACCTTGTCGGCACCGGCCCAGAACTGGTCGGCGTTGAGGCCGGTACCGGGTATGGCTTCGTTGTTGACGAAGTCGAACAGGACTTTGGCGACCTGCAGGCCACCGACGTGAACGTGTTCAGTCATTGCTTGCCTCACTCATTTTTATTTAAAGCCTGGAGCGCTTCTCAAAACACCGCCTGAGCGGGTTTGTACGGGGGTAAAGCAGACGCCTTGACCGACCTTGTTGCTAATTATGTAGTGGTCGCCGAGGCATACTACATGATCATTTGCCGATGTGAAAATCAGACTAGCTACGTCTTTGTGCGACTGTTTTTAAGCTATCGGTCACGTAGAAGTACGGGATGTTCTCAAGAAACACACAGGTTGTTCCAGATAATTCTAAAAACAGTACACAATTTGTTCGTGGTTGATCCCCGTGGGCGCTGTCGAGGGACGAAGACTGCGATCTTTCCAGATCAAAAGATCGCAGTCTGCACCAGCTCTCACGCAGACGCTGCCTATACTCACCCGACCCCCCCTAATCTAATAAGAGAAGAGAACCTGTCATGAACCATCTCGTGATTACGGTGTTTGCCCCGGACAAGGCCGGGCAGGTCGAGCGCATTGCCCAATGCATCGCCGAGCATGGCGGCAATTGGCTGGAAAGCCGGATGTCGCGCATGGCCGGGCAATTTGCCGGGATCTTGCGCGTGGGGGTGCCCGCCGAGGCCCATGACGGGCTGGTCGAGGCGCTGCACGGTTTGGCGCCAGAAGGGATTCGGATTTTGATCGCCGAAAGCGGCATTGAGCAGTCCTGCACCTGGAAGCCCATTGCCATGGAGCTGGTGGGCAATGACCGCCCCGGCATCGTGCGCGACATCACCCGGGTATTGACGGAGCAGGGCGTTAACCTTGAGCGGCTGGTGACCGATGTGCGGCCCGCGCCCATGAGCAACGAGCCGCTGTTTCATGCCGAAGCGATTCTGGCGGTGCCGCTGACGTTGTCGCTGCACGTATTGCAGGAACGTTTGGAGGCGTTGGCCGATGAAATGCTGGTTGAGCTTAAATTACGCACAGACGAGTAAGCCTGTGCGTTTTTTGATCAGGCGTTTCGGCGCATGCTCAGCCACGCGTCGAGGCTATACACCACCAGACCCGCCCAGATAAATATGAAGGCGAGCAAGGTGCTTTCGGACAAGTGCTCGCCAAACACATACACCGCCAGGGTTAACACCAGCGTCGGCGCCAGGTACTGCATAAAGCCGAGTGTGGTGTAGGGCAAATGCCGGGCGGCGGCGTTGAAGCAGACGAGTGGAATCAACGTTGCCGGGCCTGCCGCCACCAACAGCCATGCCTGGGATGTCGTCCAGAATTCGGCGTGGGCACTGTTGGCCTCGGGGTGTATCAGCAGCCAGACGATAGCGATGGGCACCAGAATCCAGGTTTCGACCACCAGCCCCGGCAGCGCCTTGACCGGCGCCTGTTTGCGAATCAGTCCGTAAAAGCCAAAGGTCAGCGCCAGTACCAGCGACACCCACGGCAGGCTACCGACTTGCCACACTTGTTGCGCAACACCCACGACGGCCAGACCTACGGCAATCCATTGCAAGCGACGCAAACGCTCGCCCAGCAGCAACATGCCGAGCAGCACGTTTACCAGCGGGTTGATGTAATAACCCAGGCTGGCTTCGAGCATACGGTCGTTGTTGACCGCCCACACGTACGTCAGCCAGTTAATCGCGATCAGCAGACCGCTGCCGGCGAGTACAGCGATGCGCCTGGGGTTGTCGCGCAGTTCTTGCCACCAGCCGGGGTGTTTCCAGACCAGCAGTAGAAGTGAGCCGAACAACGCTGACCAGAGCACTCGGCTGACGATGATTTCGGCGGCGGGTACGCTCTCTAGTAGCTTGAAGTAGAGCGGGAAGAGCCCCCAGATGACATAGGCGCTGAGGCCTAAAATGTACCCGCGACGCGGGTTTGCGGCTTGCATGCAGAATCCTTGCTTAGGCAACTGACGGGTGCGGCAGGAGCGCGCGGGCTCCTGCCGGGGGGCATGATCTTAAAACAACTTCAGCGGTTCTTCATTCAGTGCCGACAGTTGTTCGCGTAACGCCAACACCTGGTCGCCCCAATAGCGCTCGCTGCCAAACCACGGAAAGCTGTGCGGGAAGGCCGGGTCGTCCCAGCGGCGGGCCAGCCACGCGCTGTAGTGCATGAGGCGCAAGGCGCGCAGCGGTTCGATCAAGGCCAGTTCACGCGGGTTGAAATCGTGGAACTCGCTGTAGCCGTCCATCAATTCGGACAGTTGGCCCAGGCATTCCTGGCGATCACCGGCCAGCATCATCCACAGGTCTTGCACGGCTGGACCCATGCGGCAGTCGTCGAGGTCGACGATATGGAACACGTCGTCGCGGCACATCATGTTGCCGGGGTGGCAGTCGCCGTGCATGCGGATGTTGGTGTGCGGGGTGGCGGCGTACACATCCTCGACCCGCTTGAGCAGATCACGGGCCACAGACTCGTAGGCAGGCAACAGGCTGCGCGGAATGAAGTTGCCTTCGAGCAACGTGGTCAGCGAGTCATGGCCGAAGTTCTTCACGCCCAGGGCTTCGCGGTGCTCAAACGGCTTGGTGGCCCCAACGGCATGCAGGCGGCCCAGCAGTTGGCCCAGTCGATACAGCTGGTCGAGGTTGCCCGGCTCGGGCGCACGGCCGCCACGGCGTGGAAACAGGGTGAAGCGAAAGCCCTCGTGTTCGAACAGGCTTTGGCCGTTGTGAATCATTGGGGCGACCACCGGCACTTCGCACTCGGCCAGTTCGAAGGTGAAGCGGTGTTCTTCGAGAATGGCTTCGTTGGTCCAGCGCTGCGGGCGATAGAACTTGGCGATCAGCGGTTCCGAGTCTTCGATGCCGACCTGGTACACGCGGTTTTCGTAACTGTTGAGCGCGAGCACGCGGGCATCGCTGAGGAAACCAATGCTTTCGACGGCGTCGAGCACCAGATCAGGGGTAAGTGTTGCAAACGGATGAGACATGCTGACTCCTGCGCGCAGCAGGCTGCCGCGTCCGGCCATGCATCTTAGCGTAGACCGCTTACAACCTGGCACAAAACCTGTGGGCGCTGGCGCAGGCTGCGATCTTTTGATCTGTTGAAAAGATCGCAGCCTTCGTGCCTCGTCAGCTCCCACAGTGGTTAGCTGCCGACGATGCCGCCGTCTTCGCGGCTGATGGCCATGACGGATGAGCGGGGTTTGCCGTTGGGAGTGTGCTCGGGGAAGGTCGAGCCGCCGTTTTCACCAGGATGCTGGATGCCGACAAACAGGGTTTTCTGGTCGGGTGAAAAGCTGATGCCGGTCACTTCGCAGCCGATCGGGCCGACCATGAATCGGCGAATTTCGCCGCTGTCGGGGTCGGCGCAGAGCATTTGGTTGTTGCCCATGCCAGCGAAGTCGCCGCTGTTGCTGTCATCGCCGTCGGTCAGGATCCACAGCCGCCCGGCGTCGTCAAAGCCCAAGCCGTCCGGGCTGTTGAACATGTTTTGCGGGGTGATGTTGGGCGAACCGCCCTTGGGCTGTTTGGCGTGGACCACCGGGTTGCCTGCGACCACGAACAGGTCCCAGTCGAAGCTGTTCGCGCCGTGGTCGTCGTTGTGGGTTTTCCAGCGCAGGATCTGCCCGTAGACGTTTTTCTCGCGCGGGTTGGGGCCGCCCACAGGCTGCCCGTCTTCGCCGCGCTTGGCATTGTTGGTGAGGGTGCAATACACCTGGCCGTCTTTAGGACTGACCACGATCCATTCCGGACGGTCCATGCGCGTGGCGTTGACCACGCTGGCCGCCAGCCGGGCGTGAATCAGCACCTGCGCCTGGCTGGCAAAGCCCTTGCTTGCGTCGAGGCCGTTTTGCCCGTGGCTGAGATCGATCCACTGCCCCTGGCCCTTGGGGTGATCGGGGTTGTTGTCACCTGCGTCGAAGCGCGCCACATACAGCGTGCCGTGATCCAGCAGGTCGCGATTGGCCTTGGGGTTTTGATGATCGATCTTGTCGCGGCTGATGAATTTGTAGATGAACTCACCGCGCTCGTCGTCGCCCATGTACACCACGGCGCGCCCATCGCGGGTTTGCGCCAGTGCGGCGTTTTCATGCTTGAAGCGGCCCAGCGCGGTGCGTTTGACCGGCACTGACTGCGGGTCGAACGGGTCAATTTCGACCACCCAGCCGTGACGGTTGAATTCGTTGGGGTTGAGCGCCAGGTCGAAGCGCGGATCGTGCAGGTGCCAGTTGATGTCTTTGCTGGTGGTGACGGCGCCGTAGCGTTTTTGCGCGGGGTCGAAGGTTTGCTTGGGATCAGAGCTGCCAAAGCAGTCGGTGAAGTTTTCTTCGCAGGTCAGGTAGGTGCCCCATGGCGTTTTGCCGTTGGCGCAGTTTTGAAACGTGCCCAGCACACGCGAGCCATTAATATCAGCTTGGGTGCGCAGCAAGGCGTGGCCTTCGGCGGGGCCGCTGAGGCGGATCGGGCTGTTGCCGTGGATGCGCCGGTTGAAGGGCGAGCCCTGCACAAACTGCCAGCCATGCTCTTTGCGTTGAACTTCGATTACCGACACGCCCTCGCTGGCCTGGGCCTTGCGCACCTCTTCGGCCGACGTGGGCTGGCCGCCATGCGGGTAAAGGTAGCGATAGTTGGTGTATTCGTTGTTGATCGCCAGCAGGGCGCGGTTCGGGTCATCGGGGAACGCGAACAGGCTCATGCCGTCGTTGTTGTCGCCGAACTGCACCTCCTGGGCTTCGGCGCTGCCATTGCCGCTCGGGTCGAAGGCCGGGCCGTTGACGTGCAAGGGTTGGCCCCAACTGATGAGTACCGAGGCGCGATAACCGGGCGGCAGGCTGAGGGTGTCGCTGCTGGCGGCGTTGATGCTTTCAAAGCCGAGCAACGGGCTGGAGGCGGCGCTGACACCGTTGGCCAGCGCGCTGCGACTCAACAGGTTGCCCCCTAAAAACATGGCCGCCCCGCACAGAGCGCCGGCGCTGATAAAACGCCGCCGACTGAGGCCGATCATTTGCTCAAGGTCGGTGAGTTGTTGTTCTTCTAACAGGTTCATATCGCGCAGGCTCTCGAAGGTTTTTGCAGCAACCTTAAGCAGCGGGTATGACAGCGATGTTTCAGATTTTAGGCGAGCCCGCCCAGGCGCCTCTGCTGCAGGCTGCGATCAGGGCCGCTGGACCTTCAACAACAGAGTCGCGATGCAAACCATCGCGGCCTGCGGCAGCGGCTACAGGGCGTTGGGCTTTCTTTAAAGCGGTGTACCCAGCAACACCAGCGCCGGCGAGAACTGCACATTGACCGGGCTGCCGACCTTCAACTGGAGTGTTTCGAGTTGTTGCGTTTCGGTCAGGGCGCACAAGATTTGGCCGCTGTGCAGGCTGATGCGCACTTCGCTGGGGCCATCGTCGGCGTGGAGAATTTGTTCGATTTGCCCCTGCAGTTGATTGTGTTCAGGCACCGCGGGTTGGTCCGGGGCAGTCAGTTGCAGCCATCGCGCTTTGATCAGCGCCACCACCGGGGCTCCGATGCTCAATTCCAGGCGCTGGGTACTGTCGCGGGTAATGTGTGCGTTCAGCGTCAGACCACCGGGCAACGCCAACTGAATCAGATCATTGTGCCCATGGGGCTCGATGGCTATCACGCTGCCGTGCAACTGGTTGCGAGCGCTGGTCCTGAGCATCAACCGACCTAGCAGATCGAGGTCGCTGCTGTCCTCGGCAGCGTCCAGTACCTGGCTCTGTAGCACCTGCAAGCGCTGATACAGCCGCAGTACCCGCTCGCCGGCAACAGACAAGTGCGCACCGCCGCCGCCTTTACCGCCGACACTGCGTTCAACCAGCGGGGTTTGTGCCAGGTTGTTCAGCTCATCAATGGCGTCCCACGCGGATTTGTAGCTGATGCCCGCGCTTTTGGCCGCACGGGTGATCGAGCCTTGCTCGGCGATGTGTTGCAACAGGGCAATGCGCTGTGGGCGGCGGGCGATGTGTTGCGTCAGCAAAGTGGGTAGCGGCATGGCGGCGTGTTTCGCAAAGCGGGCAGAGCCTCGGAAAGTGC
The DNA here is from genome assembly GCF_044762555.1 of Pseudomonas sp. NPDC096917. Classification (NCBI taxonomy): domain Bacteria; kingdom Pseudomonadati; phylum Pseudomonadota; class Gammaproteobacteria; order Pseudomonadales; family Pseudomonadaceae; genus Pseudomonas; species Pseudomonas sp. NPDC096917. Next base: position 137,554 of record NZ_JBIWEO010000002.1, on the reverse strand, counting down.
CTGCTCAGCGAGGTGCCGTCAAGGTGGCCCGTCGGGCTTGGGCGTTCGCGCCAGGCAGTACACATCCACCCGCCGCGCCCCTGCCTCGAGTAGCAGGCGAGCCAGGCTCTGAGCAGTGGCACCTGTGGTGAGCACATCGTCCACCAGCGCGAGGTGCAAGCCTTGCACCTCAATCCCCGGCGCAAGGCTGAAGGCTTGCAGCAAGTTGCGTTTGCGGGTCTTGGCGTTGAGTGCCTGTTGCGCGGTGGTGTCTTGGGGGCGCAGCAGCCAGTGTTCTCGACAAGGGATTTTCAAGTGTGCGCTGAGCCAGTCTGCGAGCATGGTCGACTGGTTGTAGCCCCGTTGGCGCAGGCGCTGAACAGACAGCGGCACGGGCAGTAAAAAGTCGGGCGGCTCGTTGCCTGTATCGAAGTGATTGCGCAGCGATTGGCCGAGAAGTTCGGCTAACAGTCGGCCATAGGGCCACTTGCTGTTGTGTTTAAAACCAATGATCAAACTGTCGACTGGAAAGCCATACACCCACGGCGCATGTACCGCCTCGAAGGCCGGAGGTTGCTTGAGGCAAAAGCCACAGGTGAGCCCCTCCATTGGCAAGGGCAATGCGCAGCGCTGACAACTGTCGCCTAACCAGGGCAGTTCAAGTTCACACGCCGTGCATAGCGCGAGGCGGGTATGGGTGCGTTCATCACACAATAAACAGGTTTGGTTATTAAATAACCAGCTGTCAACCAGCGCTCTCAAGCGCGGTTGACAACTCATGTCACATCCTTAAACATGCCGAGCATCCGTGCCGTGCCTGGGGCGATTGCCTCAGGTTCTAGTCAAAGCATAAACAAGAGAAACGCCGATGAGCGCCAGCACCCTTGCCAACTTGCGACATGATTGGACTTTAGCCGAGGTCAGGGCGTTGTTTGTCCAGCCGTTCAATGACCTGTTATTTCAGGCGCAGACCGTTCACCGCGCGCATTTCGACGCGAATCGGGTTCAGGTTTCGACGCTGCTTTCGATCAAAACCGGCGCGTGCCCGGAAGATTGCAAATATTGTCCGCAGTCGGGCCACTACAACACGGGCCTGGAAAAAGAGAAGTTGATGCAGGTGCAGGCGGTGCTCGAAGAAGCCGCACGGGCCAAGGCCATCGGCTCGACGCGTTTTTGCATGGGCGCGGCCTGGAAGCACCCGTCTGCCAAAGACATGCCCTATGTGCTGGAGATGGTCAAAGGCGTAAAAGCCATGGGCCTGGAAACCTGCATGACGCTGGGCAAGCTTGATCAGGAGCAAACGGCAGCGCTGGCGCACGCCGGGCTGGATTACTACAACCACAACCTCGACACCTCGCCGGACTTTTACACCCGCATCATCACCACCCGTACCTACAGCGAGCGCCTGCAAACCCTGAGCTACGTGCGTGATGCCGGGATGAAAATCTGTTCCGGCGGGATTCTGGGCATGGGCGAGTCGCTGGACGACCGCGCGAATCTGTTGATCCAGCTGGCCAACCTGCCCGAACACCCGGAGTCGGTGCCGATCAACATGCTGGTGAAAGTGGCGGGCACGCCGCTGGAAAACGCTGAGGACATCGACCCGTTTGATTTCATCCGCATGCTGGCAGTGGCCCGGATAATGATGCCTAAATGCCATGTGCGGTTGTCGGCCGGGCGTGAGGCGATGAACGAGCAAATGCAGGCGCTGGCATTCCTTGCCGGGGCCAACTCGATTTTCTACGGCGACAAATTGCTGACCACGGCCAACCCGCAGGCCGACAAAGACATGCAGCTGTTTGCGCGCTTGGGCATCTTGCCTGAAGCCCGTGAAGAGCACGCCGACGAGGTACATCAGGCGGCGATTGAGCAAGCGCTGATCGAACACAAATCCAGCGAACAGTTCTACAACGCTGCGGTTTAACCACACAGTTTGTAGCCGCTGCCGCAGGCCCTTCGCTTTTGGTTCAACAGCAGGGCCGCCTGCGACAGCGGCTACAAGAGGTCTTGCGCAAAATGTCTTTTGATTTAAGCGCCCGTCTGGCCGCGCGTCGTGCCGACAATCTGTATCGCCAACGCCCACTGCTTGAAAGCCCGCAAGGGCCGCTGGTAGTGGTGGATGGCCAGCCTTTGTTGGCGTTCTGCAATAACGATTACCTGGGTTTGGCCAATCATCCGCAGGTGATAGAAGCCTGGCAGACCGGAGCATCGCGCTGGGGCGTGGGCGGCGGGGCGTCGCATTTAGTCATCGGCCACAGCGGTCCGCACCACGCGCTGGAAGAAGCCCTGGCCGAATTCACCAGACGCCCGCGGGCGCTGTTGTTCAGCAATGGCTACATGGCCAATCTGGGCGCTGTCACAGCCTTGGTCGGGCAGGGCGATACGGTGCTCGAAGACCGTCTAAATCACGCGTCTTTGCTGGATGCCGGTTTGCTCAGCGGCGCACGCTTCAATCGCTATCTGCATAACGACGCGGCAAGCCTGGCCAAGCGCCTGGAGAAAGCCTGCGGCAATACACTGGTGGTCACCGATGGCGTGTTCAGCATGGATGGCGATGTGGCCGATTTACCCGCCTTGGCCCGCGAAACCAAAGCTAAAGGCGCGTGGCTGATGGTCGATGATGCCCACGGCTTTGGCCCTTTGGGCGCCAATGGCGGCGGGATTGCCGAGCATTTTGGTTTGAGCATGGACGATGTGCCGGTGCTGGTGGGCACTCTGGGCAAAGCCTTTGGCACCAGCGGCGCGTTTGTCGCGGGCAGCGAAGCGTTGATAGAAAGCCTGATCCAGTTCGCCCGGCCCTACATTTACACCACCAGCCAGCCTCCCGCGTTGGCGTGCGCCACGTTGAAGAGCCTTGAGCTGTTGCGCCGCGAGCAGTGGCGCCGCGAGCACCTCAACACCTTGATTCGTCAGTTCCGCGAGGGCGCGGAGCAGATCGGCCTGCAGTTGATGGACAGCTTCACGCCTATTCAGCCGATCCTGATTGGCGACAGCGGCCGGGCGGTGCGCCTGTCTGCGATGTTGCGCGAGCGTGGCGTGTTGGTGACTGCGATTCGCCCGCCAACCGTGCCTGCCGGGAGTGCGCGTTTGCGCGTGACTTTGTCGGCAGCCCACACAGAGGCACAGGTGCAGCTATTGTTAAGCGTCCTGTATGACTGTTGGCGCAAGCTGGAGCCCGACCATGCGTGATCGTCTGATTTTGCTGCCCGGCTGGGGCTTGGGTATTTCTCCGTTGGAACCCTTGGCCGCTGCGCTACGAGGGGTGGACGAGCATTTACGGGTCGAAATAGAACCGCTGCCGGTGCTGGAGTCTGCCCGGCTGGATGACTGGCTCGACGAGTTGGACAGCACCCTGCCAGACAACGCATGGCTGGGCGGCTGGTCGCTCGGCGGCATGCTCGCCAGTGAACTGGCAGCACGGCGCGGCGAGCGTTGCTGCGGGCTGGTCACGCTGGCCAGCAACCCGAGTTTTGTCAGTCGTGACGATTGGCCCACGGCCATGCCCAACACGACCTTCGATGCCTTCATTACCGGTTTTGCCGAAGCGCCTGACAGTACCTTCAAACGTTTTTGCCTGTTGTGCAGCCAAGGCGCGGTTGACCCGCGACCGATGGCGAAGTTGCTGCTGGACGGGGCACCGCGCGCGCAGCCGTCCACCTTGCTGGCGGGTCTTGAGTTGCTTGGGCAACTGGACGTTCGCCCCGCGCTGCAAGCGTTTAATGGGCCGCAATTGCACCTGTTTGCCGGCACCGATGGTGTGGTGCCAGCCGAAGCGGCCAATGCGTTGCTGGCCCTGTTGCCCGATGTCGAAGTGGGTCTGATTGAACAGGCCTGTCATGCATTTCTACTGGAAGCGCCCCACGAATTGGCGGCCGCGATTCAGGCTTTTTTACACGAGCTGGGCGATGACTGATTTAAGTGTGGCAACCCTGGCAGGCCATCTGCCAGACAAGCGTCAGGTAGCGGTTTCGTTTTCGCGGGCGGCGTCCAGTTACGACAGCGTGGCCGAGCTGCAACGTGCAGTGGGGCATGAGTTGATGACCCGCTTGCCCGCCGGTTTGGCGCCGCAACGGTGGCTGGATCTGGGCAGCGGCACCGGTTATTTCAGTCGGGTGCTGAGCCAGCAGTTTGCCCACAGTGAAGGGCTGGCGCTGGACATCGCCCATGGCATGTTGACGTTTGCCCGGCCCTTGGGCGGCGCCGCGTATTTTATTGCCGCAGATGCCGAAAGCCTGCCGTTGCAGCCCAACAGCTGTGACTTGGTTTTTTCAAGTCTGGCGTTGCAATGGTGCGCTGATTTCGACCGTGTGCTCAGTGAAGTCCATCGTGTGCTTAAACCCGGCGGCGTGCTGGCGTTTGCCAGTTTGTGCGTCGGCACCTTGAGCGAACTGCGCGACAGTTGGCGCACGGTTGACGGGCAAGTCCACGTGAACCGTTTTCGTGAGTTCGAGCGCTATCAGCAGCTGTGCGCCGAGAGTGATTTGCGCGTGCTTGACTTGCAGAGTCAGCCACATGTGCTGCACTACGCGCAGGTACGCCAACTGACCCATGAACTTAAAGCGTTGGGCGCGCATAATCTAAACCCTGGCCGCCCTGAAGGGTTGACTGGCAGGGCGCGGCTTCAAGGATTGGTCAGCGCCTACGAGCAATTTCGTCAGCCACAGGGCCTCCCGGCGACGTATCAGGTGGTCTACGGCATTTTGGAGAAAACGCGATGAGCCCTGCGTACTTCATTACAGGAACCGACACCGATGTAGGCAAAACCACGATTGCCGCCGGTTTGTTATATGCCGCACGCGAAGCCGGGTTAAGCACCGCGGCGGGCAAACCCGTGGCGTCCGGCTGTGAAATGACATCCAAAGGCCTGCGCAATGCCGACGCGCTGGCGCTGATGGCCGAGAGTTCTGTGGCGCTGACCTACGATGAGGTCAACCCGTTTGCCTTCGAACCGCCCATCGCTCCGCACATTGCGGCGCGTGAAGCCGGTGTGGGGGTGAGCGTGCAATCGTTATTGACGCCTATGCGCCACATCCTGGCGCAGAAGGCAGATTTCACCCTGATTGAAGGGGCCGGTGGCTGGCGCGTGCCGCTGTCGGGTCAGGACAGCTTGTCGGACTTGGCCCAGGCGCTGGGCCTGCCGGTGATTCTGGTGGTCGGCGTGCGTTTGGGCTGCATCAGCCATGCCTTGCTGACAGCCGAGGCGATTGCCCGCGACGGCCTGCAATTGGCCGGTTGGGTGGCCAACATTATTGGGTCGAAAAACGCGCGCCTTGAAGAGAACCTCGCCACCCTGGCGGAGCGTCTCCCGGCACCTTGTCTGGGGCGTGTGCCCAAACTCAAATCGGCGTCGGCCCAAGCCGTGGCCGAGCATTTGCAACTGGACTTGCTGGACTGAGTCCCAGCGCTCTAAACGGCGTGGGAGCGAGCTGTCTCGCGATCTTTTGAACGTATAAAAGCTCGCGAGCCAGCTCGCTCCTGCACGATTATTTCCAAATCTCCCTCATCTGATCGCCCCGTACCTAGACGAACGGAGGCTTCGTGCTGCTTGACAATAAATGGGCGTAAACGTATGTTTCAAACAACTGTTTGACCGCCTATAAAAATTCATGCGGTTGTTCATCCCCGGATTCATCAGCAGAGGTTTATCGCTATGCCTGACTACAAGGCCCCCTTGCGTGATATTCGCTTCGTTCGTGACGAACTGCTCGGTTACGAAGCTCACTATCAGAGCCTGCCCGCTTGCCAGGACGCTACTCCAGATATGGTTGACGCCATTCTCGAAGAGGGCGCCAAGTTTTGTGAGCAAGTGCTGGCACCGCTGAACCGTGTGGGTGACATCGAAGGCTGCACATGGAGCGAGTCCGGGGTTAAAACTCCTACCGGTTTTAAAGAAGCCTACAAACAATTCGTTGAAGGCGGCTGGCCAAGCCTGGCCCATGACGTAGCCCATGGCGGCCAAGGCCTGCCCGAGTCGCTGGGTCTGGCAGTGAGTGAAATGGTTGGCGCGGCCAACTGGTCGTGGGGCATGTACCCTGGCCTGTCGCACGGCGCGATGAACACCATTTCCGAGCACGGCACCCCAGAACAGCAAACCACTTACCTGACCAAGCTGGTGAGCGGCGAATGGACGGGCACCATGTGCCTGACCGAATCGCACTGCGGTACTGACTTGGGCATGCTGCGAACCAAGGCTGAACCCCAGGCTGATGGTTCGTACAAAATCTCCGGCACCAAGATCTTCATCTCGGCCGGTGAGCACGACATGGCCGACAACATCGTCCACATCGTTCTGGCCCGCCTGCCGGATGCACCGGCTGGCACCAAAGGCATTTCGCTGTTCATCGTGCCTAAGTTCAAGGTGAATGCCGATGGCACTCCCGGTGAGCGCAACGCGGTGTCGTGTGGTTCCCTTGAGCACAAAATGGGTATCCACGGTAACGCCACCTGCGTGATGAACTTCGACGGCGCCACGGGTTACTTGATCGGCCCGCCGAACAAAGGCCTGAACTGCATGTTCACCTTTATGAACACTGCGCGTCTGGGGACTGCACTGCAGGGGCTGTCGCACGCTGAAATCGCCTTCCAGGGCGGCTTGAAATATGCGCGTGACCGTTTGCAAATGCGTTCGTTGACCGGCCCTAAAGCCCCTGAAAAGGCGGCTGACCCGATCATCGTCCACCCGGATGTACGTCGCATGCTGTTGACCACCAAGGCGTTCGCTGAAGGCAACCGCGCCATGGTTTATTTCACTGCCAAGCAAGTCGACATCGTGAAATACGGCGTTGACGAAGAAGAGAAAAAGAAAGCTGACGCACTGCTGGCGTTCATGACGCCGATTGCCAAGGCCTTCATGACCGAAGTTGGCTTTGAGGCTGCTAACCACGGCGTTCAAATCTACGGCGGCCACGGCTTTATCGCTGAGTGGGGCATGGAGCAGAATGTTCGCGACAGCCGCATTTCGATGCTGTACGAAGGCACCACCGGCATTCAGGCTCTCGACCTGCTGGGCCGTAAAGTCTTGATGACCCAAGGCGAGGCCCTTAAAGGCTTCACCAAAATCGTCCACAAGTTCTGCCAGAACAACGAAGGCAACGAAGCGGTTCAAGAGTTCGTCGCGCCGTTGGCTGCACTGAACAAGGAATGGGGCGAGCTGACCATGAAGGTCGGTATGGCCGCCATGAAAGACCGCGAAGAAGTGGGGGCGGCTTCGGTCGACTACCTGATGTACTGCGGTTATGCGTGCCTGGCGTACTTCTGGGCTGACATGGCGCGTCTGGCGGCTGAAAAGCTGGCACAGGGCACGTCCGAAGAAGCCTTCTATAAAGCCAAGCTGCAAACGGCGCGTTTCTACTTCCAGCGCATCTTGCCGCGTACTCGCACGCACGTTGCAGCTATGCTGTCGGGTGCTGCTAACCTGATGGACATGAAAGAAGAAGACTTCGACCTGGGCTACTAAGTCTTGGTGAGTCACCTTTAAAAAGCCGCTTCTCCTTTGGAGGAGCGGCTTTTTTGGTTTATGTGGCTCGATTCAATCACGTGGGAGCTGCCGCAGGAATTGGCGTGACTTGGTTTATTGTTTTAGTCACAGCATGACCCTATGTATCACTATCGTCGTTAAGCTAGACTGAATCCTTCGTTCAATGGCCCGTTCAGGGCTTCACCGTTTACCGATTACGAGGTTTGCCATGGCTGATTACAAAGCGCCCCTGCGTGATATGCGCTTCGTCCTCAATGAAGTGTTCGACGTTGCTTCTCTTTGGGCGCAACTGCCTGCATTGGCAGAGTCTGTTGATGCTGAAACGGTTGAAGCCATTCTCGAAGAAGCAGGCAAAGTGACCGCCAAAAGCATCGCGCCATTGAGCCGCAGCGCTGATGAAGAAGGCTGCCATTGGCATGACACCGTGGTCACGACGCCAGCCGGTTTTGTCGACGCCTACAGAACCTACGCCGAAGGCGGTTGGGTCGGCGTGGGCGGCAACCCTGAGTTCGGCGGCATGGGCATGCCCAAGTCGGTGTCGGCGCAAGTCGAAGAAATGATCAACTCCTCAAGCCTGGCATTCGGCCTGTATCCGATGCTGACTTCCGGCGCGTGCGTGTCGATCAATGCCCATGCCAGCGAGGAACTGAAAGCGACTTACTTGCCGAACATGTACTCGGGCGAGTGGGCCGGTTCCATGTGCTTGACCGAGCCACATGCCGGTACTGATCTGGGGATTATCCGCACCAAGGCTGAGCCTCAGGCAGACGGCTCTTATAAAGTCAGCGGGACCAAGATTTTTATCACCGGCGGTGAGCACGACCTGACCGAAAACATCATTCATCTGGTGCTGGCCAAGCTGCCGGATGCCCCCGCCGGACCCAAAGGCATTTCGCTGTTTCTGGTGCCCAAGTTCATGGTTAATACCGATGGCAGCCTGGGCGACCGCAACTCGGTGACCTGCGGCTCTATCGAACACAAAATGGGTATTCAGGCCTCGGCCACCTGTGTGATGAACTTCGACGAGGCCGTCGGTTATCTGGTGGGCGAGCCTAATCGTGGCCTGGCGGCCATGTTCACCATGATGAATTACGAGCGTCTTGGGGTCGGTATTCAGGGCCTGGCGTCGGGCGAGCGTTCGTATCAGAACGCAGTGGAATACGCTCGTGACCGTCTGCAGGGGCGTTCTGCAACGGGTGCACAGGCCAAAGACAAAATCGCTGATCCGATCATCGTGCACGCGGATGTGCGCCGCATGCTGCTCACCATGAAAGCTTCCAACGAAGGTGGCCGGGCCTTTTCGACTTACGTGGCCAATCAACTGGACATCGCCAAATTCAGCGAAGACCCGACCGCACGTGCGCGGGCCGATGGCCTGGTGGCATTGCTGACGCCGGTGGCCAAGGCCTTTTTGACCGACCTGGGACTGGAAACCACCGTTCATGGCCAACAAGTGTTTGGCGGCCATGGCTACATTCGCGAGTGGGGCCAGGAGCAATTAGTGCGTGATGTGCGCATCACTCAGATCTACGAAGGCACCAACGGCATCCAAGCCTTGGACCTGATGGGGCGCAAGATCGTCGGCAACCGCGGGGCGGATTACCGGGTGTTCGCGGACGAAATTCGTCAGTTCATCGCCTCTGCCTCTGACGAACTGAATGAGTTCACTCAACCGCTGGCGGCGGCGCTGGAAAACCTTGACCAGTTGACAGCTTGGGTCTTGGAGCGCTCGCAACAAAACCCGAACGAAATCGGCGCGGCGTCGGTCGAGTACCTGCAAGTTTTTGGTTACACGGCGTATGCCTACATGTGGGCACTGATGGCCCGCACGGCGCTGGGCAAAGTGTCTGAGGATGCGTTCTATGTCAGCAAAGTGGGCACTGCACGCTTCTACTTCGCGCGTTTACTGCCGCGTATCCATTCGTTGAGTGCATCGGTGAAGGCGGGCAGTGAGTCGTTGTATTTGCTGGATGAAGCACACTTTTAAGGTGTTTAGTGTGATGTAAGCATTTGCTTACATTGCGTGCTGGCAATCGCCCATATCGCCAGATTGGATCCAGGGGTAATCTACTTTCAATGGACGTTGAGCAGGAAGCTCAAAGCAACAACACGGACACGTAGGATTCTGCCAGGATGGCGGAGTGAAAAGGATGTCAGGGAAACAGTCTGCAAAACCCCGCTTAGGCGGGGTTTTCTTTTTTCCGTGTCTGAAAAATCTATTCCTTGCAGTCGCTGTCGAGGCGCGAGGCTGCGATGGGCGTTGCGGCAATCTCTGCCTTAGGCAGCGCCTACGAATTCATCACGTCCTCCAGCAAGGTGCGCAATAGCCCCATTGTGGCTTGCTGGCGTTGCACGTCGCGGCACACCAAACCTACCTTCAGCGGCACCCGAGGCTCAGTCAGCGGTTTCCATAGCAATGCCTGATGGTCATGTTCGTGACGGGAGCGCCCCGGCAGCACCGTCGCCAGCCGGGTATGTAGCAGGCTGTCGAGTATCGCGGCCATGGTGTTCAACTCGGCCTGTACCTGTGGACGGCGGCCTAAGCTGGCCAGTTGCGCTTGCCAGATCTGGCGCACCTGAAACTCTTCTCCCAACAGCAACATTGGCAATTCGGCTGCCTGGGTCAGCGAGACTTTCTTGAATTCGCGCAAATGGTGATCCGTCGGGATCACCAATTGCAATTCATCTTCGTACAGCAACGTGCCGTGCAGCCCCGGTTGGCGCGCAGGCAGGTAGCTGATGCCGATGTCGAGCGATCCATTGAGCAAGCGACGCTCTATCTCCAGCCCCGTGAGTTCGTAAATCTGTACCACGAGGTGCGGTTGCGCCTGGCGCACGCGCTCAAGCATTTGCGGTACCAGGCTGGTGTGCACGGTTTGCAGCACGCCAATGGCAATGGTGCGCAGCGCATGGCCCTGGAAGTTGCGTAATGCCTCTTTGGCGCGATGCAACCCTTCGAGCAGCGGCAATGCATGGTTGTGCAAGGTGTGTGCGGCCAGGGTCGGCAGCAAGCGTTTGCTGCTGCGTTCAAACAGGGTCACATCAAGGTTGTGTTCCAGTTGGCGGATCTGTTGTGACAGCGCAGGTTGTGAGATCGACAGACGCTCGGCAGCACGCCCGACATGGCCCTCTTCGTACACCGCGACGAAATAACGCAGTTGTTTGAAATCCATAAGTATTACTTATCGAAAATGCTTAAAAAACGAAATGGCTCAACGCGCCGTGGCCGCCTAGTCTACGCCCGTTCTACTGGGTGCATCGAGTGATAGCGCGAGCTAAAGCGCCCGATTGGAGCACTAATTTGCATAGGTAAGGCTAAAAACCCGATAGAGGTTTTAGCGCCCCGGTAACAGTGGGGTAGTTGCAAATCGAATCTGCTTATGATTACAAGGTCTGCGTGCATGAACCTGTTTAACCTGCGTCGCTCACACTCAAGTCTTGATCAACTGACGGCTGAATCGGTGCCGTCGCACACCAGCAACCCCTCGGCTCGTCATTGCCTGATGCCCAGCGTTGAGCGCCCGGCGCAGGAGTTTGTGCGTGGCCAGGGTTCGTGGATGTGGGACAGCGACAGCCGCGCTTACCTCGATTTCATCCAAGGTGGCGCAGTTAACAGCCTGGGTCATAGCCCGGCGGTGCTGATCAAGGCGATGGCTGATCAAGCTCAGTCGTTGATGAACCCCGGCGCAGGCTTTTTCAATCGGCCCATGCTGAACCTGGCGGAGCGCCTGTGCCACAGCACCGGCAGCGATCAGGTGTATTTTTTAAACACCGGGGCTGAGGCCAACGAAGGCGCGATCAAGCTCGCGCGCAAGTGGGGGCAACTGCACCGTGGCGGCGCTCATCGCATTATTACCGCGAGCCGCAGCTGTCATGGCCGCAGCTTTGGTGCTATGTCAGCCTCAGGCAGTACCACCTTTGATAATCGCTTCGAGCCGCAACTGCCGGGCTTTATCCATGTGCCGTTCAACGACCTGCCCGCGTTGCACGCAGCGGTGGATGCGCAGACCGTTGCCATCATGCTGGAGCCGGTTCAAAGCGATGCCGGGGTGATTCCTGCCACCGAGCATTACCTCAAGGGCGTGGAGCGTCTGTGCCGTGAACTGGGCATTTTGCTGATTCTGGATGAAGTCCAGACCGGCATGGGCCGTTGCGGCACCTTGCTCGCTGAACAGAATTACGGCGTGCGTGCCGACATCATCACCTTGGGCAAAGGCCTGGGCGGTGGTGTGCCACTGGCGGCGGTGCTGGCGCGGGGCAAGGCGTGTTGCCTGGCGCCGGGTGAGTTGGGCGGCACCCATCACGGTAATGCGCTGATGACAGCGGCCGGTGTTGCAGTGCTGGATACGCTATTGGAAAAAGATTTTTTGCCGCACGTGCGCGACGCGGGTCAATACCTGCGCGAAGGCCTTGGGCGACTGGCCAATAGTTATGCACAGGGTGAATTGCGCGGGCAGGGCTTGTTTTGGGGCCTGAAGTTATCGGATGACTCGGCCGCTGAGGTGGTTAAAGCCGCGTTGTACGAAGGGTTGCTGATCAGTGCCCCGCAACCCGACTGCCTGCGGTTTACCCCGGCGCTGTGCGTGAGCAAAGGCAACATTGATGAGATGTTGCTGCGCCTGGCCCGGGCCTTCGCCCGCGTTCGCACAGCACGACTGCATTGTCGTCGCGGGATTGGCGTCTAAAACGCCACACCGCATTTAAAGAACCGTCTCGCGGTATAACGCATCGCCCTGTGCCTTTTAGTTCGGCACAGGGCGTTTTTTTTGTCTGTGGATAAAAGGCCAGATGAACCTTTTGTCGGCGCCCGGAGTCGATTGACTGTGGGGCTCATTGGAGCCCGTTATCAATTGGGAGCTGAGCCTGTGGAACTTATTAAAATCATCTTCGCCATTCTGCTTCCTCCACTGGGTGTGTTTATGCAAGTGGGTTTAGGCGGCGCGTTCTGGCTGAATATTTTGCTGACCCTGTGCGGCTACATTCCGGGCATCGTGCACGCGGTGTACATCATTGCCAAGCGTTCAGACTGATACTGACGCCTAACCTGCGTGGGCGCTGTCGTAGGCTGCGATTCTATGATCTTCACCATCAAAAGATCGCAGCCTGCGGCAGCTCCCATGTCGTTATTGGGTCAGCAACTCGCTGTAGAACAACCATTCCTGCTCCAGCGCATGGGCCTGGTTGCTGGCTTTGCGAAAGCCGTGGCGTTCTTCAGGGTAGTAGTAGGCCTTGGCCGGGATGCCATTGTCTTCAAGGGCCTTGAGCATGTCGCGGGTTTGCTGGGGCACCACCACTGCATCCAGTTCACCTTGAAAGAAAATCACCGGCACGCGGATCTGGTTCGCGTGCAGCAATGGCGTGCGCGCTGCATAACGTTCGGCATCGCGCACGGGGTCACCAATCAGCCAGTCGAGGTAGTCGCCTTCGAACTTGTGCGTCGTGCGCGCCAAAGCTATTGGGTCGCTCACGCCATACAGACTGGCGCCCGCGCGGAATACATCGTGGAAGGCCAGCGCGCACAAGGTGGTGTATCCGCCCGCACTGCCGCCGCGAATGAAGGCGTTGTCACCATCAATCACACCCTGTGCCGTGAGGTAGCTGACGACCGCGCAGGCATCTTCGACGTCGACTTTGCCCCAGTTCAGGTGCAAGGCCTGACGGTATTCGCGGCCATAGCCGGTGCTGCCACGGTAGTTGAGGTCGGCCACGGCAAAGCCGCGCTGCGTCCAGTACTGGATGCGCGGGTCGAGCATCGGGTAGCAGGCCGACGTGGGGCCGCCGTGTACAAACACCACCAGGGGCGGTTTGCTTTTGCCGTTCATGGCGGGGTAGAAAAAGCCATGCGCCTCGCCGTTACCCGATGGGTAACGCAAGGTCTGTGGACGGCTGATGTGCTCGGGCGGCAACGGCGCAACACCACCGGCCAGCACGCTGATCTGCTTGTCGCGGCGACGGATGCTGATAATCGCCGACGGGCTGACCGGCGACGCGGCGATGCAATAGATAAACCCATCATCCAGCGCCAGGCAGCGGAAACGGCTGTATTGGCCGGTGAACTCCTCAATTGAGCCATCGGCTGCGTGAATGCCCAAACGGCCGAAGCCGGCTTCAGTCCAGGTGGCCAGATAGGCCTGCTCGCCCAGTGGCTGCCACGTCCTGGCGCCCAGTTGCCAAGGGGCTGCGGCATGATCGGCAGCAGCGCTTTGCGCCGCTACCAGACCTTCGCCCGACTCGGCCCACGGCTGCCAGAAGCCTGCACGGTCGGTGAGGCAATACAGGCGGTTGTGCTCGTCAAAGCGCGGTTGTTGCAGCGACTCTTCACTGAGGTCTCCGGCAATGCAATGCGCGGGGTTCCAATGACCATCTGTTTGCCCTTCGGCAAGCATCAGGCGGGTTGAGGTCCACGGTTGATGCGGCTTGCTCCACTCGATCCAGGCCAGACGCTGGCCATTTGGGCTGAGGGTCGGGGCGGCATAGAAGTCGGCGCCTTCAGCCAATACCTGACGCTGTTGCGTGGCCACGTCAATGCTGACCAGTCGATGTTGATCGGCGTCTTGTTCGACGGCCATTATCTGGCCGTCAGCACACTGCACATCGCCGTAACGGCAGTTGCCTTGGGTCAGCGCTTGCGGGGCGCTGCCATCCAAGGCGTGTCGATACAGCTGTTGATCTTTTTCGTTGACGAACACGACGCCGTCATCGCTCAGGCAGAACGAACCGCCGCCATACTCGTACACCCGACTGCTCACGCTGAATTCGGCGGGTGTCAGGCAATGTGCCTGGCCATCACGCCAGTGCCAGATGCGGCTGGCCCCGTCTTGCGGGCGGTATTCGTTCCAGAACAGGCCCCGTGGGCCGACTCGCAATTCTGCGAAATCGATACCCGCGGCTACGGCGAGGGCGGCGCTGAAAGGTTCAGCCTTTGGCGATGAGGCGAGAGTTTCGTTCATTTCGGAAGGCCAATTGTTCGATGGTCTGGGTAGCGTGCTCAGCTTCTTCGCGCGCCTTGAGAATCAGGTCGTGTTGCGGCGATTTGCTGCACACCGGGTCCGCATTGCTGGCGTCCCCGGTGAGCATAAAGGCCTGGCATCGACAGCCGCCGAAGTCCTTTTCTTTCTCGTCGCACGAGCGGCAAGGCTCGGGCATCCAGTCATAGCCTCGAAATCGATTGAAGCCGAACGATTCGTACCAGATGTGCTGCATGCTGTGGTCACGTACGTTAGGGAACTCGACCGGCATTTGTCTAGCACCGTGGCACGGCAGGGCGGTGCCGTCCGGGGTCACTGTCAGGAAGATGCTGCCCCAGCCGTTCATGCAGGCTTTTGGACGTTCTTCGTAGTAGTCTGGGGTCACGAAAATCAGCTTGCAGGGGTGACCTTCGGCTTCAAGTTTGGCCCGGTATTCATTGGTGATGCGTTCGGCGCGCACCAACTGTTCTTTAGTCGGTAGTAAGCCCACCCGGTTGAGCTGCGCCCAGCCGTAGAACTGGCAGGTGGCAAGCTCGACGAAGTCGGCTTCAAGGGCGATGCACAGCTCGATGATGCGGTCGATCTTGTCGATGTTGTGCCGATGCGTGACGAAGTTCAGCACCATCGGATAGCCGTGGGCTTTGACGGCGCGAGCCATTTCGAGCTTTTGCGCGAAAGCCTTCTTTGAGCCCGCCAGCAGGTTGTTCACTTGTTCGTCGCTGGCCTGAAAGCTGATCTGGATATGGTCCAGTCCGGCCTGTTTGAAGTCGCTGATTTTTTGCTCGGTGAGACCGATGCCCGAGGTAATCAGGTTGGTGTAGAACCCCAGTTTGCGCGCCTCGCCAATCAGCTCGGCCAAGTCCTGGCGCACCAGCGGTTCACCGCCTGAAAAGCCCAGTTGCGCCGCGCCCATTTCCCGCGCTTCGCGAAACACCTTGATCCATTGCTCGGTGCTTAGCTCTTTACCTTGCTGGGCAAAGTCCAGCGGGTTGGAGCAGTACGGGCATTGCAGCGGGCAGCGATAGGTCAGCTCGGCCAGCAGCCACAGCGGCAAGCCGATTTCGGGTTTTGGCGGCAGCGCCAGTGGGCGTTCAGGCAAGTTCGATCCAGTGCTGTGCACGCGCGACCTCCATAAATTGCTCGATGTCTTCACCGAGCTCGGGTACGCCGGGGAACTGTTTATCCAGTTCGACAATGATGGCCGCGACGTTTCGCTGGCCGTCGATCAGCCCGCCGATCAAGGCCGCGCTGTCGTTAAGTTTGATCATGCCTTCGGGGTATAGCAGCACATGGCCTTTTTGCGCGGGTTCGTACTGGAAACGATAGCCCGGGCGCCAGGTCGGGATTTTGCTGCGATCAAAGCTCATAGGGTGATTCCTTTGTGCCAGACGCGTTGGTCGGTCACGCTGTGATAAGGCGGGCGGTCCAGTTCGTAAGCCATGGTCATGGCATCGAGCATGCTCCACAGAATGTCCAGTTTGAACTGGAGAATTTCGAGCATGCGCTGCTGGCCTTCGTAGGTGGTGTAGTGCTGCAGGGTGATCGCCAGCCCGTGCTCCACATCGCGGCGGGCCTGACCCAGACGGGTGCGGAAGTACTCATAACCGGCCGGGTCGATCCACGGGTAATGCTGAGGCCAGCTGTCGAGGCGCGACTGGTGGATTTGCGGCGCGAACATTTCGGTCAATGAGCTGCTGGCGGCTTCTTCCCAGCTGGCGCGACGGGCGAAGTTAACGTAGGCGTCGACCGCAAAGCGTACGCCGGGCAGGACCAGTTCCTGTGAGCGCAGTTGGTCCGGGTCCAGGCCGACTGCCTGGCCCAGACGCAGCCAGGCTTCGATACCGCCGTCTTCACCGGGGGCGCCGTCGTGGTCGAGCAAGCGCTGGATCCACTCGCGCCGCACTTCGCGGTCTGGGCAATTGGCCAGAATGGCGGCGTCTTTGAGCGGGATGTTCACTTGGTAATAGAAGCGGTTGGCGACCCAGCCCTGAATCTGCTCGCGGGTCGCGCGGCCTTCATACATCGCCACCTGATACGGGTGATAGATGTGGTAATACGCGCCTTTGGCCCGCAGTGCGGCTTCGAACTCGGCGGTGGAGAGAGGGGCTTGGGTCATGGTGTCTCCAAATTAATTGATTGTGTCGCCGCTGGCTGTTACAGCTCGATGCTCATGCCATCAAAAGCCACTTCAACGCCCCGACGGGCCAGTTCGGCGCGTTCGGCCGAGTCTTCGTCGAGAATCGGGTTGGTGTTGTTTATATGGATCAGCACTTTGCGCTGTTCGGGCAATTGTTCCAGCACTTCGAGCATGCCGCCGGGGCCGTTTTGCGCCAGATGGCCCATTTCACGCCCTGTGCGCGTGCCAACGCCACGGCGCTGCATTTCGTCGTCGTCCCACATCGTGCCGTCCACCAGCAGGCAATCGCTGCCCGCCATGATGTCCAGTAAAGGCGCGTCAACCTTGCCCAAACCGGGGGCGTAGAACAGTTTGCCGCCGGTGCGCAGGTCTTCGACGATCAGGCCGATGTTGTCGCCCGGGTGCGGGTCGAAGCGATGCGGCGAGTAGGGCGGGGCAGCACTGCGCAAGGGCAGAGGGCTGAAGCGCAGGTTCGGGCAGGCAGCGATGGTGAACGAGCCTTCAAGCTCAATGCGATGCCAGTTCAGCCCGCCGTTCCAGTGCTTGAGCATGTTGAACAGCGGGAAACCGGTACTCAGGTCTTCGTGGACCATGTCGGTGCACCACACATCGTGCGGGCAGCCTTCGCGCAGACTCAGCAGGCCGGTGGTGTGGTCGATCTGGCTGTCCATCAAGATAATTGCGCTGATCCCCGTGTCACGCAGGGCGCGGCCTGGCTGCATCGGGGCAAAGCTTTGGAGTTGCGCACGAATGTCCGGTGAGGTGTTGCACAGCACCCAGTTCACGCCATCGTCAGAGATCGCAATCGAGGATTGGGTACGTGCCTTGGCGTTCAGGCTGCCATCACGAAAACCCGCGCAGTTGACGCAGTTACAGTTCCACTGTGGGAAACCACCGCCAGCGGCGGAACCTAAAATCTGGACAAACATGGCGTGTTCTCTTGTCAATCTTCAAATAAAAACGCCCCGGCGAGCCGAGGCGTTGGGTTGCGCTGCTCAACTCTTGTTAACCAAGAGCCAGGGCAGATCAACGGCTTGCGAAGTACATGGTCACTTCAAAGCCAATACGCAGGTCGGTGTAAGCAGGTTTAGTCCACGACATAGGGTGTCTCCTTCAGCGGGTGGGTGGGGTTTCTCTTGGTCAGTCCAGCTCCCGAAGGAGTTGTTCCGATGCTTAGGTGGCTATGTTACTAAAATTGTCTGCTGCTGAACGCTCAATGTAGGAGAAAGCTCTTTACGGCGCTGGTAAAAATCAGCTTTTCCCGAGAAAAAACGTTTCAGTTGCTGACTGAGTGGCGACACATAACCACGCGCAGTCAGGGTCAGCAATGTGCTGGGCTGCTTTCAGTGTAGCCCGTAGATCCAGCCTTATAAGCGCGGCGTAGAGGGCTTTCAAGTAGTCCGACGGGTGGCCGCCCAATTTGGCTTGCCACAACAGTTCGCAGGCAGGAAACCCGCTCAGGGACTCGGGTGAGAATTGTTGTGCCAAGGTGGCACGTGCCTGGATGAAAGATGTTTCATCCAGCGCGGTAATCAGCGCAGGCAAATCAGCGAGGAAGGTTCGGATGTGCTCAAAGATTTCGGCGCATGAGGCGTGAGGCGATTGCACGCCGAACAGCAGGCCGGTTTGCCCGTTGAGCTGGCGCAGGCCACTGAACACCGCGTAACCCAGTTGCTGCTCAACACGCAGTTGCTGGTAGAAGGGCGTGTGTGTGAGGTGAGCGAGCAGGCGCCAGGCCGCTTCGGCCTCCAGATCACCTGTGGGGGCCGGGCAAAACAACAGCAAGGCCTGTTCGCTGGAGTCGCACGTTTCGGTGATCCAGCGCCGTTGGGCGGGATGTTCGAGTGTCGGCAAGCTCGCATCCGGGGTGCCGGGGGCTTTGCTCAATGCGGCACTGATCAAAGGCTGCGTAGCGCTGGGCAGACCAACGGCCAGGCCGTCCCAGCGCGCTGAGGCCCAGCATTGCGCCACGTCGCTGATCATCGATTCGGTAGGCGGCTGGCTGGCATCGGGCAGGCGTTTAAGCAATTGGCGGATGGGCATTAACGGCGCTGCAGGCGGCGGGGTGAACATGTCAGCCATGGGCGCACTCAGCGCTCGCAGTGCGTGCTCCAGGATGGCGGGAAGCGGCGTATGAAAGCCATGGATTTTCAGCACCCAGTCTTTGCCGGCTGCACTCAATGACAGTTCAACCCCGGCTTGGCGGGCATCGTGCTGCAGCGGGCGCAAACGCTCTTCCAACCCCGGCAGCAGGGTGCTCTGCGGGGTGGCCGCTAAACGCCAGCGCAGGTAAATCGCCGCCTCGCCGTCGAGCGTAGGCAGTTCCGCGCTGAAGCTCATGGCCGACGATCCGTCGCGACGGCTGCGCAGGCGATCCTGAGCAAAGGTTCGCAGGCCTCGGTGAGCGCTGGTCTGGCCTCGAATCAGACCGGCATTGGCCGGCTCTTTTGGCGCAGCCAGAAACGGGTTGGGCGCAGGCAGTTGCCAAGCGTGACGGACGGCAGGCTGCGTGGCGGGCAGCATGTGTTGCAAGAGGGCCTTGAGCGCAGCCACGGCTTGATCTGACAGCTCGGCTGCACGTTGCTCAGCGTCACGACGGGCAAGTTGCAGTGCGCCGCTGACGTCTTGCTGACGCTGTTGCAGCCGCTGGAATTCACTGCGCAGGGCAGGCCAGTCGTGTTGAGCGCTGAAGAACGCCAGCCAGTCGTAAAACGTGTCGCAGATCTGCGCAGTGTGGTGTGCGATGTCATTCGGTGCGCTGAATTCGAGGTGGAGCAGGGCCTGGCCGTTGAACTGATACAGCACGTCAGCCTTAAGGCTGTTGCACAGTTGCTGATCACGCAGGTGTGCGATGAGTCCCCCGGGCTTGTCGGCATTGATCCAATGACACAGGAAGTCCAGGGCCGCGTCTGACGCCTCTGGCAATTGCTCGAAGGGGAACATCAGGTTCAGGCGCTGCCCGGCAAGCTGTTGGTACGCCGTTTCATGGTTTGGCATCAGCGCGGGTGGGCGGGCTGGGACATGCGTCGGGCCTGTCGTCCATTGATCGGTGTAACGCTCGGCGAGGGCGCGAAGTGTGTCTGGCGGCATGGGCCCTACGAGGCTGAGGCTGATGTTCGACGCTTGATAGAACTGCTGGTAAAAGCCCCGCAGCGCCTGCTGAAAGGCTGGACGCGGGATCGGCAAACTGTAGCGATTACCCGCATGGAAAGCCCTGAGCGGGTGCGCAGGGTTCAGCGGCTGGAGCAGGCTCAGTTGACGCTGCGCCGAAGGCTCGCGGGCCCAGGCAATGAACTCTGCGTGCAGCACTTCGCGCTCGCGCAGTTGGTCGTCCAGATTCATGCGCGGGTGGGCGAGCATGTCGCACAGCCGCTCTAGGCCGCCTTCAAAAGCGGCGGGCGGCAGTTCAAAAAAGAAATCGGTGTGGCGTTCGCTGGTGCGGGCGTTTATCTGACCACCGTGACGTTGCACGTAAGCCATCACGTTGTCGTCAGCTGCAAAGCGTTCAGTGCCCAGAAACAGCAGGTGTTCCAGAAAATGTGCCAGGCCGGGCCAGGCAGCTGGTACGTCGTGGCTGCCTGCGTGAACCCGTAAAAAAGCCGCACAGCGTTTAAGGCGCGGTTCATGGCGCAGTGAAAGGGTAAGACCGCTATCGAGGGTCAAACGTTGGGCATGAGGGTGGTTCAGCGCAGGCATGGGCATTTCCGGAACAGAGATGCCTACCATGCTAGCGGATTACGGGTAATCAGCGCTTGCTCAGTGCGCTGTAAAGCTGGGGACGGCGGTCCGCGAGGTAGAAGTTTCCGGTTTTGGCATCCAGCAGCTGTTGGCGGTCGAGGGTGGCGGCGATCAGCGTTTCGTTCTGTTTGGCCAATGCGACTTGCAGGCCATTGGGCGCGGCGATGCTGCTTTGGCCACAGTACTGGATGCTGCCTTCATGCCCGCAATAGTTGGCGTAGGCCACATAGCACTGGTTTTCGAAAGCCCGACAACGCACGGTGACATCGGCAATAAAGTCGTAGGGCGTCATATTGGCGGTTGGTACAACGATCAACTCAGCCCCGGCCAAGGCCAGGCGGCGCGTGTTTTCCGGGAACTCGAGGTCGTAGCAGATCAATACCCCGAGTTTCCAGCCATTGAGTTCGAACACCGGGAACGCATCAGGCCCGGCGCTGAACATGTCGCGATCCAGATCACCAAACAGGTGGGTTTTGCGGTAGTTGCACAGGCTTTTGCCGTGGCGGTCGATGACCTGCACGCTGTTGTAAATGTGCCCGTTTGCATCGCGTTCGGGGTAACCGTAGACAATCGCCATACCGCTGGTTTTTGCCAGGTCTGCGATCTGTTGTGCGGCATCGCCATCGTGGGCCTGGGCCAGATCGGCCGCGGCCTGAGCACCAATGTTGTAGCCGCTGAGAAACATCTCGGGCAGCACCAGTAAATCAACGTTTTGGGTCTGTGAGGCGATGGTTTTCAAGCGTTGCAGATTGCCAGCGACATCCAGCGGCAATGGGTGGCATTGGTATAGGGCGACGCGCATGGGAGGCTCTCCTGATTCATAACGCTGTCAGGCTGCGATGGGGTGAAGGTTCTTCGGCCCTTATCGCAGCCTGCGCCAGCGGCTAGCGGTGGCTTGTTTCAATCCGGCAGGGCAATCGGCCCGATGTCGTTGAACACATCGCCTGGGCCAGGGTTTTGCGCGTGGGTGCGGCCGCCGAAGTGGGTCATGATGCCCCACACCGCATTCAATGACGTTTGCACCGCGCCTTCAACCCAGGCTGGGGTCCACGATACATCATCGCCAGCAATGAAAATGCCGCGTTGTTCGCTGGGCATGTCTTGCTGCATGAAGTGCGCATACATGCGTTGGTTATAGCGATAGTGACCCGGCAATGCGCCTTTGAAGGCGCCCAGGAAGTGTGGGTCGGCTTCCCATGACACGGTGATCGGATCGCCGATGATGCGGCTGGCAATATCGACCTTGGGGTAGATTTTTTTCAGCGAGTCGAGCGCCAGTTTCACGCGCTTTTCCACCGGGTGCGGGAGCATTTTCAGCGCATCGCTCATCCACGAGTACGACAGGCAAATGACCCCCGGTTTTTCGTCGCCGTTATCGAACAGATACGTGCCACGGGTCAGGCGGTCGGTGAGGGTCATGCTCATCAGGTCGCGGCCGGTTTCTGGATCTTTGTCTTTCCAGAACGGGCGATCGACCATGACGAAGGTTTTAGAGGATTGCATGTAGCGCGTGCGGTCCAGCGCCATCCACAATTTTTGTGAGAACAGCGACTCTTCGCATTCGATTTGCGTTGTCAGCAGCCAGCTCTGGCAGGTGACCAAAACGGCCTCGTGAGTGCGGGTAACGCCGAGGTTGTCGGTGACCGAAAAGTGCCCGTCAGCCGAGCGCGAGATGGCTTTGACCCCGGTGCGTGGCGCGCCACGGTGCAGCGAGCGCAGGCTGGTGCCCTCGGGCCAATGTGCGCAGCGCTCAGGCACATGGCGCCAGATGCCCAGCGGCACTTGCTCAACGCCGCCGACGACCAAGTGCTGGTGGTCGTCGCAGTTGGTCATCACCACGCGGAAAATTTCGAGCATGGAGTTCGGGAAGTCCGAGTCCCAGCCGCCCGTGCCAAACCCGACCTGCCCAAACACTTCGCGGTGCTGGAAAGACAGTTTGGCAAAGGCTTTGGATGTGGCGACAAAGTCGTAGAAGGTGCGGTCGTCCCACAGCGGAACCAGCGTGTTCCATAGCTCTTTCAGGCGCGGGACGTCACGGTCTCGAATGGCTTGCTGAATATCGCCAAAGCGCGAGCCTTCCTCCAGTGCGTCGGCCCAAGCATCGGCAACTTCCTGGAACAGTGCAGGCAAATCTGCCAGTTTTTGTGCGTAGAAGGTCTGGCCTTCAAGGTCGATCACCGTGCTGCCCGAAGCGGGCGTCAGCGGGTTGGGAAACGGTTTGGTTTCAAGGCCCAGCTTGTCGACGTAATGGTAAAACGCCGTTGAAGACACCGGGAAACGCATGCCGCCCAACTCGGCAATCACCCCTTCGCTGCCTTCAAACGCTTGCGAGCGCAGACGTCCGCCCATCTTCGACGCTTCATACACCACGGGCTTGAGGCCCAGCTTCATCAACTCGTAGGCGGCCACCATGCCCGCCATCCCGGCGCCAACAATCGCCACTTCCGAACCCAGCTTGTGTTCCGGGATACTGCCCAGGCCTGCGGGGTGTTCGATCCAGTCATCAAATGCAAAGGGGAAGTCCGGGCCGAAAATAGTGACCGGTTTTTTGCCGTCGACAGGGTGGCGATTATTCTTGTTCATGGCTGACCTTACTGGGCGACTCGCGTTACACGTGAGTATAGGAAAAGACAGCCGCCAGTTTAGAGAGCGTTGAACACGTAATTAAGACGCAAAGTATCGTCGTTATGCGCTTTTTTTAGTCTATATGACGAAGTTTATCGTCAGTTTGCAGTGTCATTGCGGCGTTATGGCTTAGCCGCGATCAACTTTGCTGCTCAGGATGATCGACGTGGTGGTCTTTTCAACGCCTTCGACATTACCTATCTGATCGAGTAATTGATCCAACTGCTCAGGCGACTCACTGCGTAGCCAAGCCACGTAATCGAACTCACCGCTGACCGCACACAACTGCTGCACCTGCGCCATATGACTCAAGCGTCGGACCACCTCCTTGCCGGAGCGTGGTTGTACGGTAATCCCCACATAGGCCTGCAAGCCCCCATCCATCAGCCGCTGACTCAGGCGCACGCCATAACCGGTGATGACTTGGGTCTTTTCCAGCCGCGCCAGACGAGACGTCACCGTGGTACGGGCAATCCCCAATTGACGTGCCAGCATGGCCACACTCTCGCGCGCATTAAGCTGCAAGGCCGCGATCAGTTGACGGTCGATTTCATCCAGTGCAGGCGGGCGTGTATCGGGCAAGAGAGACTCCCCAAGTGTGAGCGTGACGGGCGGTTATCGTACAGGGCTGAGCGAGCGTGGGAAATTCAATAGCGAGCAGCTACTATCGGCGCATTCGCCAACCCGCACGAATGGCAGGGCCGCACTTTGAATTTCGACACCTTGATGGCGTATTGGCAGTCTGAAGTATCAAACAAGAAAAAACGCGCAAGCCGCATAGGGCTTATCAGCAACATCCTCAAGCGGGCGCGCAAACACAACACGCTGCGCTACTTATTCATGTTTCGGTTGGCCCAGTATTTTTATTCTGGAAATCGCTTTGCGCGTTTTTACGCCAAGCGCATGGAAAGAAAGCTCAACCTCAAGTACGGCGTGGACATCAGCATTCATGCCCAAATCGGCCCAGGCTTTCGCATCGCCCACCTGCCGGGTGTAGTGATCACAGGCAACGTCAAAATCGGCTGTAACTTCTTCATTCGGCAAAACACCACGATAGGTATCAAGACCCTGGGGCTGGACGGCTACGACCTGGTTATAGGCGACAACGTCAGCATAGGCGCACACAGCTGCATCATTGCAGACACCTTGGTGATCGGAGACAACGTCACGATCGGCGCCATGTCGTTCGTTAACAAAGACATCGCGTCAGGCGTTACTTTTTACAATCCGCGGTGATCGGCCAGGCACGGGGCTGCGTGCATCTCAAACGCCAGAAACACGAAAGCCGCGCAGTGCGCGGCTTTGAGTATGGTGGGCCCAGTAGGACTCGAACCTACGACCAAGGGATTATGAGTTGTTGGGCGAACGAGTATGCCTAGAGAAGTTGTTCGTAGGTGAACGTAGGTTGGCATAGCTGGAGGCCTGTAGTTACTGGTGTTGAGCGTAGTTTTGAGAAGGTTGCTTTAGCTGAGTACTGTACCGTGTTTGTACTGATCTGACAGCTTGGTGACGGGTTAGCTCAAAAGGTCGCCTTGGATGTTATCGTCTCGGTAGCTTACCTTCGTATCTTCGATGATCTTTAAGAAAGACGCTTTGAGCTAGTAGCTTCATCCAGCAGCCCGCGCTTTTCCATAGCTATGAATAGTGCTACTGAGAACGCTTGGCAAGAAGTACAGCGAGACCTTATGGCAATCTGACGCTGTATGCGTCGTCTATAGCGACCGTACCGAGCAACGTATCGGAGCGATTTTCTCGCTGCCCTCGCCATGGAGCGCCGTCACCGACCAATTACTGGTGGCGGTCTTTTGAATGTACTCACTTCACCAAACCATCAGCGGACGCCGGCGTTCGATGTCGTCTGCTCGGCTGTTGGCGTGGATGCGTTAATTCGGTCTGCCGGAAACACCTATTCCCGGTGGCCGCTGTAGGATTTGAGTGTCTTCAGCAATGCAAGCGTCTGCGCACTCAGCGGGATAGGGTGCGCACGGTGTTTGTTCCTATTGCCTTGACTGCCTTGAGTTGGCGGTCGTAGAGGCGGCTAGCATGAGTTGTCATGAGCACTTTCACTGGCACCGTTTGGGTATCCAAGAAGTAGCATCGGTAGGCACGGGATCCCCAAACGCCTGGCACTCAAAACTACCTCGGCAGCCCTCAATAGCCCTGAGCTCCACGATTTTATTGGGTTTCAGGCACATCAAAAAACGTCCGCGGACGTCTTTTGATGTGCGCTGGGGGGATCACCCTGACGACCGCCAGTGGCGCGATTGCCAGGGTGAGTGTGGGCGCATTTTGCGCTTTTGCTGAATAGCCCCTTCGCTGCAGGCAACTACACAGTCTCCGGCCGCGTGCTGATAATCCCCCAGCACATTTCTCCCGGCGTTCACGTCCAGGCCGTATCGGCTTGCAAACGTCCGGCTATTGATTGAGGGCATCTATGAGCATCCGTATCTGGCATCAGAGCTTCACCGTTCTAAGCGATCTTGGTGCCTATGACGAGGCCTTGCGTGAACACTTTCGCAAGGTTGCGCGGCCTGACACTGAGATCTATCTGCATGGCATGCGCCCCGGGACCTACCGCAGTAATTATCCGGGCGATGACATCAAGTATTCTTCGTTGCAATACCTGCATGGCCTGCAGTTCATGGCCGCCGGACTTAATGCGCAGTATCAGGGGTTCGATGCTTACGCCATCAGCACTTTGCCGGAGCCTGCACTCAAGGAAACCCGCAGCCTGTTGAACATCCCGGTAGTGGGGTATGGCGAATCCGCGATGTTAACCGCGTGCATGCTCGGGCGTAAGTTCGGGGTGCTGGTGTTTATCGACGAGCTGGCTGACTTGGTTACAGAAAACGCCAAGCGCCACGGCCTGGGCGAGCGGCTGGCGGGGATCCGGCACGTGGGCTTTCACTTCGCCGATGTGCTGGCTGCGTTCGATGATCCGAGTGAGCTGATTGAACGTTTCCGCACCGCAGCCCGTGGGCTTATCGCCACGGGGGCCGAGGTCATCATCCCCGGCGAGGCACCGCTGAACGTGCTGCTGGCGAGGCACGGTATCAACGAAGTGGATGGCGTGCCCGTGCTCGACTCGCTGGGTGCCTGGATCAAACAGGCCGAAGCCATGGTGGACTTGCGTCGCGCGCTGGGAACCCGGCCGTGCAACCATGGCTATTTTTCCGCTCGCCCGGCGACGGCGCGTGTTCGAGAAGTGTTCGAGTTTTATGGCTTGAGCTCGTTTATTGAATCGGGTGATTGGGCATGAAACACACGACATGTGACTTTTTGGTGATTGGCGGTGGCCTGGCGGGTTTTTGCGCGGCACTTAGTGCAGCGCAGGCGGGCCTGCAGGTTGTGGTGCTGGAAAAAACCGCGCAAACCGGTGGCTCGTCGGCCATGAGCGGGGGCTGCCTGGCGTTCGCCGGTACGGATCTGCAGCTCCGTCACGGGATTGAGGATTCGGCGCAATTGTTGTTTAGCGACATGGTCGATGTCGGCAAGGGCGAATGCGATGAATCACTGGTCAGGTTGTACACTGACAATCAACTGCAAACCTTTGAGTGGCTCAAGAGTCACGGGGTCGCGTTTTACGATGTGATCGAGGCCGCGTCCGGGCAATCGGTACCTCGGGTGCATAACGTCGACCCGGCAGACATGGTGCGCCAGTTACAGCGCGCGGCCCTGGCTACGGGCAACGTGCAGGTCTGGCTGCACAGCCGTGCCCGGCGTTTATTGCGCGCAGATAACGGCCGTGTAAGCGGTGCCAGCGTTGAGCTCGAGGGGCAAACCCTGGAGGTCAGTGCTCGCCACGCCGTGTTGCTGGCCAGTGGCGGGTTTGTCCAGGATCGTGAGCTTATCCACCGCTTCGCCCCGCAGTACGATAATGCGGTGTTCATCGGTGGCGAGGGCAATGAGGGCGACGGATTGCGCATGGCCTGGGCTTTGGGCGCCGATGTACGTGATATGTCCTATATCAAAGGCACGTTCGGCAAACACCCGATAGATGAGCACAACCACCATGCTTGCCTGGCGGTTTATAAGGGCGCAATCGCGGTGAACCAGGAGGGCAAGCGCTTTGTCGATGAATCCCAGTCATACAAACTGCTGGGCGATGCCGTGATGCAGCAGAGTTTCGGTGTTGGTTATCAGATCCTCGACCACGCCATCATGCACAGTGGCGACAATCAGATCCGCATCTTGGACTTCACGCGCCGGCTTGAAGAGGGGTTGTTTGTCGAAGCACAAAGCCTGGAACATCTCGCACGCTTAATAGATGTCCCGCAAGATATTTTTCTGGCTGAAGTCAGCGCCTATAACGATGCTGTACGCAATGGGCGTACCCCCTGGTTCGGACGCCAGCACCTTGTGCATCAACATGGCGAACTGCGCACCATCGAACACGGCCCGTTCTATGCCTACCCGTCCACAGCAGCAGTATTTGGCACCTATTGTGGTGTGGTGGTCGATGCCCATTTGCGCGTCATCGACGTATTCGGCGAGCCTGTCGAGGGGTTGCTTGCAGCAGGTGAAATGATCGGTGGCTTCCATGGCGCGGCCTATATGACCGGCTCGGCATTGGGTAAAGCTGCCGTGTTCGGGCGGCTGGCCGGGGCCAATGCGCGTACGCCGGGCGGGGAGCTCTCATGAAGATCCTGGTCCTGCTGGCGGGCGTCGCCGATATGCGCTTCACCTTGCACCCCATCAGCCTCGACAGTCACGCGCAAATTCGCGAAGAAGGCAGCAGCGCCAGGCGCCTGCTCAGCCCCTTTGACGAAGCTGCACTGGAGGTTGCGCTTAAGCTGCGTGATGCCAACCCCGAAACAGGCATCGATGTCTTGCTACTGGAAGGTCCCAACACGGAAAACCTGCTGCGCAGCGTCGCGGCATTTCTCCCGGACACGCTGCATGCCTTGGATTTACAGCCGGCCCAGCTGTGGAATAGCCGTCAGAGCGCTAGGCAGATCGCGACGGTCATTGATCAATATTTTGCCCGGCATGAACTGGTGTTGGTGGGGCGCGAGCTGGGTGACCTGGACGAGGGCAGCATTCCGACCTTGTTGGCGCACTGCTTGCGGCGCCGGCAGTTGGCGATGACCCAGATCGGCCAATGGGAAGGCGAACGCCTGCTGCTGATGCGCGAGCAGGGCACGCGCGAAGAGTGGTTAACGGTGGATCAGCCATTGCTGGCGAGCGTCACCAATGGAAAGCGTAACAAGCTGCGCCACCCTTTGATGAAAAACGTGATGGCGGCCAAGCGCATGACATTTACCCGCATACCGGCGCCCGTCGCGATCATGCCCGGGCCAAGGTTGCTGGCCCTAGAGACGGCCCCTGTGGTGACACGCGCAGGGGACTGTCAGTGGATCAGTGGAGATCATACGCACCAGGCCCGGTCACTGATCGGCTGGCTCAAGGAACAGGGGGTATACCGATGAAACTGCTGCTGGTTATTCCTCAGGCGTGGGGCGAGCAGGCACTGGATACGGCCCTTGCGGCAGGTCAGCAGTTGGCCGGTGCGGACGGATTTGCGGTGATGCTGATCGGCCCGCAGGCGTGCTCAAGGCCAATCGAGGTGGCTGCCAGCGCGGGGGCCAAAACGGTGTGTCAGGTGCTGCACCCCGATTTGCTGGCGGTTGAAGACCCGTACGTGCTGGCCTGTGCCGTCGCCCAAGCGCTAGCGGGCATCCTGTCCGGCGTAAGTGAAACGCAACTGGTTCTGCTCCCGCCGGGCCCCGCGGGCGAGGAGTTGGCAGCCTTGTTGGCGGATCTGCTTGATGGGCAGCATCTTGGCCGTTGTTTGAGTCTGCGGGTTGAGGGCGAAGCGATTTTTGCCGAGCGCGCCGCCTGGGGCGGACGTCTACGGATCACCTTGCAGGTTGAGTCAGGGCTTGCTTTTGCGTGCCTGCGGGCGGCTCGTGGAGAGTCCGGCGCGCCTGCAACCGTGCCTGTCTGCACGATCGACTTGGACGATCCGTTGCCGTGCGAACTTGCGCTGGACAAGCGCGAGAGTGTTGAGCGCCTGCCCCCGCTGGAGGGGGCGAACCTTGTGGTGTCCGGTGGGCGCGGGGTCAACGAGCAGGGTTTCGGATTGCTTGAAGCGCTGGCGCTGAGACTTGGCGCAAGCCTAGGTGGCAGCCTTCCGGCAGTCGATGCCGGCCTGGTTCCGGTGCTGCGTCAGGTCGGGGTTTCGGGCAAGTTCGTCAGCCCGCAGGTGTACCTAGCCGTCGGGATTTCTGGCACTTTGCAGCACCTTGCCGGTGTCAGCCTTGATAGCCGGATCGTGGCGATTAACCCGGACCCGGAGGCGGACATATTCAAGGTTGCCACCCTGGGCATCGCGGCTCCCTGGGAAAGCCTGCTTCCCGCCTTGCTCGATGCCTTGGGTCCGCAGCCCTAGGCATTGCCACGGCGGCCCTGGCGCACCGTGACGTGGGCGTTGTGGGCCGGGCGGCGCTGCGCGTCAAGGGTTCCCAGCATGAAATCAATGAAGGCGCGGGTGCGGGGGGCGACAAAACGCGCCTTGGGGGTGACAGCGTAGAAGTTGCGGTTGCCGGTCGTCCACCGGGGGAACAACTCAACCAGAGCTCCGCTGGCGAGCAGTCCGTTGACGAAGACGTCCAGCACATAAATGATCCCGCGCCCGGCCAGTGCCGACTGGATCAGCGTATCCGAACTGTTGAAGTGCATTTCGCCGTCGGGGGTCAGGCGGTATTGCTCGGCACCGTTGTCAAAAGTCCAGTCCGAAGCCGAGTAGCGGCAAGCGCCGAAAATACCCAGGCAGTGTTGCGGCTGCAGCTCGCCGGGGTGTTGCGGGGTGCCGATCCGGTCCAGCAGGCTTGGCGCCGCGCACGCCACATAGTGCGCCTGATACAAGGGGCGGGCCACCAGGTCGGAGTCGTTGACCAAGTCAATGCGAATGGCGACGTCCGTGCCAGTTGCAATCAGGTCCTGGGCATGGTCGGTCTGGCGCAGGGCCACCGACAAGCCCGGATGTTGCGCAGTGAAGGCGGGCAGCGCGGGGAAGATCAATGCTCGGGCAAAGGCTGCAGGTGATTCGATGCATAACCGGCCGCCGACCTGGCCTTTCTTCTGGCGCACCTGGGCTTCCATTTCGTCAATTTGCTGCAGCACCTTTTTGCACTGTTCGAAATAGGCCTCGCCATCATCGGTTATGCGCAATGAGCGGGTATTTCTGGAGAGCAGTGTGACCCCCAGGTAGCTCTCCAGGTTGCGCACGCTGGATGTTGCGGTGGCATTGGCGATATTCAGGGATTCGGCGGCGCGACTGAAACTGGCGCATTCCACTACCCGCACAAATATCTGCATCGCCCAGAGTCTGTCCATCGTTTTTCGCCTTTTCCAAAAAGCCCATTAGCTTGCGCCCGCTCGAACGTCTTTATACCAGTTCTTATAGTGCTGACCACAAAAAGAGGAACTACCCAATGGCTGAGTTGAACTTTGATCTGATCGTAGTGGGCTGCGGCGTGGCGGGCCTGTCGGCAGCCGTTGCAGGCGCCGAGCACGGGCTGCGGGTGGCGGTTCTGGAACGGGCGACCCGTGAGGAGCGCGGTGGCCAGAGCCGCTTTACAGAAGCGTATCTGCGCATGAAGAGCCATCATGAAGTCACCGATGACTTCGATACGTTTCTGGCGGAGCACTCCGGCTACTATCAAGACCCCGATTTCGTGGCCGAAACGCTGGCTGAGCGGGCTGACTGGTCCGTGCAAACCCGTGCGCTGGCATCGATCGATGCCAGTGTGATCAGCACGTTCGCCGGGCAGGCCGCAGGGACCATCGAGTGGCTGAAAAGCAACGGGGTCAAGTTCGATTTCCTGCCCACTCAATTTCTGACCAGCACTCAACCACGCTTGCTGCCCGTGGGCGGCGGCGAGGCCATCGTTGAAGCCCTAGCGAGCAAGGCCGAAACCCTGGGTGTGGAATTTTTCTATGAAACCTCGGGTCGCCAACTGGTCACCGCAGGCCTGGACCGAGTGAGCGGAGTCCGGGCGCTGTCGCGGCAACGGGGTGAGCTGATATTCAACGGTGCCGTGGTCCTGGCCA
The DNA here is from genome assembly GCF_044762555.1 of Pseudomonas sp. NPDC096917. NCBI lineage: Bacteria > Pseudomonadati > Pseudomonadota > Gammaproteobacteria > Pseudomonadales > Pseudomonadaceae > Pseudomonas > Pseudomonas sp. NPDC096917. The sequence continues at coordinate 106,575 of NZ_JBIWEO010000002.1, read as the reverse complement.
GTGGAGGCTTTGAAGGCAATGCCGAAATGCTGGGGCGTTATCTGGGGCCGCGCTCGGTGTTTCTACGCCCGGTGTGCAAGGGCGCTTATTACAATCGTGGCGAAGGGATTCAGATGGCGCTTGACGTTGGCGCCGCGCCCAGCGGCGAGTACGGAAGCTATCATGCCGAGCCGGTTGATCCGCGCTCGGGGATTTCCGAACCGTCGATTTTCGTTTTCCCCTACGGCGTGCTGGTGAACAAACAAGGGTTGCGGTTCACCGATGAGGCACCGGGTACGGTCGACGCTTGGTATGAGCGGGTCACCCGGCAGATTTATCTGCAGGACGAAGGAATTGCCTGGGTCATTCTCGATCAGAAGGTCAAGGATGTGCCCAACTACCGGTTGGCGATTCGCACCGATCAGCCGGCCATCGAGGCACCCACCCTGGGGCAACTGGCTGCCAGGCTGGGCATCGCGCCTGCAGCGCTGGAGCAGACAGTCGCGAGTTATAACGCGGCCTGCCGCCCTGGCGAGTATACGCCATTGCAGGTTGATGGCCTGGCCACGGTCGGGCTTGAACCGCCGAAAAGCAACTGGGCGTTAGCGCTCGATCGCGGCCCTTATTTCGCCTATCCGATCATCTCGGCAAACGTCTTCACATTTGGCGGCTTGAAGGTGGACGAGCAGGCTCAAGTGGTCAACGTCGACGGCGATCCGATTCGCAATCTGTACGCGGCCGGGGAGACGGTGGGCATGTACTTCGGTAATTACGCAGGCGGTACATCGGTCCTCAAGGGCCTGGTATTCGGTCGCCTGGCTGGCCAGGCGGCTGCACAGCAGCGGGGCGCACAATGAACGTTGCCGTGGTGACCGGGGCAGGAGGCTCCATCGGCAGTGCGGTGTGCAGGCTGCTGAGCCGTGAGGGCTATCAGGTGGCTGCGCTCGACCTGGCCTCGCCTGCGACGTTGCCCGCCAACACGCGCTTTTATTCCTGCGACGTGGCTTCACGCATTGCAGTACGCGATACCGTGGACGAGATCGAGGAGCATATGGGCCCGATCTGCGCGCTGGTCAATGTCGCCGGGGTCCTGTCCTCCGGCAGTGCGCTGGAGCTCAAGGTTTCTGAGTTTGAACGGGTGATGCGGGTCAACGTCCTCGGGACGTTGGTTCCCTGCCAGTTGATCGGCCAACTGATGGCCGAGCGCAAGCGCGGCAGCATCGTCAATATCGGCTCGGTGGTCGGTAAGAATGGCGGCAATGCCCGGCCCTGGCTTGATGCCGCTGAGCAGGCCAGCGCCGCTGGCGTAGCCTACGGCATGTCGAAGTCTGCGGTGCACACCATGACCCTGTTTCTGGCCAAGGAACTGGCAAGCTCGGGCGTACGGGTCAATGCCGTTGCGCCCGGGCCGATCGCCACTGACATGACCGATTCTTTTCCGCAAAACCTGCGTGCGTTGATTCCCCTTGGCCGCATGGGCCGTGCCGACGAAGTGGCGGCGGCGGTCAGCTTCATGCTGTCGGACAAGGCAGGATTTATCAGCGGCGAAATCCTCGATATCAACGGCGCACTGTGGTGCGACTGATTCAACTGAGAGAAAAGTAAACATGAAAAGTATCTATCTGGTTCTGGACATGCAAAACGACCTGGTACACCCCGACGGTGCCAGTGGAAAAGGCCCGCTTGGCGAACAAGTGCGCAGTAGGGAGATTATCTCCCGCACTGCTGCGGCTATTGCCAAAGCCCGTGCCCAAGGTATTGCGGTGGCTTATGTGCGGGTCGCGTTTTCCGATGACCATCGTGAAGCCAACCCGGACTCGCAAGTGTTCGGCCCTATCGCCAAGAACGGTATTTTGAAAAAGGATGCCTGGGGTGGTGCCGTGCATGATGAGCTGGCGCCACACGGCAAGGATTGGGACATTGTCAAACACCGGGTTTCGCCGTTCTACGCCACAGGCCTGGAACTGCTGTTGCGCCGTGAAGGCATCGAGAAGATTTACTGCAGTGGGGTGAGCACTCAGGCCGTGGTGCAGGCCACGGTACGCGACGCCCACGACCGTGACTTTGATGTGGTGGTGCTGGAAGACTGCTGCGCTTCGCCATCGGCGCAGGAGCATGAAAACTCAATGGGCAGCATTGCGCGCTTCTGCACCTCAGTGAACTCCAGCGAAGCTTTCATCTGAGTCCTGATCCCCCCCGTTCAGGCACGACAATAGCGCCGGCTCATCGAGCCGGCGCTGTTGTTCAGGGGCTCAGTGCGAATCAGGTTCGTCCTGCGACATTTTTTTCACCCGATAATCCAGTTGCGCACGGCTGAGGCCCAGCAGGGTTGCAGCCCGGGAGATATTGTTGTCACTGAGTTTCATGGCCACCTCGATGTACACCTCCTCGATGAGTCTCAGGCGCACAGGGCCACGTTGCAAGGCACGCTGCGCCACGGCTAGCAACTGCTCGTGGCTGGCGTTCTCCTGTTGGGCCAATACCACGCTTGGCGGGTTGTCCGGCATGCGAATGCCGATGGCCGGGCCGCTTTCCCAGCCCACGGTGCCAATGCGTTCGGGCTGTCCACCCAGAGCATCGAGCCCCGACAGGTGGCGTATATCCAGCAGGTCGCCGGCGTCGGAGAGGATCACCGCGCGCTCAATGACGTTTTCAAACTCCCGGATATTGCCCGGCCAGTGATAGTCCAGGATCACTTGCAGTGCCCTTGGCGTGATTCCGGCCAGGTGCCGGCCATGCAAGGTGCTCAATTTGCGCATGACCGTGTCGAGCAACAAGGGCAGGTCGTCCTTGCGCTCGCGCAACGGTGCGATGGTCACCGGGAACACGTTCAACCGATAGAACAGGTCGCTGCGAAAGCGTCCCGCCTTGACCGCCTTGGCCAGGTCTTCGTTGGTGGCGGCGATGACCCGTACATCGACCTTGATGGTTTTGTTGCTGCCCAGGCGTTCCAGATCACCGCTTTGCAGCACGCGCAGCAGTTTGCCCTGTGCGGTCATGCTCAACGTTGCGATCTCATCCAGAAAAATCGTGCCGCCGTGGGCGATTTCAAACCGCCCCGGGCGCGCCTCGGTGGCCCCGGAGTACGCGCCGCGCTGAACCCCGAACAGTTCTGACTCGATCAGTTGCTCCGGGATCGCGGCACAGTTGATCTCAACAAAGGGGGTATGGGCGCGCAGGCTGTTACGGTGCAACTCGTGGGCGAACATGGTTTTACCCACGCCGCTTTCTCCCAGCAGCAATACCGTGGCATGGGTGCCCGCCACCCGCAGAATTTTATGCATGACCAGGTGGTAGGCCGCCGAGCTGCCCACTGGACGGGCCAGATCGGCGTTGACGGATTGCTGGTCTCCCAGGCCAAAAGGTGATGGCGTCACAACCTTGGGCACAGGCTTGAGCGGTTGACTGCGGCGATGGTCGCTGACCCTCGGCTGAAAGTACTTGAGGTCGTCCTCGGTGTTGTCCCAATCCTCGACGGGCTTGACCACGACGCGGCACACGTCATGCCCGCAGCCCTGGCATTCCGTCTCACGGGCCAGCAGGCGGCGGCCCATCAGGCGGCTCATGAAACCAGAGCTGTAACCCACTTCCATCCAGCAAATGGGGTCGGTGCTGGAGCCGTTGGCGGCGATATGCACGTCACTTTCAACCGAGCGCTTCCATGTGAATTCGCTGTATTTAAAGCCTTTGGCATGGTCGAACTCGATGCATACAGGGGCTACCTGGACGACCCCCGACAATGAATGCAACTGGCCGCCAGCAGCGACGATGTCGAGTTCATTGCCGGCGCCCCGAGCCTTGATCGCTAGGTCGGCATCGCGCTGACCTGTCAGGTAGCCGACCCGGGTCAGCACGCCGCGGGTGTACTCCACGCCATTACTTTCCAGCAGTTCCTGGCGCAAGGCGCCGAAGGCTTCGACATGCATGAGCATCATGCGCTTGTCGTCCAGCCAGATCAGCCCCTCCTGGGGGTTGAAATAAAGCCGGTCTACCAGGTCCTGCATATCCGGGAAGCGCAAGTCAGTGATGATGTTGATACCGCTGCGCCTGCTCGATTGATGCGCGGGCGCATCAGCCTCGATCGAGGGTGTACTCATCTGATAAGCCTTTTGTTTTTATTTGAATATTAACGATAAACCGAAGCCAAACGCGTGCCCAACATGGTGTTGCCGAGGGCGTGGCGCGGCAAGTGGCTGCGCGTACTTAAACATAAGCCTAGTGACTGCGCTATCCGTCCCGAGCCTGTCCGCCAAATGGTCAGGATTCATGAAAATCCTTGAATGAAATTCATAAATTCCGATTTTTATTAATTGAGCACTGTTGCGCGATGTTAGCGAAAAAACGGCTGAATACGTCTTTTGTTTTTTTAACTTGTTGAATATTGAGATGTATTTATTTTATTCGGGGTGATGCTGATAGCTGGCACAGCGCTTGCTCTTGTCCTTGTCACGGCTGCTCCTTCATGGGATTTCCTGAAGCAGGCAGGACAACAAAAACAAGATGAGGTGCAGGCAGTGGCAGAAATACACGCGTTGGCCTACGCAGGATTCGGGGTCAGTGACCTGGATAAGTGGCAATGGCTCGCCACCGACATTATCGGCATGCAAGTCGCCAGTCGCGATGAGCATGGGCTGACGTTGCGCATGGACGAATATGCCCAGCGTTTTTTTCTTGAGCAGAACCCCATCGACGACATTCTGGTTGCGGGCTGGCAGTTTCGCAGTGAGCAGGCGCTGCAAAGTTACGTTGCCGAGGTGCGTGAAAAAGGGGTTGCAGTGGAGGTGCTGTCCGACGAACTGCTACAGCGGCGGATGGTCGAGAAAGCCTACAGCTGCCAGGACCCGAACGGTTTCACGCACGAGTTTTTCTTCGGCCATCGTGAAGCCGGCCTCAATGACGTGTTCCATTCCAAGGTGCTTAAAGGCAAGTTCGTCACCGGCGAACTGGGCATAGGTCACATCCTCCCGTTTGCCAAGGACGGCCCGCAGACCGTGCGCTTTTACCAGGATGTCCTGAAGCTGCGGGTGAGCGACTACATCCGTGAGGAGGTCAAACCGGGAATGGTGGTAGACGCTACGTTCTTTCATACCGCCACCGGTCGTCACCACTCCATCGCCACGGCCCAGGCCCCGTCCCCCAAGATTCTGAACCACTTCATGGTGCAGGTGGAAAACATGGACGACGTGGGCATGGCCTATGACCGCTGCATCAAGGCGGGCATCCCGATCGTCCTTGAATTGGGGCACCACCCCAACGATAAGACGTTCTCCTTCTATGCCCAGACCCCCTCAGGTTTCAACTTCGAAATGGGCTGGGGTGGCGTAGTGATTGATGAGCAGCACTGGGAAGTCAAAGCGTTCAGCAAAATGAGCGACTGGGGCCACAAGCGCAACATCGTCCTTTAAGTATCGGCCAGTTGCCGGACCGTGCATTGATCAAGCATCAAGGGCCACCCATGCCCATGACACAGTGAGGTATTCCAGATGTTAAACGCCATTCAATCGAGCAGTACGCCGCGGGTGACTCCACCGATGGTTGCGACTGCGGATTTCTGCAAGGGCATGCGCCATCTGGCCGGTGCCTGCGTGGTCATCGCCAGCGGCACGGACAGCGAAAGAGCTGGCCTGACCGCCACGGCCGTGTGCTCGATCACCGCCGATCCGCCGCGGCTGCTGATCTGTGTGAACCGCAATGTTCGCGCCCATGAACTGATCAAGCGGGCCGGGGCCTTCAGCATCAATGTGCTGGCCCATGACCAGGAAGTGATCGCCAAGCGCTTTGCCGGCATGGTCGAGGGCGTAGCCGGCGAACAGCGCTTCGCCGAAGGCAACTGGGAGCCGGGCATCAGCGGAGTACCGCTGCTCGAAGACGCCCTGGTCAGCTTTGAGTGCCGACTGGCCGAAGTGATCCCCGCCAGCACCCACGACATGTTCATCGGTGAAGTGATTGGTGTGCGAGGCCTGCAGGAGCAGGACGGGGCCCTGGTCTACTTCAACAGCAAGTTCGCCACGCTCAAGTAACACCCGGGCCGATCTTGGCACGCCGGCATAACAATAAAACAAGAGATAACAGACCTATGAACAACTTCGTCAAACAAACCGGGCCTCTGGGCACCGAGGTGATTCCAACCGAAGCGCAACTGCTGGAGCGTGCGCGTGAGTTGATCCCGATGTTGATCGAAAAAGCCGATTCGGTTGAGCGCAACCGTATGGTTTCCCGTGAAACCATCGCCACGTTCGTCGCCGCGGGCTTCTTCAAGATCTTGCAGCCTAAGCAGTACGGCGGCTGGGAAATGAACCCGGCGGTGTTTTACAAGGTGCTGATGGAGCTGGGGCGTGGCTGTGCAAGCAGCGCCTGGAACATGATGATCCTGGGCATCCACCAGTGGGAGTACGGCTCTCTGGAACAACAGGCCTGCCTCGACGCATGGGGTGAAGACAACACGGTCATCACTGCGTCCTCCTACCCGCCGTTCGGTAAAGTTGAAGAAGTGGAGGGTGGTTACAACATCAGCGGCACCTGGAAAACCTCCAGTGGTTGCGACCACGGTAAATGGGCCTTCCTCGGTGGCCTGCGACGCGATGCCAACGGCGCCGTGATCGACCGCTTATCGATGCTGGTGCCCAGCTCTGCGTGGGTCATCGAGGATGACTGGCATGTCTTCGGCCTGGCCGGTACCGGCAGCAAGAGCCTGATTATCAAAGAAGCCTTCGTACCCTACCACCGTGCTCACAGCCTGATCGACTACAGCTACAGCGATCGTCCTGCCAACTACCTATTTCCGTTCAACCAGATATTTTTCGGTGCGGTATCGGCGCTGATCGTAGGTATCGGCCAGGGCGGGATCGATGAGTACATCCGCCAGATGAGCGTGCGCACCAACACCGCCGACGGCAGCAATGCGGCGCTGAGCCCTTACGTCAAGGACCGTCTGGGCAATGCGGTGGTCCGCGTGCGTTCGGCACGTGCTCGGCTGCTGCAAATGCTGGCCGAAAGCACCGAGTATGTTGAGCGCCGCGAACTGGTCCCGGCCAGCGACCGCGTGCACTACATGCTCGATATCGCCCGGGTCGGTCGCGATTGCGAAGAGGCGGTGATGCTGCTGTTCAAGGCCACATCGGCGCGCGGTATTTACCTGAACAACCCGCTGCAGCGGATCCTGCGCGATGTGATCGCCGCCGCTAACCACATTACCCAGAACGCTGATGACACTGCCGGGATGCTCGGTGCGTATCTGCTAGGGCAGCAACTGCCACCGATGATGTTTGGCCGTGAGGCGGTGTCAATTCACGACTGAACAGCTGTACCGGGAGTAGCGATTTGCTCCCGGTAAGACCCGGCCGCTGTTGAGCAGACGACGGCCCATAAAAACAAAAATACGGCTTATGGCCGAAGAGGTCTTGAATGTCTACTTCTAGGAACCTGGTTCTTGGCTGTGCGCGCCCGTTTGATCAGCGTCTGCTGTTGACCAGACTGGCAACGGCGCTGCTGGGGTGTTCGGTTTTAACCACGGTGCAGGCGTTTGATTTTGATACCGGCAACAAGGACCTGAAAGTCCGCTTCGATACCAACGTCAAGTACTCCAATGCCTGGCGAGTCAAAGACCGGCAGAGCAAGTTGACCGCCGACGCGAACCTGGACGACGGGGACCGCAACTTCAGCAAGGGCATGATTTCCAATCGCCTTGACCTGTTTTCCGAATTCGACCTGTCATACCAAAAGGTGGGGATGCGTGTCAGCGGTGCGGCCTGGTACGACGAAGTCTACAACCGGGGCACAGATAACACCTCCCCGCAAACGGTGAACTCCTATACGGTGCGTTACGACCAGTTCACCCGTGGTACCCGCAACCTGCACGGGCGTGAGGCGGAGTTCCGAGATGCGTTTGTCTACGCCAATTACGATCTGGGCGATGAGATGTGGGGCGTGTCCCGGTTGGGTCAGCACTCGCTGATCTACGGCGAAAGCCTGTTCTTTGGCTCCAACGGGATTGCCGCAGGCCAGCAGCCCATTGATGCAGTCCGCGCGTTGACCGTACCCAACTCCCAGTTCAAAGAACTGGGGTTGCCGGTTAAACAGTTCTCCACGCAATTGCAGGTTACCCCGACCGTCTCGGTGGGCGGCTACTACCAATTTGAATGGAAACGTACCCGTATTCCGGGGGCGGGCAGTTACTTCAGCCCGGCCGACCTGCTGGATACCGGTGGGGAACGGATCGTTGTGGAGCGCTTTCCCGATGGCGTGCCGGCTGCTTCGTTCTACCGTGGCCGGGATATCGAGGCTCGGAACAACGGCCAGTGGGGCACCCAGTTGCGCTACCGCTCCGAGGCACTGGATACCGACTTTGGCCTCTATGCGATCAACTACCACGATAAGGACTTCCAGACCCAGCTGCGCCCCGGGCTCAATGCCGGTGGCCGTCCTGACAAGATCGGCGAGTACGAACTTGTCTTCGCAGAGGACATCCGCGCCTACGGTTTCAGTGCTACACGCGGCTTTGGTGACGTCAACGTTGCGTTCGAGACCTCGGTACGGGACAACGCCCCGCTGGTAAGCCTGACGGTGACCGACCTGACCGGTGATCACAACAATCACAATAACCCGCTTTATGCGGTAGGGCGCACGGCTCACGCGCAGGCCAACATGATTTACATCATGCCGACCGGCAGCTTCTGGGACACCGCCACCCTGATGGCCGAGCTGGCCTGGAACCGGACCCTGAGCATCCAGAAAAACCGCGAAAACCTCGATCCAAACTCCACCCGGGACGCCACTGCGGTTCGTGTTGCCTTTACCCCGACCTACTTTCAGGTCATGGATGGCATCGACCTGACAGTGCCCATGGGTTTTAGCTACGGCATCGACGGGCGCTCGTCGGCGGTCGGCGGTTTCAGCCAGGCCAAGGGCGGCGATTACAACCTCGGCGTGTCGGCGGAGTACCTCAAATCGGTGACATTCACCCTGGCTTATAACGGGTACTACGGACCGTCCGGGCCGATCAATATCGACGGCATCAGGACATTCAAACAGACCAATGCCGATCGGGACTTTGTGTCTTTCAGCGTTTCCCACACATTCTGAGTATTGGACATGCATAAAAATAAAATCACTCAGTTGTTGACCAGCCTGAGCCTGTCACTGGCTGTCATGTCTGCCTACGCGGGCGTAAGCGCCGAGCAGGCCCAGACACTCAAGACCACCCTGACACCGCTGGGGGCCGAGCGCGGTGCAAACGCTGACGGCAGCATCCCGGCCTGGTCCGGAGGCTACACGACAATACCGGCTGGCTATCAGCAGGGGCACCGCGCTTACGACCCGTTCAGTCAGGACAAACCGCTGTACAGCATCACGGCGGCCAACCTGGCGCAATATCAGAGCAAGCTCAGCGACGGTGTGATCCAGCTGTTCAAGGACAACCCCCAAACGTTCCGCATCGACGTCTACCCGACGCGTCGCACGGCCACGGCACCGCAGTGGGTGTACGACAACACGTTGAAGAATGCCACCAACGCGCGCCTTGAAAGCGATGGCCTGATCGTCAAGGGGGCCTATGGCGGCGTGCCGTTCCCGATCCCCCAATCAGGTGTCGAGGTGCAGTGGAATCACCAGCTGTTGTGGCGCGGTGAGTCTACCCACACCAAATACAAGGTATGGACCACCACGGCAGATGGTCAACGGATCCTGGCGACCGCAGCCGAGGACGAGGCGCAGTACCCGTACTACTTCAAAGAGGGCTCTGCGGACTCCTCCGGCATCAACTACATGATGGCCATACAGCTGACCTATGCCCCGGCGTTTCGCGCGGGCGAGGCGTTGATGGTGCATAACGTGACCGACTACGTGCAGGGCCGCACCCTGTGGCAATACCTCTCTGGCCAGCGCCGGGTGCGTCGTGCGCCGAGTATCAACTTCGATACCCCGAACCCGGTGGCTTCGGGCGTCAACTTCGTCGATGAGAACTCCGGCGGCACGGGTTCGCCCGAGCGCTACAACTGGAAACTGATCGGCAAGAAGGAAATGATCATCCCGTACAACAACAACGGGTTGCTGGCCAACGCTGATGAAAAGGTCATGTCCAAGCGTCACGTCAACCCTGATTTTATGCGCTGGGAGCTGCACCGCGTCTGGGAAGTCGAAGCGACCCTCAAAGAGGGCAAGCGCCACGCGGTGCCCAAGCGCAAGTTCTATTACGACGAGGACACCTGGGGCAACGCGATCATCGACGGTTGGGATGCCGAAGGCACCTTGTGGCGCACGGCCCTGGCCACACCTTTCGTAGCCCCGGATATCCCCGCGACCGTGAACTATTGCACCGGCTTCTTTCATGACCACCGGACCAAGGCCTGGATGTACAACTGTGCCCTGGGCGATGCGGGCAACGAGCAGTACGCGATCACGGAACGCCGTCGTGAAAGTTATTTCTCGCCTGAATCGCTGACCAAGATGAGCGCCCGCTGATGTTCCTGGCGAGGGCTTCCGAACGGGAGCCCTTACCGGTCTTACCGGAGGTATATGGTGAATAACAAAAATAATGGGTGGGTGTGCAAGGTCCTTGCGGGTGTGATCGCGGGCGTGCTGGCAACCGGCACGGTGGCCGCAGGCCGAAACGCTCCGGACACCCTGGAGCAGAAGTCGGTGCTGTCGGCGTTGGCCAGCCACTCGGCGCTCAATGCTGCTGCGATGGCGGGCGAGCGCATGGTGGTCGCCGGCGTGCGCGGTCATATCCTGTACTCGGACGATCAAGGCCAGCACTGGCAGCAAGCCAATGTGCCGGTCACGGTCAGTCTGACCGGGCTGTGTTTTGCCGACAGTGCCCATGGCTGGGCTGTGGGCCATCGCGGGGTGATTCTCGTGACCCGCGACGGCGGCAAAAACTGGACCCGGCAACTGGACGGCGTGCAGGCGGCCAACGCCATCCTGCACGCGCGCCAGGACCCGGATCAACTGGATGAAGCCCGCCGCCTGGTGGCCGAAGGGGCCGACAAGCCTTTTCTGGCGGTGCACTGCATCAGTGCTGAACAGGCACTGGCGGTGGGCGCCTATGGCCTGGCGTTCAGCACCCGGGACGCAGGCCGGCACTGGCAACCGGCGCTGAGCGTGCTCGATGGCAGCGAGTCGCAGCACTTGAACTCCGTGCAACAGAGCAATGGCCGGCTTTACCTGGCAGGTGAGCAGGGGACGTTGATGTCCAGCGGCACAGATCTCAATGCTGTCAGCCGTCTACAGGGGCCGTATGACGGAAGTTTTTTCGGCTTGCTGGCCTCTGGCGACAACAGCCTGCTGGTCTTCGGTCTGCGCGGGAATCTGTTGCGTTCGGTCGACCAAGGTTCCAGCTGGCAAACCGTGAAACTGGCAACAAACAAAAGCCTGACCGCGGCCACCGAGTTGCGTAATGGCTCGATATTGCTGGCCGATGAGTCGGGGCAGGGCTGGATCAGCCGTGACGACGGCCGCAGTTTTCGCGCGGTCTCCGCCGAACAGCGTTTTCCGCTGATTGCGCTGCTGGCGACGCCAGATGGCGGCAGCCTGGCGGTTGGCACTAACGGTATTACTCGTTTCCCTCCGAGCGCCTTGCGCTAAGTCGGCCGGTACAGAAGAAGGTCACAGACTATGGCTATCAGTAATAACGATGGCTTTACTGCTATCGCCTCCCTGGCGGACTTTGACACGTCCTCGGGCAACCGCCTGGAGCGCCTGTTGTTCAACCATCGCTGGCTGGTGGTGGGTTTTTGCCTGATCGTCACAGTGTTACTGGCCGTGGCGGCCAGCCAGGTTCGACTCAACGCCAGCTATGCCAAAACCATTCCGGCGCATCATGCCTTTACCCTGAACTATCTGGAGCATGCCCGGGATCTCAAAGGGGCCGGCAACGCCGTGCGGGTCGCCGTGGCCATGCGCGAAGAGGGCGATGTGTTCAACGCCCGGTACATGGAAACCCTGCGCCAGCTCAATGATGAGTTGTACCTGTTCAACGGTGTCGACCGTGCCTTTATGCGTTCGCTCTGGACCCCCACCACGCGCTGGCAAGGTGTGACCGAAGACGGTTTCGACGGTGGTTCGGTGGTGCCGGACGGGTTCGATGGCAGCCCGGCGAGCCTGGAGAACCTGCGTGCAAACGTCGAGCGCTCAGGGGAGATAGGCCAGCTGGTGGCCCGTGACCTGCGTTCGAGCATCGTGTATTTGCCGTTGCTGGACATCGACCCGAAAACCGGCGAGGCGCTCGATTACAAGCAGTTGTCCGATAGCCTGGAGGCCCTGCGCAGCCAATACCAGGCACATGGTGTGGACATCCACATCAGCGGTTTTGCCAAAGTTATGGGCGACCTGATCGACGGGCTTTACTCGGTGCTGGCATTCTTTGCGGCCGCGGTGCTGATAACCAGTGTGATCCTTTATCAGTTCACCCGCTGTGTGCGCAGTACGGTGGTGGTGCAGCTGTGCACCCTGATCGGGGTGGTCTGGCTGCTGGGCCTGCTGCCTTTGTTGGGCTATGAGCTGAATCCATATTCGATCCTGGTGCCGTTTCTGGTGTATGCCATTGGCGTGAGCCACGGTGCGCAGAAAATGAACGGCATCATGCAGGATGTGGGGCGCGGCACCCACAAATTGATCGCCGCTCGCTATACCTTTCGCCGTCTGTTTGCGGCGGGCATCACAGCGCTGTTGGCCGACGTGGTGGGCTTTGCGGTGTTGACCCTCGTCGATGTCCCGGTGATTCAGGAATTGGCGTTGATTGCCAGCCTAGGGGTGGGGATTCTGGTCTTCACCAACCTGGCGTTGCTGCCAATCATGCTGTCGTTCACCGGGGTCTCGCCGGCTGCCGCTGCCCGCAGCCTCAAGCATGAAACCGAGGTTGCAGGGCAACCCGAGCAACCGCTGGTGCGCCTGTTCACCCGCTTCACCCGCCCGCGCGCTGCGGCAATTGCCCTGGTCTGCGCCGTGGCTGTGGGCATGGGTGCCCTGTGGATGGGGCATGGTCTAAAAGTCGGCGACCTTGACCCGGGGGCCCCAGAGCTGCGGGCGGACTCGCGCTACAACCGTGATAACCAGTTCATCATCGAACACTACCAGGCCAGCAGCGATGTGTTCGTGATCATGGTGCAAACCCCTCCCGGTCAATGCGTGGACTATTCCACGCTGCGCAAGGTGGAAGAGCTGGAGTGGCGGCTGCGCGAACTGCCGGGGGTTGAAGACACCAAGTCCATTGCTGGCCTGTCGCGCAAGATCAACGTCGGCATGAACGAGGGCAACTTCAAGTGGGATGAACTGCCGGCGAACCAGTCGATGATCAACGCTGCCGCCATGCGCTCACCGCGGGAGCTGTTCAACGGTAACTGCAGTCTGTTGTCGATCTATGCCTACCTCTCTGATCACAAGGCAGACACTCTGGACTCGGTGGTCAAAACGACCGAGGCGTTTGCGCACCAATACGATGACGAGCAGGCCACCTTCCTTATGGCTGCCGGCAATGCCGGGATCGAAAGTGCCATCAATATTGTGGTCAAGAGCGCCAACACCCAGATGCTGCTCGGGGTTTACCTAGCCGTGACCCTGTTGTGTTTTATCGCTTTCCGCTCGTGGCGGGCAGTGCTCTGCGCCGTCCTTCCATTGATTCTGACTTCGTTGCTGGCCGAGGCCCTGATGGTGCAGTTCAACATGGGCCTGAAAGTCGCGACCTTGCCGGTGGTAGCCCTGGGCGTGGGCATCGGTGTCGATTACGCGCTGTATATCTTGAGCGTGACGCTGTTCTGGATGCGCCGCGGCGAGAGCCTAGCGATGGCTTATCGGCAGGCCCTGATGTTCACCGGGCGCGTGGTGGTGTTTACCGGTCTGACGCTGTCGTTGGGTGTGGTCACCTGGGTCTTTTCGCCCATCAAGTTCCAGGCCGACATGGGGGTTCTGCTGACCTTTATGTTCCTGTGCAACATGTTGGTGGCGCTGGTGCTGGTGCCCGCGCTGGGCTGTTTTTTGTTGCGCCCGGCCCAAGCGGCCACTGAGCCGGCAAACGCATTGAATAAGGGAGTGAGTGTATGAATGAAGACAGGTCTGTGGCCTGCACCCGGCTGGTTGATCCGTTGAGCATGGCCGCTGCCCGGCTGGCGGTGGACACCGCGCTGCAGCATGCCGCTATCAGCGGCTGGAGAGTCAGCATTGCGGTGCTCGACGCCGGCGGGCACTTGATGGCCTTCGGCAGAACTGCCGGGGCGCCGCTGCACACCATCGAGCTGGCGCAGGACAAGGCCCTGACGGCGGTGTCCTTTGCCCTGCCCACGGCGGAGGTGAGCAACCGCCTGCGCGATGCGCCCGAGCACGTCAGGCAGTGCTTGATGTTGCGCCCGCGGCTGGTGCCCATGGGCGGCGCATTGCCGTTTCAACTGGGGGAGCGCTTGCTCGGCGCCATAGGCGTATCCGGTGCCAGTGAAGAGCAGGATAGCGAATGTGCAGCGGCAGGCTATGGGGCCATCACCGCGCATCTTGACCGTTAATTTTAAGCCGATGGCAGGAGTCGATACGTGAACGATTCAACACTTGATATTCAGCACCTAGGTGACCAGCTGTTCAACGCCCTGGTTGAGGCCCAACCCATTGCGCCGCTGACTGAACGCTATCCGGGTCTAACGCTGGAACACGCTTATCAGGTCCAGCAGCATTTGATCAGCCGCCGCGTTGCAGCCGGGGAGCGGATCATCGGCAAGAAAATAGGGGTTACCAGCCAAGCGGTGATGGACATGCTGGGTGTGCACCAGCCGGACTTCGGCCAGTTGACCGATGCCATGGTGGTGGATCAGGGCACGAGCATCGCCATGGCCGGGATGATCCAGCCCAAGGCCGAAGGCGAAATCGCCTTTGTGCTCAAGCACGACCTGTCCGGCCCGGGGATCACCGTGGCCGACGTGTTACGGGCCACAGAGGGGGTGATGGCGTGTTTCGAGATTGTCGATTCGCGGATCCGCGACTGGAAAATAAAAATCCAGGACACCGTTGCCGACAATGCATCATGCGGTGTGTTTGTCCTCAGTGACCGGCTCATCAGCCCGAATTCGCTGGACCTCTACACCACGGGCATGGTGCTGGAGAAAAACGGCCGCATCGTCGGCACTGGCGCGGGGGCTGCGACCATGGGCTCACCGGCAATCGCTGTTGCCTGGCTGGCCAATACCCTGGGACGACTGGGCATGAGCCTCAAGGCCGGCGAAGTGATTTTGTCCGGGGCACTCTCGGCGATGGTGCCAGTGGTGGCCGGTGACAACCTGCGCGTGAGCATTGCCGGCATCGGCAGTTGCTCCGTGCGCTTTGATTGAGATGACAGACATGAACAACAAACTGAAAGTCGCCATCATCGGCTCCGGTAATATCGGCACCGACCTGATGATCAAAGTCCTGCGCAACGCCAGGCACCTGGAAATGGCCGTTATGGTCGGCATCGACGCCACCTCCGATGGCCTCGCCCGCGCCCGGCGCATGGGTGTGACCACCACCCACGAAGGTGTTGAAGGCCTGGCCCGCATGGCGCAATTCAAGGACATCGACTTTGTCTTCGATGCCACGTCAGCCGGAACCCATGTCAAAAACGACGCTTTTTTGCGCGCGCTCAAACCCGGTATCCGCATGATCGACCTGACCCCCGCGGCCATCGGCCCGTACTGCGTGCCGGTGGTCAACCTGGAACACAACCTCAACCAGCTCAACGTCAACATGGTCACCTGCGGTGGCCAGGCAACCATCCCCATGGTGGCCGCCGTGTCGCGCATCGCCAAGGTTCATTACGCCGAGATCGTCGCCTCCATCGCCAGCAAATCCGCGGGCCCCGGCACCCGCGCCAACATCGACGAATTCACCGAAACCACCTCCAAGGCCATCGAAGTGATCGGAGGGGCGACCAAGGGCAAGGCGATCATCGTGATGAACCCGGCCGAGCCGCCCCTGATGATGCGCGATACGGTGTTTGTGCTGTCAGAAGCGGCCGACCCGGCGCAGGTCGAAGCCTCCATCGAAGAGATGGCCACGGCGGTCAACGCCTATGTCCCGGGCTATCGGTTGAAGCAAAAAGTCCAGTTCGACGTCATTGCAGCAGACGCGCCGCTGAACATTCCCGGCCTGGGCAAATTCTCGGGGCTGAAGACCTCGGTGTTCCTTGAAGTTGAAGGCGCCGCCCATTACCTGCCGGCCTACGCCGGCAACCTCGACATCATGACCTCCGCAGCCTTGGCCACCGCCGAGCGCATGGCATTGTCGATGCTCAAGGCCTGAGGAGGCCCCAATGAACGGTAAAAAAATCTATATCAGCGACGTAACCCTGCGCGACGGCAGCCATGCGGTGCGCCACCAGTATTCCCTGCAGAACGTGCAGGACATCGCCCGCGCACTTGACAAGGCCAAGGTCGATGCCATTGAAGTGGCCCACGGCGACGGCCTGCAAGGCTCCAGCTTCAACTACGGCTTTGCCAGCCACACCGACCTGGAGTGGATCGAAGCCGCGGCGGACGTGATCAGCCACGCCAAGATCACCACCTTGCTGCTGCCCGGCATCGGCACCGTGCATGACCTCAAGGCCGCCTACAATGCCGGGGCCCGGGTGGTGCGCATCGCCACCCATTGCACCGAAGCCGACGTCTCCAGGCAGCACATCGAATACGCCCGCGATCTGGGCATGGACACCGTGGGCTTCCTGATGATGAGCCACATGATCCCCGCCGAGCAGCTGGCGGCCCAGGCCAAGCTGATGGAAAGCTACGGCGCCACCTGCGTGTACATGGCCGACTCGGGCGGGGCCATGAACATGCAGGATATCCGCGAGCGTTTCCGTGCGTTTAAAGCCGTGCTCAAACCGGAAACCGAAACCGGCATGCACGCGCACCACAACCTGAGCCTGGGCGTGGCCAACTCCATCACCGCGGTGGAAGAAGGCTGCGACCGGATCGACGCCAGCCTCGCCGGCATGGGCGCCGGCGCCGGCAACGCGCCGCTGGAAGTTTTTATCGCCGCCGCAGAACGCATGGGCTGGAACCACGGCACCGACCTCTACACCCTGATGGACGCCGCCGACGACATCGTGCGCCCGCTGCAGGACCGCCCGGTGCGAGTGGACCGTGAAACCCTGGCGCTGGGCTATGCCGGGGTCTATTCGAGCTTTTTGCGCCATGCCGAAGTGGCGGCCGACAAGTACGGGCTCAAGACCCTGGACATCCTGGTCGAGCTTGGCAAGCGGCGAATGGTCGGCGGCCAGGAAGACATGATCGTCGACGTGGCGCTGGACCTGCTCAAACGCTAAAGGGTCGCCCATCCACACACTGTGCGTGAAGGCCGCTCAACCCGCGATTGACGTTGAGCTGCTGAACGTTGCGAGTCAGGGGATTCATATTTTTAATTTCGAATTTGATGAACCTGCAAAAAAATCTCACTCCGCGTACCTGCGCATGACCCTGAAATTGGCCGCAACGGATTGGTTTGTTTTATAACTTATTGATAAATAAATAAATAAAAACGGATTTTGCGTTTTTAGACTAATGGCACAGTCATTGCTCTTTCCATGTCAGACGGCGCCACCGCTTGGCCGGTGCGCCCACGGAGCGCGCAACAGCGTCTGTGCCATTTCCGTTGCGCTCCTGCCTGGCTCAAACATCCGCGTGTGATGCGCGATGCCTCTACCGCCACAAAACCCATAATAAGGACTGATCCCCATGAGTCGATTTACCCAAGAAAACACCAGCAAATTCGTCCAGACCCCTGAGTGGAAAATGCATTACAACGAAGCCGGGGAGGGAGAAACCGTGATCATGGTTCACGGCTCGGGCGCTGGTGCCACTGGGTGGGCAAACTTCCACCGTAACGTCGATGCCTTCGTCGACGCGGGCTACCGCGTCATCCTGATGGACTGCCCCGGCTTTGGTAAATCCGACCCGCTGGTGACTGCCGAACCCCGCTTTGTGATCAATGCCCGGGCTATCAAGGCACTGATGGACGGCCTGGACATCGACAAGGCACACCTGGTCGGTAACTCCATGGGCGGTGGTAGTGCGTTGGGTTTTGCCGTCGAGTACCCCGAGCGTCTGGGCAAGATGATCCTGATGGGTTCCGGTGGCGTAGGGCGCACCAGCCTGTTCACCCCGCTGCCGATGGAAGGCATCAAATTGCTGTTTGGGGTATACCGTGACCCAAGCCTGGAAAACCTGAAAAAGATGCTGGACGTGTTCGTCTATGAGCCGAAGGCGCTGACCGAAGAACTGATCAATCTGCGCCACAAAAGCATCCTCGCCAATCCGCAGCATCTGGAAAACTTCCTCAAAAGCATTGACCTGAGCAAGTTCCAGATGGGTGATTTCACTGCCAACCTGCCTGACATCAAAAACCCGACCCTGATCACCTGGGGCCGTGATGACCGTTTCGTGCCAATCGACTGGAGCCTCAAGTTGCTCAACGGTTTGCCCGACGCACGCTTGCATGTGTTCAGCCAGTGCGGCCACTGGGCACAGTGGGAGCACGCTGACGCATTTAACCGTCTGGTAATCGATTTCCTCAAGCACTAAGCCTGTGCAGGCTGCCTCTGCCGGTCGTGGTCAGGGCAGCACGCTGTGTGGGATATCCGTGTGACAGGTTGATCAGGAGCAACTATGCAGTCTTACGATGTCATCGTGCTCGGTAGCGGTAATGCCGGGCTTTGTGCCGCGCTTTCAGCCCGCGAAAGCGGGGCGCGGGTTGCCTTGCTGGAGCGGGCGCCCCGGGAGCAGCGAGGGGGCAATTCGGCGCACACGGGCGGCGCCTTCCGGGTGGCTTACCAAGGGGTGGACGATCTGCGCCAGTTGATGCCCGACTTGATGGACAGTGAAGTCCAGAACAGTGACTTCGGCAGCTATACCCAGGACGATTTTTTCGGCGAACTGGCTGCCATGAGCCAGTACCGCTCCGATCCGGAGGTGCTCGATACCGTGGTATCCCGGAGCCTGGATACCCTGCGCTGGATGACCGGCAAGGGCGTACGCTTCATGCCCATCTACGGTCGGCAGGCGTTCAAGGTAGATGGCAAATACCGCTTCTGGGGCGGCTTGACCATCGAGGTGTCCGGTGGTGGCCTGGGGCTGGTCGATGCCTTGTTTCGCCGTGTGGAAAAAGAAGCGGTGGATGTGTTCTACGAATGCCGCACGCAACACATCGCGCGCAACCAGGACGGCTCATGGCTGTTGCAATGCGCCGATGGCCAGCAGTTTTCTACGCGCAGCCTAGTTCTGGCCACCGGTGGTTTTCACGCCAATCTTGAATGGCGCACCAAATACCTCGGGCCAGGCTGGGACCTTGCCAAGGTCCGGGGCTCGCGCTACAACACCGGCGACGGGATTCGCATGGCCATGAGCGTCGGCGCAGTGGCTCACGGCAACTGGTCGGGTTGCCACGCGGTGTTTTATGACGTCAATGCCCCGCAAATGGGCGATTTAAACCGCCTGAATCAACAGAAAAATTATTTTCACTTGGGGGTTGTGGTCAATGCCGATGGCAAGCGTTTTATCGATGAGGGGCAGGACTTTCGCAACTACACCTACTCGGGGATGGGCGCACACGTCATGAACCAGCCCGGCGGAGTTGCCTGGCAGATCTTCGATCAGCACACCCATGATCTGCTGCCCGACGAGTACCGGGTGCGCCAAGCGACCCGCATCCAGGCTCAGACCCTGCAAGGGTTGGTGGAGCAAATGGAAGGCATGAATGGCCGTGCCCTGATCCAGACCCTAGACACGTATAACGCCGCCGTGCAGTGTGAGGTGCCCTTCAACCCTGCGATTCGCGACGGGCGCGACACACACGGGCTGGAGATTCCCAAGTCGAACTGGGCCAACCCGCTGGATAGCCCGCCGTTCGTGGCCTACGCCGTGACGTGCGGCATCACCTTCACCTTCGGTGGCCTGAAGGTCGATACCCGCGCCCAGGTGCTGGATGACGAAGATAAACCCATCAGCGGTCTTTACGCCGCCGGCGAGTTGGTAGGCAACCTGTATTACGTCAAATACGCCGGTGGCGCGGGGCTGACCTCAGGCTCTGTACTTGGCCGCATCGCAGGAGCAGAGGCGGCCGTGCAACCTGCCTGAGGTTATTTGCGCTGGCCGCCCGTTCAATGCACCGCCAACGGCCAGCGTGGCTACCGCGGCTGTAAACGGCAGACTCTGGCGCTTGGGCGCGCTCACTGCATAACGTCGGTCGAGGTTTTGCTGATGTGAGCGCGTCGATGGCCAGGCAGCCGGAAACAGGGGATGCGTCTATACAAGACCCTTCTTAGGGTTTGTCTGAAAAGTCGGCTCGCAAGCATTTTTCAATACAGGCCAGTGTAACCATGGCCTTGAAGCTGCTTGCCAACTTGTCGAATCTCGTGAAAAACCGACGTTTTTCTTTGAGCCTACTGAACAATCGTTCGATCACATACGCTTTTTTACTGATGCCAGCCAAAGAGTCGCGCCAAACCTGGCTTCGACTTTCGAGGCATCTTACGCAGTGGTACCCGAAGCACTTCGTCCCTTGGTGAGCAGCTCGTTCACTCTACTTCGCAACCTGAGTAGCTCAACGTCTGGTGTTCACCGCCTGAGACCATGTGCGTAGTAGCCCGAACGGGCAACTTGAAATGCCTCGCACAAGCAGTCAAAAGCCTCATGGGCACTTGGCTGATCGATCAGCGCGTACGCTCGAGATCTTCCGACATCAAGAGCGCGGTGGCCTTTTTTAGTATCGACTTCTCGCGCTCAATGCGAGCAATTCGCGCCTCCAACTCCTGGACTTTTTGCTGCTCTGGAGTCAGGGCCTTGCTCTGAGGCGTGACACCGGTGCGCTCTTTCTGAAGCTGGTCAACCCTGCGGCGCAGAGCCGACTCATCAAGACTCAGTAAACGACTGGCTTCAGTGAAGCTGTAATTCTGCTTGAGCACGAGGTCAGCAGCCTCTCGTTTGAATTCTGGTGAAAAGGTACGGCGTTGCTTGGTCATCTGCTGCTAGTTAACATCTCTGCAACTCAGGGTAGTACGGCCTCTTTGGCCTTTCTCGGTTTCGTGCAGAGACACCTACTACATTGGCTCGTTAGGTGATGCTGTTGGGCGTATTCTAAGTTTAATGGTCTAGTTTGCAGGGTGCATCAGAGCGTTCCCGAAGCTAACTGAGCGACGCTGGTTCCTGTGTTCTCCTGCTATTTTTTGGTCAAGTAAATCGCCCTTTTATGAGGAAAACCGATGAATGATGCCCTTTTGGCTGCAACAGCTTATGCGGCTTCGGCCCCACGTATGGTTGATAAATTTCCAGATAGCGATGTTGACGAACTCTGGATAGCTGATATCAAAGCATGTGTGCCTGCCGGCGAGTGCCGGCTGTTCAGCGATGTAATGTTCGTTGAGTCAAATGGAGCCGTATATATCTTCGGGATTGAGCACGAGGATGGGCGCCCACGGGGCGTCAAGGCAGAGCTAGCGGATAGACAGCAGATTTTCATCGACTTCTTGCGCGAGCAAAATGAGATCATGGATTGCACGACGGGAGGGATAGCGGCTATTTTTCGAGGCTCAGAGTACGCAAGCCAAGCCAAAGCAACCGCGGCATACATGACTCATCGAGAGCATCTGACGGATCTGGCTTTGGGCTACCGAAATAGGGAAGGTGAGTACGTGTGCGAAAAACTCGAAGAAGAGCACGGTTTTCTGGAAAATGCCCGAGCCATATTGTCCTTTGACGAGCTTGATCGTTAGTTCAGAACTGCCGCAAATAGCACAGTGATTGAAGCGGCCTCAATATGGTGTTGGCATGTGAAAGCATCATCGGGATCACTCGATGTCCCAGAAAGTCACGCTCATCCATCATTTTTGATTGGCGAAGCCGTCAAAGGCTAATAGCATTGTGTGTGAGCGCGAAACCAGTTGCTTCTAGCGGCTATAACTGGCGTAGGAACCCCGTCGATGGCTGGAACATCAGCGTAGGGTGAGACCTCCACATACCCCGCATGAGGGGGTGCCAAAATATTTCATGCTTCAAGTTCAAGGTCCACTATTAAATTGGCCCTTTTTCTTTGCCTTCAAAAAACGTATAGCGCTCGCAAATTAGTTAGTCATGTCACTTGAGAACGGTTTTACCTAGCACGGACAATGGCAAGGTTTGAGGCGCTTAGGCTGATGGGGGAGTGTAGATTTTCTGTTTCAGAACAATCGAGCCGTCAATCACCTCGACGGTAAAGACGTCCCCGAGACCCCAACCCATTTTTTCAAGTAGTTCTGGCGGAAAATCGACTATGAAATCACCACTTCCATCTTCGGTGTCTTGGAATCTGACTGTCCAGGCTTCACTTTTGGTCATGGACTAGATCTCATTTCATACAGGTAATTTAGCTGATCAGCATGTCCCAGCATTGGTTTGAGTCTTAAGATCCGGCTCGGAATCAACCTGTTTGAGGATTTCCAGAAAAAAACCTCGCGAGCTGAGCGTGTGACGAGTAACCATAATTGGTAGTTCTGCCGGGATACCATCATCGTCATCGAGAAAAATCGGTGCGCCTGGGCTGTTATCAGTATTCATTTTGAAGGCTTCCTTATCGGCTGAGGGTTGTGTAAGCGTTCTAATTCACACGACCCTCGTTCGTAATATCCGGAGGTCTAATCTTGAGGAGGCTTCTTGTTCACGAAGGCCTGTACCTCGTCATCATCCCCGGCTCCGACGCTATCACCATCAAACATAGGTACATGGCTTGGAGGTTCAGCTTTCGCTGCCGAGCTAAGCTTAGTATGCGCACCATCTGGGGCGTTGGTAAATCCGCCCCCAGTTCCCATGGCCTCCGAGAAGCTTGAGAAACCACCTCCTGCGGCATTGTTTGACTCTTGAGATCCGCCAAAGTCGAACCCTCCGCTGTCAGTCTCCGTGGAAGACATGCCCATCTGTGCGGATTTGAACGCCGCTGACAGCGCAGAAATGCCTCCAGTCGCCTGTGTGGCACCAACCAAGGCTGAGGCCCCTGCAGAGGCGGCAGCGGATGCTGCCATCGTTGCAGCACCTATGGCCGCCCCAGCTCCAAAGCTGCCGATGCCGGAAGATTGCCCTCCTGAACCCACTATCCCAGCAAGCATAGGTGGCAACTTGTTAACCAGGGTGAGCAGAACAACAGATGCTACGAGCAGAACGCACAAACTGTTCAGGTCGGGCGTTCCGGCCTTAAACGCTGTGTAGTACTGGTCTATGAAAGATTTTCCGATGCCTATCAGCAAGATCATTGTGAAAAGCTGAATACCAATGCCGAGTACTGCTTTGTAAAAGCTGATCGCAATATCTGAGGTCCAACGGCTTCCTCCGAACCCTAATAAAAAAACTCCGGCGTATGCCAGAAGCCATGCAGATACGAGTAGCAGCAGCATATTCACTGCAATGAGGGCTAGGACTACTAATACCACTATTGCAGCCACGAGCATTACTGCAGAAACAACCGGAGACAGCAGGGATGCTGATTCACTGACTTTCGACAAAATACTGAAACCGATATCGACAATCCCTGATGGGGAAAGTCCATTGCCGAGACCTGAAGCTTCGGCACTGATGGTGCGCATGGTGTTGATAATGGACAAAGATATGGCCGGACCGTTTATCAATAGCCACCAGAAAAAACCAAGTGTTCCAAAAAACTTTATGGTTTCGGCGAAAAATTCCTGTATATCCGCTCGTCGCAGAGCCATGAACCCATACGTCCAAACCATGCTCACGAGCGCCAAACTCCAGAATAGCCAAGTGGCCGCACTAAGAATTTTGGATTGCCAAGTAATGGCCACTGCAGAGAAGCTATCTAGGATTTGGTTCAGCATATTCCCACTGTCCAAGTCTGCAGCCTGAACAGCTTGTGCGCTGATGAGTGAAGCGAGCAGTAGGTGAGTCGAAATGAGCTTTTTCATGCGTTCACCATTGT
Source organism: Pseudomonas sp. NPDC096917 (assembly GCF_044762555.1). Taxonomy (NCBI): domain Bacteria; kingdom Pseudomonadati; phylum Pseudomonadota; class Gammaproteobacteria; order Pseudomonadales; family Pseudomonadaceae; genus Pseudomonas; species Pseudomonas sp. NPDC096917. Next base: position 82,692 of record NZ_JBIWEO010000002.1, on the reverse strand, counting down.
CTGTCGTTGCTTTGGGTGTTTTTGTGGCTTAGCGCGCAAGCATCTCTAATCGTTTGCTGATCTGTTTTAGTAAGCCCTGTGGGGTCGTCGTTACACTTCAGCCTCTTCGAGCGGTGCTGCTCGTTGCATCCACTTAGGAGAGCAATCAGCAGGGCAATGCAGGTTAAGGTTCGACAGTGCATATATGCTCCTTACCAGAACCTTTCAGCGCTCTGGCTGTTATTGCCCGAGAGAGCATGTTGGTCGGCAGCCTGTTGCTGTGATTCTCGATCACCTGCTATCTGAGCTTCAGTAGCTACGGAACTTTGCTGAGCGACGAGCAAGCTTCGGATTTGTATGAGCTGATTGGCTTGGGCACTAGCCAGTTGGTTAGCCGATTGGATTGCTTGCATTTGCCCCTCAGCGTTGACGGCTTGGCGCTGCATGTTTGCCAAGTTATTGGCATCCCGTTGTAGGGTGTTTTGTTGGCGATCAACGCTCATCAGAAGGGCGTCGGTGCTGAGTTTTCGGGCAGTGCTGGCCTCTGCACGGGCAGTGACGATGGCCCGTTGATCCTGAACTGAGCAAGCTTGAGCCCCAAAGCAAGGAGACGCTGAATAATGTGAGGTGTCCTGAAATTTGGATAAGTAGTCTTCGATGCTGCCCGCTTGGTTCCTGTAGTAACTGAGGGTGTTCTGAGCCTCCAGCAGCTTTGTTATCGTTTGATCTGCCCGATCCCATATATAGGATGAAGGTGCAACAGTGTTCTGCAGCATATTTTCGTACTGCATTAGCTGAGTTTGGTACTGCTCAATCTGCTTTACGACAGCGGCGACACTCTGCATTGCACTGATTGTGGCCTGCCCCAAATTCAATCCGTCGGCAACTGGTATGCCTGCAAGAGTTGGTTGGAGGTGTGTTGTTGCGATTGCCAGTAAACACCCACCGATAAAACCTTTGGTTTTGTTCATGGGAGCTCCAAGGAAGAACACGAAATAATTGCGTTATTTTTAGCAGCTAAAATTTTAAGGACTGCACCAAGTGCAGCATTTCGCTCTGGTTAGCCTCGATGCGCTTTAACAGCGCCCTCACTACGCCGGGTGTCCAAACACGACCGGTGATGGCTAGCTTGGTGTCATCAGTCAGCCAGAGCTTTAAAAGACCCCCTAAGCGCCCTTGGTCAGCATTAACCTTTGCGAGCTGATGCACGCACTGCGAGTCGATTGTTCCTTTGATTACGTACCCAAGGCTAAGGCGGCGGAGATATTCCGCCACAGTTAGGCTTGCTCGGGCTGCATTTTCTTTAATAACTATTTCTTCGCTGGCCAAGACGGGAACTCTCAAGTGTTTGCCATGTTTCCTTGAGTTCGCTCGGGATCTATTCGATTGCATCAGATACTTCTCCTGTCGTAACGATGATGTTTTTCTCGCGGTAGCGAGATGCCTCGCAGAGCAAGAAAGCGTTGAGTGCCGCTAGGCGCGAATAAGGGATAGTGGAATTAGCTATCCGGCTTGCCGGTTGGCTAACTTCACCTATCTTGCCCTGCACCTTAACGTTCTATATCCATTCTTCTGGCGTTCATCTTAAAGTCACAAAAGCGTTGTTATTAAGTAACCCTGCGTTGTTTTAGCGATAACTGATCGTTACCCAAAATAGAGCTGTTCACAAAAGTTTAGGCACCTGCCTAACCCGAGTTCTGCCCCCCTAGTGTCAAAAGGTAGCTGCCTAATACTGCAATAGTCGGAGATAAGCGGTGGTATCCAGTTCGAATGAAGCTTGATTGTTGTATTGCTAACACTTGAGGGGCTTCAACTCTCGTCAATGAGCCGAGCAACGCCAACAGCAAGGAAATACACGCGGCGTCCGAGCTTCTTTTTCTCTGCGCTAAGTCGACGACCGAGATCACTATCTTGGCGAATAGTAAAGCGCAGGCCGTCTGGCGAACGGCCAAATAATTCAGCGACTTGGCTGAGTGTCATAAGTGGCCCGTATTTCTCTACCAGATATTGTTCGGTGCTCATTGCTGGACTCCTATTAGTGCCGTAAGTAAAGCAATACTAGGGTGAGTTATCGCTAGGATCAGCTGAGAGATATGACATCTAGGGTTTACCTTTCTTTCAGCACAACTGTATGTTTTTTGAGCAGATCTGATTAGGCTTCACCGGGTTAAAAGATTACCCCCGTTAAAATAGTTAAAGACGCGCGCATGTTAAGGAGGCTCAAGAGCTTATTCCCCGAGGGGTGTAAGACAGATTTGGCCCCTAAATCCGCGAGGAGTGCTGCCCCTGAATCCGCGATAGGTCGCCCCTGAATCCGCGAAGCCTGACGCCCCCGAATCCGCGAAACAAATGAGTTCATATCTGGGAAGGTTGTGGATAACTACAGTTTTTTTGACTTTGACAGAAGCAATGTGTGGCCTTTTTGCGGGAGCAGCCCAGTTAAATCTGGATAGTTATCTGCTCATCTGCCACTGAATAAAATTTCGTTTGGGCCTAAAATCGTAATTCTATACTCAGGTAAATTATCTGCCTTGCTTGCATAATTTATGGCTTCCCGGAATTTTCGTAGGCGAGCTGTGGTGCTGCCACATTTGCTCGCCAGGGTGGCTAGTGAAACTTTCCACATCCCTTGTCTTCCTACGTGTTTACGCGCGATCTCGTATAGCCGGCGCTCAAGCGGCTTTCTTAGCAGAAAATACTCTGAAGGGATGGTCAATACCTCCTTGGCCTCAATAGCGTTATAGAGCCATTGGGATAGTGTCATTTCGACCGCGACCATTCTTGCGTCTGTAGAGGATCTTTCAATAATACGATAGTTATCTATAAGCCCAAATGAACTCGTACTCTTGAACCCTGAGGTACAGATGTTTGTCTTCAGGCTCGTTCCCTTTAATCGATCAAGTCCGTCTCGCATAGCCTGATAGTCTTCTCCTCTCACCCCCCGATGCGTTGCCATCAAGTAGTCATAGGCTACGAATTTAACAGTTCGGGAGGTTGGAAACCCTGAATTGATACCTGCCAATAACTGGCTGGTTGCATATATCAGTATGTCTTTGTCTCTTATCGTAGCTCTACCATAGAGCGATGGTATCACTTCTACGCTTTTGCGACCGTCCACACTGCTCCAACGCCAAATTTTTAAGTCTTCCCGGGTTGCCAGCGAGAATATCGGTGCTTCCATCGTTGCTTGATCATCTTTAAAAGAGTAGTTGCTCATGGTGCACAGGAAAAAATCTAACTGCTCCATATTTGAGGAGTCGGTAAGCGTTTTTATTCCTTCATTGGCTGGCATCAAGGGCATCTTTATCGCGCAAACATCAATTGATATGCCCTGAAAGTAGGCATAGGAGAGCGGGTTGAATTTTTATATGCGGTAATAGCCATGAATTTCAGTCCGGAGTATAGGAGGTCACTAGCGGTATCATCCAGAAAGCAGTATGGTTAGACAGCGGTAAAATATGAAAATCGGCGTTTACAGGGGGTAAGATGGGCACCAATTTTGATCAAATTTATATTTATGATAATTGTGATGCCCAAATCGCTACGGGCATTAGATGCTTTTTATCTCGAATTGAGGGGCATAGCACTACTTCGAAATCAAAGTCAGTTTGGAAGTTGCTAGGAAATTGCCTCGACGAAGATGCAATCCGATTTGCAAGGCTTTATCCAGATTGGCAAATATCCGCTCTTATACTTGAGCATGGTGGTTTGTCAAAACTGGGGAGCTGTTGGAGTGATCATGTATGTCACATAGCTGCGCAGGACTACGCGGTTGCAAAGAGTCTTTGGAAAAATGATGGTCAGGATGACTTGATCGCGTTTGTGGAGACGCTTGAATCTTTGAGCGATACGATGGCGATGGCAATAGCACAGACTCCTGGAGAAATCACACTCAAGGAGCCAGGAATGCTACGGGGTGGGATGAGGATCAAGGCCTATTCAAAAGCTGAGCGGCACTTTCCCTACTGCGAGCTTTGTTGGAGGTTGAGTGAGGCCGCGCGAGATGAGTTTGCAGAGGCGCCATTGTCGTCCACTCTTAGCGAGACTCGTAGAAAGAAGGTGATGGAGAAAGACGAAGAGGAAGGGATCGGTAGCTTACGCTTCTGTTCTGTACATAATCCAAGTGATCCTGATTCTAGGTATCGTGCAGCTCATCGATATCGCGATTGTTTTTGGCGAGAAATAGAAACGTGCAGAAAGCGCTTTTTAATTGCACGTAAATCTATTTTATCAAGTTGTATTGATTCTCCCTCCTCCCTTGGAGTCCAGGTGCATTTGCTTTCTGATAACGGCCTGAGTCGGGATGAAGTTGTTGCAGTTACGAGGTTGCCTGAGTCTGTAGTCGATAGTATTTTGGCTAGATATGAATGTACAGAATATCAAAAGCTAATTGAAAAGGAGTCGCAGTTTCCATTTGCAGACCACACTTTTATTCGTCAGGCGGCCTATTTAGTAGCTCATGATGATTTGGCTGGTTTGGTCGAGTTGGAAAAGGTTCAGCCCGGCCTGGTCCTAGAGGCGCTTGGCGATGTTATTGCAGAAGCCTTTAATCGTAAACTCTCACTACAGAGCAGAAATATAGCACGGCTGGTGTTGGAGGGGCTGACTCCGTCTGATATTGCGGGTAGGTTAAACATTTCGCGTCAATTGGTCCATAACACCACTAAGAGAGAATTAGTGGAGATTTACCGTAAGTTTTTGATCCTAACCCGCGATGCGGGCTAGTCTACTTAAGAGTTTTTTAGCACAGGTCCTTCTAGGTGTTGTTATATGCCTGCGGCTTTAACTGTTACTGCGTAAATCCTTAAGCCCATCAAGCTTAATAACAAGGTCCTCGGCTCGAAGATGTGTGTATCGTTTGAGCATCTGCATCGATTTGTGGCCACTAATGGCTGAAACCTCTTGGTCAGATAGCCCTCCTTCGACAAGTCTGCTGACTGCCTCATGACGGAGATCGTGAAACCTAAAGTCAGGTAGGTCCAGCGTCTTCTTTAACTGACCCCAAATTTTCGTGAAGGTATATGGTCGACGTTTCCCGTCCTTCCCAGGCTCACCAAAAAATACCAGATTGCAGTCGATTGGTCGCACCGGGTTGTGCATCGCGGCTTTGAATACTTCAGTAGCGCGCTTGCTCAGTGGAACGGTTCGAGATGAGTCGTTCTTTGTGTCTGAGAGGCGTATGACACGCTTTGCCAAATCCACCTGAGGCCGCCGTAGGGATGAAATCTCAGACGAGCGCATACCCGTTTCCAAAGCGATGCATACAATCCAGCCCAGCATAGGGTTGCTGTGTCGATTCACGGCGGCGAGCAAATGGCGTTCTTCCTCCGGCGAGAGTCGACGATCACGACCATCTCCCGGGCTTGGCTTGCGAATGTTCAGCACTGGATTGAATGTCAGGCCCAATCCCCACTCCTGAATAGCGACGGTGTACAGGTGGCTCAACAGAGCCAACTCTAGGCGCACAGTGTTGTTACTGATGTTTCCAGCGCGGCCGGGCTCACTCAGTCGCTTGTCGCGATAGCCAGCAATGATTTCTGCAGAGAGGGCAGCGAGAGAGTATTTGCCCAGATGCTCTATGAGCTTCTTGGCTTTGGTAAGTTCACCGCGCTGGGTGCTGGGCTTCTTGGTGGGGGTGATGTCGCTCAGGTAGCGCTTGAGTGCAGCCTCAAGAGTCATCTTCTCCGAGCCGCTGCGTTGGATGTAAACGCCTCTGACCATTTCGTCTTCGGTACGTCGAGACCAGTCCTCCGCGTCACGCTTGGTGCGGAAGGTTTTAGCCACGGTAGGCCAGCCAGTTTTGCGAATCAGTGCCTTCCAGGTGCCGGAAGGTGTTTTGACGAGTGTTGCCATTAGAGGGTGCTCCTAGGCGGCTGGCGAACCAGCACTGTACCTAATTTGTACCCTTGGAGCGTAGGACTGTAAAAACAGTGACCACCCCAGAAACACGAAAGCCGCGCAGTGCGCGGCTTTGAGTATGGTGGGCCCAGTAGGACTCGAACCTACGACCAAGGGATTATGAGTCCCCTGCTCTAACCAACTGAGCTATAGGCCCTCAGTAGGCCGCGGATTATAACGATGGTTTTGCACGAGTGCTATCCGAAAAGTCTTAAATAGAGGTACGAAGAAATGTCTCTGCGAATTCTGTCGCACTTAAAGGCACGCTGATGAGGTAGCCCTGGATTTGCTCGCAACCCTCTGCCGCCAGAAATGCTTGTTGTGCCGGGGTTTCGACGCCTTCGGCAATGATGCTGAATTGCATGCTGCGCCCCAGGGCTATGATGGCGCGCACGATGGCTGCGTCGTGCGGGTCGTCGGGTAGGCCGCGGATGAATGACTGGTCGATTTTCAGGGTGTCCAGCGGTAAGCGCTTGAGGTAACTGAGGGAGGAGTAGCCGGTGCCGAAGTCGTCGATGGTCAGTTGCACTCCCAGATTTTTGAGCTGATGCAGGACATCGAGCGCTTCTTCGGTCTGGCTCATGATGGAGTTTTCAGTGATCTCCAGTTGTAAGCAGCCGGGTTTTAGGCTGTAGGTTGTAAGCAGTTGCTGGATACGACCGAGCAGTGTTGGCTGATGCAGTTGCGCCCCTGCGAGGTTGACGGAGACAGGGCCAAAAGGTTCGTGGGTCTGATTCCAGAGGTGCATTTGTTGGCACGCGCGCTCGAGTACCCAGTCGCCTATGGGGATGATCATGCCGTTTTCCTCGGCCAACAGAATGAAACGCTCGGGCGAGATTTCTCCCAATGTGGGGTGGTGCCAGCGAATGAGCGCTTCGGCACCGATCAGTTGCATGTCGTGCAGGCTGATTTTGGGTTGGTAGAACAATGACAGTTGGCCGCGCTCCTGTGCTCTGCGTAGTTCTTGTTCCAGGACCACGCGCACACTGGCCTGTGAGCTCAGGTCGTGGGTATAGCGCTCAACACGGTTGCGGCCTTTGAGTTTGGAGCGGTACATCGCAGCATCGGCGTTTTTGACCAGTGTGGCCACGTCTATACCGTCTTGCGGGTAGATGCTGATGCCAATGCTGGCGCTGATGAACAGTTCGTACTCTCCGGCGCTGAAAGGGGCGTTGAAGCAGGCCAGCAGTTTGTTGGCGATCAGTTCGGCGTCGTCAGGCTGCTTGAGGCCTGGCAGCAGGATGATGAACTCATCACCGCCAAGGCGTGCAACGGTGTCGATATCGCGCAGGTATTTTTTCAGGCGTGTAGCGATGCCTTTGAGCAGCAGGTCGCCGACGGGGTGGCCTAGGCTGTCATTGATGTTTTTGAAACGGTCCAGGTCAAGAAACAAGATGGCACCCCGTGTGCCGTCGCGCTTCTGGTCAGTAAGGACTTGCTGTAATCGGTTGTCGAACAGAAGGCGGTTGGGCAGGTTGGTCAGCGGGTCGTGGTGGGCCTGGTGGTCCAAGCGTGCCTGGGCGCGTTTGATGCTGGATATGTCGGCAAACACGGCGACATATTGCGTCACGTGTTTATCGCTATTGAGCACGGCGCTGATGGTTATCCAGCAGGGGTAGTTCTCACCATTTTTACGTTTGTTGCAGATCTCGCCTTGCCAGTGACCATCTTGTGAAAGCTGGTGCCACATGGCGGTATAGAACGCACTGTCGTGTTGGCCCGAGGCCAGAATGCGGGGTGTTTTGCCCAGGGCTTCGCTTTCGCAATAGCCGGTGATTTCAGTGAAGGCCCGATTAACGGCAGTGATCTCTTGCTGCGGGTCGGTGAAGAGGATGCCTTCGGCTGTGCTTTCAAACACGGTGGCTGTCTGCAGCAGTTTTTCCTGCATTTGATGGCGTTCGGTGATGTCGCGGGCGATGGTCAGCATGCAGCATTCGCTGCCAATCATCAGTTTGCTGCTGGAGATTTCACAGCGCCGGATCTGCCCGTCCTTGCGCCGTATATGGCAGGTGTAATCTCGGGCAAAGCCATTTATTTCCAAAAGTTTTACTAGCCCTTTGCGTTGCTCGGGATCGACCCACAGGTGCAGGTCCAGGGTTGAGCGATACAGAGACTCGGCACTGTCATAGCCGCTGAGGCGGGTGAAGCCTTCGTTCACTTCGATCAGCAGGCCATCGCTTTGCCTGCTGAGTAACAGACCATCTGGCGATGCGTGGAAGGCTTTGGCGAACTTTTCTTCGGACAGTCGCAAGGCTTCTTCGGTTTTTTTGGTTTCGCTGATGTTGATCATCAGCCCACGCAGCACAGTGGGTTGGTGCTGGCTGGTGAGGCTGACAATGTCCCGTACCCACAGAGTTGTACCGCCAGTGGTGAGGACTCGGTAGTCAACGCTGTAGTTGTGCCTGGTGTTGATTTGCGTATCGCAATAAGCCTTGATTCTGGCCAGTTCGTCCGGGTGCACAATGCTGTCCCAGAAGCCCGGTTTTAACCAGTCGCTCATGGGGTATCCGAGCAGGGCTTCGGCTTGTGGCGATACGTAGGTGTAGGTGTAGGTGTTGTCGTTGAGCCGGGCTTCCCAGGCGATGGCTGATAGATTTTCGATCAGGCCTCTGTAGTGATATTCGCTGCTGCGCAGTGCTTGCTCGAGATCCACCCGCCGGGAGATTTCGCAGCTCAGGCGTCGATTGATGCGTATGAGCGCGACCATAATGGCGATCAACAGCACGATGGCTGGGAGTACATAGAACAGGAGAGTGTGCCACAGGGGGCCATAGTCGCTGGTGCTCCCGATCCAGTGCTCTTGCAGGGACTGGGTTTCACTGGGGCTCATGTCGGCCAGCACTTTGTCGAGCAGCGAAAGCAACGTGGTTTCGCTTTTAGGCACTGCCATTGCCATTTGATAGCGGTAAGGCGTTTCGCCGCTGACGTAGAGACCATCGAGCTTGAGTTGGCGCAGGCTCCACACGCTTGAGGCCAGGTCTCCAACCATGGCGTCCACTTGGTCGGTGGCCAGCGCTTGCAGCGCGGAACTGACGTTAGGGAGCGCAACGATGTTCAGGTCTGGGTGTTGAACCTGCAGCAGTTCGTGGGGGGCATAGTTTTCGACGACGGCAATTTTGAGGCCGTAGAGGTCATTAATGTTTTTGGGGCTGGCGCCACCTTTGTGGGCCAGGATGACAATGGGGAAGTCGAGATACGGGCGTGTGAAGCCCAAGGTCTTTTGCCGTTCGGGGGTCGACATAATACTGGGCAGCCAGTCGACTTGGTTGTCATTGGTTAATTTCAGCAAGGTGCCCCAGCTATGCGGCTCCACCAATTTGACGGTGATCCCAAGCCGCTCTTTGATCAGCTTTACATAATCAGCGGTTAGCCCGGTGTAGTTGCCTTGCTCATCACGGAACTCAAAAGGTGGCCACGTAGCGTCTACACCAAGGCGCAGTTCGTGGTGGGTTTTAAGCCATTGCTGTTCTTCGTCGGTAAACGTCAGGGCTGCAACCGCTGAGTTCCAGGCAAGAAGCGATAGAGACAGAAGTACTAGCAGTCGTGACATGCGCTTCTCGTTTTACGCTCGAATAAGGCGAGTGTAGACGGGCTATGGCGCGGGGGGGCGGCGGGAAGGGAGATTGTGAGGGCTATAAAGCAAAACCCCCGGCAGGGCCGGGGGTTTTGGGATCACTCGTCGAGGAAGGAGCGCAAATGCTCGCTTCTCGTCGGGTGGCGCAGCTTGCGCAACGCTTTGGCTTCGATCTGACGAATCCGTTCACGGGTAACGTCGAACTGCTTACCAACCTCCTCAAGGGTGTGGTCGGTATTCATATCGATACCGAAGCGCATGCGCAGTACTTTGGCTTCACGTGCAGTGAGGCCGCCCAGTACGTCGCGTGTTGCTTCTTTAAGGCTCTCAACAGTGGCTACATCGATTGGCGACTGCATAGTCGAGTCTTCGATGAAGTCACCCAAATGGGAGTCTTCGTCATCACCGATCGGGGTTTCCATGGAGATCGGCTCTTTAGCGATCTTCAATACCTTGCGGATTTTGTCCTCAGGCATTTCCATGCGTTCGCCCAGCTCTTCCGGGGTCGGTTCACGGCCCATTTCCTGCAACATCTGGCGGGAAATACGGTTGAGCTTGTTGATCGTCTCGATCATGTGCACCGGAATACGGATGGTGCGGGCCTGGTCGGCGATCGAGCGAGTGATCGCCTGACGGATCCACCAGGTGGCATAAGTCGAGAATTTGTAGCCGCGGCGGTATTCAAACTTGTCTACCGCTTTCATCAAGCCGATGTTGCCTTCCTGGATCAGGTCGAGGAACTGCAAGCCACGGTTGGTGTACTTCTTGGCGATGGAGATCACCAGACGCAAGTTGGCTTCAACCATTTCTTTCTTCGCGCGGCGGGCCTTGGCCTCGCCGATCGACATGCGACGGTTGATGTCCTTGATCTCGGCAATCTTCAAGCCGGTTTCTGCTTCCAGGGCAGACAGCTTTTGCTGGCAACGGATGATGTCCGGTTGCAGGCGACCAATGGCTTCAGCGTATTTGCTTTTGCCTTTGGCCAGCGCGTCGCTCCAGCTTTCGTCGACTTCGTTGCCCGGGAACAGGCGCAGGAAGTCGGTACGCGGCATGCGTGCATCACGTACACACAGCTGCATGATGGCGCGCTCTTGTGCACGCAGACGCTCCAGGGCGCTGCGAACACGCTCAACCAGGCCTTCGAATTGCTTCGGGACCAGTTTGATCGGCATGAACAGTTCGGCCAGTGCGACCAGCTCGGCAATTGCTTGCTTGCTGTCACGACCGTGCTTTTTCAGTGCCTTGCGAGCGGCTTCCATCTGATCGGAGACCGCACCGAAACGCTGCGCTGCGATGATCGGATCCGGGCCACTTTCGACTTCTTCCTCGTCTTCAGTAGCGGTTTCGGCTTCGTCATCGTCGCTGTCGTCGTCAGCTTTTACAGCTTTCGGGTCGATAGGCGGCGGCACTTCGGCAGCAGGTGGCGCAATGCCGTCGTCCGGGTCGATATAACCGCTCAGAACGTCGGACAGGCGACCACCTTCGGTGGTGACGCGAGTGTACTCGGAGAGAATATGGTCAACCGTGCCAGGGAAGTGCGCAATTGCGCCCATCACTTCGCGGATGCCCTCTTCGATACGTTTGGCGATTTCGATTTCGCCTTCACGTGTCAGCAGTTCTACGGTGCCCATTTCACGCATATACATGCGCACAGGGTCAGTAGTACGACCAATATCGGTTTCTACTGCCGCCAACGCTGCGGCTGCTTCTTCAGCAGCGGCTTCGTCGGTGTCAGCATCGGCCAACATAAGGGCGTCCGCATCCGGAGCACTCTCGTGTACGGGGATCCCCATGTCATTAATCATGCGGATGATGTCTTCCACTTGCTCCGGATCTGAAATATCTTCGGGCAGGTGGTCGTTGACCTCTGCGTAAGTCAGATATTTCTGCTCACGGCCGAGGGTGATCAACTCTTTGATACGAGACTGTTGTTGCGCTTTTCCGGACATAACACCCTATCCACTGAAGGTCTTGGCGGGCAAAAAACAAGCCGAGGATTATACCTTAGCTATGACCTCACGCGCCAGTTGAGGTCGGGTTTGATGCTGGATTATTGCGACTCAATAGGTCGCGTAACTCATTTTTCTCCTCGGTACTAAGCTCGCCTTGACGTGCTTTTCGAAGAAGTTGCTCTAGATTTCGTTCGCGTTGACGCGCTGACAGGCTAGTTATGGTGTCAAAAAATTGTTGTTCAAGGTTATCAGCATCAATTAGCCATTCCTTTTCCAGCAGTCTTTGCAACAGGCGGCCCTGTTCGGTGCCATGCCAGCGTGACAACAGCTGTATAGAGCTTAGCTTAGGATTTTTCTGTACGGCCTCGACCAAAGCAATCAACAGCTGATTGTTTGTCTGATCTTCTGCGGCAAAGTGCCCGGCGTCTTCTACTTTTTTTGCCAGCTGCGGGTGATGCAGCAGTGTGCGTAGGGCTGTCAGCGTGGGCGGCTCAACGCCGACCGGAATCCAGGCTTGTTCACGCTCGCCGCCCCGTTTGCCTTTTTTGTCCCAGGGCTTGTTTTCCCACTTCTTGCCGCCAGCGCCAGGCTTTTTCGGTGTCCATTCCTGCTGGGGGATGTACAGGTCCGGTTGCTGGAAATCGCTATAGTCCGGCATGGCATCGTAATCAAAGCCGGGGTCGTAAGTCGGTTGTGCCTGGGGCTTGGCGGGCGCACTTTGCGCCAGCTGGCTGACGGTTTCACTGCTCAGGCCGGTAATTTCGGTCAATCGTTGGCGCATCAGAATGCGCAGATTGGCGCCCGGGACTTTGTCGATTAGCGGGGCTGCCAGCGTGGCCATGTGGGCCTTGCCTTCCAGTGAGCGTGGGTCTGCTTCTTCGGTCAGTTGCTGGAAGAAGTAATCGGCCAGCGGCTGCGCGTGCTGGTTGATGCGGGCCTTGAAAGCGTCTGTGCCTTCGGATCGCACCAGTGTGTCCGGGTCTTCGCCTTCGGGCAAAAACAGGAAGCGTGCGCGACGTCCGTCCTGCAGGCAGGGCAGTGTCGCCTCAAGGGCGCGCCAGGCAGCATTGCGGCCAGCCTGGTCACCGTCAAAACAGAATAAAACGCTGGGCACCACGCGAAACAAACGTTTCATGTGTTCTTCGCTAGTGGCGGTGCCAAGGGTGGCGACAGCGTTGCGCAGGCCTTGTTGGGCCAGCGCAATCACGTCCATATAACCTTCCACCACGATGATTTCATCGAGGCTGCGGTTGAACTTGCGTGCCTCGAACAGCCCGTACAGTTCCTGGCCTTTGTGAAACACCGGAGTTTCCGGGGAGTTCAGGTACTTGGGTTTGTCGTCGCCCAGCACTCGGCCGCCGAAAGCAATGATGCGGCCACGGCTGTCGCGTATCGGGAACATAACGCGGTCACGGAAGCGGTCGTAACGTTTTCCGGTCTCGGCGTTTTCGACCAGCAGTCCGGCATCAATCATGGCCTTTTGCTGCAGGGTGTCGCTGCTCAAGTGCTTGTACAGGTTGTCCCAGCCCGGCGGGGCGAAGCCCAAACCAAAGTCGCGGGCGATTTCACCGGTCAGGCCGCGACCTTTGAGGTATTCGACGGCGGCTTTTCGCGCAGGATGGCTTTTAAGTGCTTGCCGGTAAAAGTCGGCTGCAGCTGTCAGAAGCGGGTAGAGCGGTGAGTCGGTGGGCTGTCGGGGTTTGTGTTGGCGGCCGCTTTCTTCTCGTGGGATTTCCATGCCGGCGGCTTTGGCCAGCTCTTCGACGGCCTGAGGGAAATCCAGGTTGTCGTGATCCATGATGAAGCCGAGGGCGTTACCGCCAGCGCCGCAGCCAAAGCAGTAATAAAACTGTTTGTCGGGGCTGACACTAAAAGACGGCGTTTTTTCTTTGTGGAACGGGCAGCAGGCCGTGTAGTTCTTGCCTGCTTTCTTCATTTGCACGCGCGAACTGACGACATCGACGATATCGGTGCGGTTCAGAAGGTCGTCAATAAAGCTCTGGGGGATTAACCCGGCCATGGCGTTCTCGTCATCACGGTGCAGAAATTATCCCAGTTGAGGGGCTTGGTCATGATGGCGTGCACGGGAGTGCGCTGCGCGATCGTGTGACGTCTGCTCAATCATTTTTGGGGAAGTGTATCTGTCGAATCTCTTCTGACTAACGTTTTAATCAGTGCGAATGTGTTCGATAGGTGTCGCGCTCTGAGTCCGGATTGACCTGAGGTGGGTCTCGGATAGCTCATAAGCAGGTACAGGAGAAGTACCTTGGGCTGATCGTCTTTAGGAGAATCAGAGGAGTGTGCTCGTCGGTAGCCTTGTTAGGCTCGTCAGTAAAGACGTGCACCGCTGGCTGAAAGCCAGGTCTGACGTGGTGTTGCGCTTGTCGCGGTCGCATCTGCGGCCTTGACGGTAGAGCGTGTAACTTGCTGCAACTGCCTACGGCCCGGCTTTAGGCCGGGCTTGGCAGAAGCTTGCAACGAACGTCTGTGTATTAGTACAGACGAACGGCGCGGCGCTGCTCGCGCTGAACTTTCTTCGCGTGACGCTTAACAGCTGCTGCTGCTTTGCGCTTACGCTCAGAAGTCGGCTTCTCGTAAAATTCGCGGCTGCGAACTTCAGCCAGTACACCGGCTTTTTCGCAGGAGCGCTTGAAACGACGCAGAGCTACGTCGAAGGGTTCGTTCTCTTTTACTTTGACGGCTGGCATCCAGAGCTACCTTCATTCATTACCGGGGTCAACGTCTCAAGGCAAAATCGCGTTGGAGGACGTCGGTTTTTAAGGGTTGCGGATGTTAACCCCTCATCGCCCGGAATGCAAAGCCTCTGATCGAAAACCGCTGGCCGGGGGCGGGAGTGGCGACTATTATGCGCGCCTTCGAATTTAGCCTCTACAAGGCGTAAACCCATGCTAGTACTGGGATTAGAAACCTCCTGCGACGAAACCGGCGTCGCGCTATACGACAGTGAACGCGGGCTCTTGGCCGATGCGCTGTTCAGTCAGATCGACCTGCATCGCGCCTATGGCGGAGTGGTTCCGGAGCTGGCTTCCAGGGATCACGTCAAGCGCATGTTGCCCTTGATTCGTCAGGTGTTGGCTGAGGCCGACTGCGTGCCCACAGAAATTGACGCGATTGCCTATACAGCGGGTCCGGGATTGGTTGGAGCCCTTTTGGTTGGGGCCTCTTGCGCTCAGGCCTTGGCATTTGCCTGGGGCATTCCAGCCCTTGGGGTGCACCATATGGAAGGCCATTTGTTGGCGCCGATGCTGGAAGAGCAACCGCCAGAGTTCCCGTTCGTCGCTTTGTTGGTGTCGGGTGGTCATACACAGTTGGTTCGCGTGGATGGCATCGGTGTGTACGAGTTGTTGGGCGAGTCGCTCGATGATGCAGCCGGCGAAGCCTTCGACAAAACCGCGAAGATGATGGGGCTCAATTACCCGGGCGGTCCTGAGATCGCGCGATTGGCGGCACAAGGCGTTGCGGGGCGCTTTGTGTTCCCGCGGCCAATGACTGATCGCCCTGGGCTGGAATTCAGCTTTAGCGGTCTTAAGACCTCTGCTCTAAACACCTGGCAGCGCTGTGTGGCGGCGGGGGACGATACCGAGCAAGCGCGTTGCGACATCTCATTGGCGTTTCAGCAGGCGGTGGTTGAGACGCTGACCATCAAGTGCAAGCGGGCGCTCAAGCAAACCGGCATGAAACGCCTGGTGATTGCGGGCGGGGTAAGTGCCAACAAGGCGCTGCGTGCGTCTCTTGAGAACATGCTCGGCGATATGAAGGGGCAGGTGTACTACGCGCGGCCAGAATTCTGCACCGACAATGGCGCGATGATTGCGTTTGCCGGTTGCCAGCGTTTGCTGGCGGGTCAGCATGAAAGCCTGGCAATCAGCGTGCAGGCGCGTTGGCCGATGGAGCAGTTGAAGCCGCTGTAAGTGTTGGGTGGGCTACGCGTGAGCCATTTTCATTCGCCCAATTCAGAAATGCCGTTCGCGCCCCGCCATTAGGTCGCGTAAATTGCTGCGGTGCCGCCAGACGATAAGCATCGTCAAGGCGCTCATGGGCAGCAGGGCTGCGGGTTCTTGCCAGGCCAGCAATGGCAGGGTGAGGGGGGTGGCAATCAGTGCGGCGAGTGAGCTGGTGCGGCTGACCTGAAAGGTCAGCAGCCAGGCGACAACGGCCAGCAGCGCGGCGGGCGGGTAAAGTCCCAGCAGCATGCCGGCGGCAGTGGCCACGCCCTTGCCGCCGCGAAAGCGAAAGTACAGCGGATACATGTGCCCGACAACGGCGCAGGCGCCAATCCAGGCTTGTTCATGGAGCGTGCAGCCAAGTTGATAGGCCAGTAATACCGGTAAAAGCCCTTTGCACAGATCGCCGAGCAAGGTCAGGATGGCGAGCTTTTTACCGGCCAGGCGCAACATGTTGGTTGCGCCGGCATTGCCTGAGCCACTCATTCGCGGGTCGGGATTTCCCGTCAGGCGGCTGAGCAAAATGGCGAAGGACATAGAACCAAGCAGGTAGGCGAGGATCGCCAGTAACCAAAACATGCTAACTATTCCGGGCAAGGACGCCCTGATTCTAACGGCGCATTGCGCCCTTGTCGTGCTGCGGAGAAGAGTGCTTGGACAGAGTGTTTATCGAAGGCCTGGAAGTCGACACTGTTATTGGTGCTTATGACTGGGAGCGCGGCATCCGTCAATGTCTGCGGCTTGATCTGAGTTTTGCGTGGGACAATCGCCCGGCTGCTGCCGGAGACGATCTCACGCTGGCTCTGGACTACGCGAGCGTGTCATCCCGCATTCAGGCGTTTGCCGAGGAAGCTCAATTCCAGCTGGTCGAAACGTTTGCTGAGCGTTTGGCGCAAGTGTTGATGAGTGAATTCAATATTCCCTGGTTGCACCTCAAGCTGACCAAGCCCGGCGCCGTTGCGGCGGCCACAGGCGTGGGCGTGGAGATTGAGCGCGGATGCCGCTAACAGAGGTTTATCTCGGGCTTGGCAGTAATGTTGAGCGTGAACAGCACTTGTGCGCCGGATTGGATGCGCTGGCTGATTTTCTGCTGGGCATGAAGTGCTCTGCGGTGTTTGAAAGCCAGCCGGTGGGCATTAAAAGCGGGCCTTTTTTCAATTTGGTGGTGTCGGCAAAAACCGATTTGTCATTGGTTGATTTAAGCCGGCGTTTAAAGCTGATCGAGGCGGATAACGGGCGTTACGCGCACGATCGCAAAGGCTTGCCGCTGGACATCGACGTGTTGTTTTACGGCGATCTGGTTGGCAACTTTGAGGGATTGACCCTGCCGCGTGCAGAAATTCTCAAGAATGCTTTTGTGCTGTGGCCGTTGTCATTGATGGCGCCAGACAAGGTGCATCCGGGCGTAGGTAAAACCCTTGCCCAGATGTGGACTGATGCGCAAATCGACCAAGTATTGGCGCCGGTTGCGTTTGAGTGGCGGGGCGTGCCATTGACGCCAGCAGCGATGCTTTGAAATAGAATGCCCCCGTGGCGCACAGCCGCCTCCGCTTGGGCGAGTCCATGTAATTACAGAATCCTGGGCGACTTCTCGTCCAGAATGTTCTGGCATTGGGCGCAGGGCTGTTACACTGCGCGACATTTTGTTTTGCAGGCCAGTCCCGTGACCACCATTGCCACCGCTTTTAACACTCTGCCTTTGTCCGCCGCCATGTTGGCTAACCTCGACTCCCTCGGTTATGCCCAGATGACGCCGATTCAGGCGCAGAGCTTGCCGGTGATTCTCAAAGGCATGGACCTGATCGCTCAGGCCAAGACCGGCAGTGGCAAAACCGCTGCATTCGGCATCGGCCTGCTGAACCCGATCAACCCGCGCTTCTTCGGTTGCCAGGCGCTGGTGATCTGCCCAACGCGTGAACTGGCTGACCAGGTGGCCAAGGAAATCCGCCGTCTGGCCCGCGCCGAAGACAACATCAAAGTGCTGACCCTGTGTGGCGGCGTGTCGTTCGGCCCGCAAATCGGCTCGCTGGAGCACGGCGCGCACATCATCGTTGGCACGCCGGGCCGAATCCAGCAGCACTTGCGCAAAGGCTCGCTGGTCCTCGACGGTCTGAACACGCTGGTGCTCGACGAAGCAGACCGCATGCTCGACATGGGTTTCTACGACGCCATCGAAGACATCATTCAGCAGACCCCTGAACGTCGCCAGACCCTGCTGTTTTCGGCCACCTACCCGGTGGGCATCAAGCAGCTGTCGTCCAAGTTCATGCGCAACCCGCAACAGGTCAAAGCTGAAGCGCTGCACACCGACAGTCAGATCGAACAGCGTTTCTACGAGATCTCGCCAGAAGAGCGCATGAGCGCCGTGACCAAAGTGCTGGGGCACTTCCGTCCGCAATCGTGCGTAGCGTTCTGCTTTACCAAGCAGCAGGTGCAGGAAACCGTTGATCACCTGACCTCCAAAGGCATTTCTGCGGTCGGCCTGCACGGCGATCTGGAACAGCGCGACCGCGATCAAGTGCTGGCGATGTTTGCCAACCGTTCGACGTCGGTGCTGGTGGCGACTGACGTAGCGGCCCGTGGTCTGGACATCGACGCACTGGACATGGTGATCAACGTTGAGTTGGCCCGCGACTCGGAAATCCACATTCACCGCGTTGGCCGTACCGGTCGCGCAGGGGAAAAAGGCATTGCGATCAGTCTGGTGGCGCCGTCCGAAGCGCACCGCGCCCAAGCCATCGAGCAATTGCAGAAAGCCCCGCTGAACTGGGAATCGCTGGATTCGCTCACCTCTCAGGGCGGCGCACCTTTGCTGCCAGCCATGAGCACACTGGTGATTGGTGCAGGCCGTAAAGACAAGGTTCGCCCTGGCGACATTCTTGGCGCACTGACGGGCGACGCGGGTATCCCGGGCGCCCAGGTCGGCAAAATCGCGATCTTTGACTTCCAGGCTTATGTGGCCGTAGACCGCACTATTGCCAAACAAGCTGCCCAGCGCTTGAGCGACGGCAAAATCAAAGGCCGTTCGCTGCGCGTTCGGGTGTTGTAAGCCCGCCGCACAGCGCTTCCCTGTGGGAGCTGGCTTGCCAGCGATAGCAGCACCTCGGTAATTCAGATGTATCGAGGTGTTGCATCGCTGGCGAGCCAGCTCCCACAGTGGTTTCTACCCAGACATATTTTTTGAGGACACCGCTTTGCGTACCACCGACGTTGTGATTATTGGCGCTGGCGCCGCAGGCTTGATGTGCGCGCTGACCGCTGCCGGGCGTGGGCGCAAGGTGATGCTGATCGACCACGCCAACAAGGCGGGCAAGAAGATCCTGATGTCGGGCGGTGGCCGTTGCAACTTCACCAATATGTACACCGAACCGAGCAACTTCCTGTCGCAGAACCCGCACTTCTGCAAGTCGGCATTGGCCCGTTACACCCAATGGGATTTCATCGAACTGGTGAGCAAGCACGGCGTGCCTTACCACGAGAAAAAGCTCGGCCAGTTGTTCTGCGATAACAAGTCCAGCGACATCCTTGAAATGCTCCTCAGCGAGTGCCAACAGGCAGGCGTCAGCCTGCACCTGGATACCTCGGTCGAGCAGATCGAGAAAACCGATACCGGCTACAGCCTCAAGACCACGCTGGATCAGTTGAACTGCCGGTCGTTGGTGATCGCCACCGGTGGCCTGTCGATTCCGACCCTCGGCGCCACCGGGTTTGGTTATCAAGTGGCTAAACAATTTGGCCACACCTTGCTGCCGACCCGCGCCGGGTTGGTGCCGTTCACCATTACCGATCAGCTCAAAGCGATCTGCACCGAACTTTCGGGCACCTCGGTGGACTGTCTGGTGAGCTGCAACGATCAAAGCTTTCGCGAGAACATTCTGTTCACCCACCGCGGCCTGAGTGGTCCGGCGATTTTGCAGATATCCTCGTTCTGGAACAGTGGTGACACGGTTGAGATCAACCTGCTGCCGGATCTGGACGCGCTGAGCTGGCTGCAAGCCCAACAGGCTGAGCGTGGGAACAGCGAACTGAAAACCCTGCTCGGTGAAATCTTCACCAAGAAGATGGCTAATTTGCTGGCTGAACACTGGTTTGTGTCCAAGCCAATGAAGCAGTACACCCCGACTGAACTGGCTGAGGTGGCGGACAAACTGGCGAGCTGGAAAGTCGTGCCCGCCGGGACCGAAGGCTACCGCACAGCCGAAGTGACCTTGGGCGGGGTTGATACCCGCGAGGTGTCGTCCAAGACGATGGAGTCGCTGAAAAGCCCAGGACTGTATTTTGTCGGTGAGGTGCTGGACGTAAGCGGCCACCTGGGGGGGTTCAACTTCCAGTGGGCGTGGGCTTCGGGGTATGCGGCGGCGCAGTTCGTTTGACGTTGTTGGTTGTGTAGCCGCTGCCGAAGGCTGATAAGAGTCGAAGGGCCTTTGCTTTGTAAATGCGCGACCGCGTCGCGCTGGATCGCAGCCTGGGGCGGCGACTACAGGAGTGAGGCTAAAAATATTTTCTGTTCGATGTGAACAGTGCCATTGCACTAGCGTCTTATCTGGCTCAATTTAGCGAATCACGAGCCAGGCACCACCACGTCATGTCATCGAAAAGCTTCAGCCATTCGCTGCGCCGCCTGTGGGCGCGGGACAAGTTCAGTTACAGCGTTCGGGTGTTCATCGCCCTGACCGGCAGCATGGCTTTTTGCTGGTACCAAGATGAGATGAAGCTGTTGATCCCGCTATTTCTGGGGATTATCGCCAGCGCATTGTCTGAAACCGATGACAGCTGGCAAGGCCGTCTCAATGCCTTGCTGGTGACCTTGGTGTGTTTCACCGCCTCGGCCGTTACTGTCGAACTGTTATTCCCCTACCCTTGGCTGATGGTCTGCGCGCTGGCACTGGCCAGTTTTGCCCTGACCATGCTCGGGGCGTTGGGCGAGCGCTATGGCGCAATTGCGTCTGCGACGCTGATTCTGGCCGTGTACACCATGATCGGGGTGGATCAACGCGGCGGCGAAGTCACCGACTTCTGGCATGAGCCTTTGCTGTTGGTGGCAGGCGCAGCCTGGTACGGATTGCTCTCGGTGCTATGGCAGGCACTGTTTTCCAACCAGCCGGTGCAGCAAAGCCTGTCGCGACTGTTCTGGGAGCTTGGGCTGTACCTCAAGCTCAAATCGTCGCTGTTTGAACCGGTTCGCAACCTCGATGTAGAAGCGGGTCGACTGGAACTGGCCCGACAAAACGGCCGCGTGGTGGCCGCGCTGAACACCGCCAAAGAAATCATTCTGCACCGGGTCGGCAACTCGCGTCCGGGCACCAAGCTCAGCCGGTACCTCAAGCTGTACTTTTTGGCACAAGACATCCACGAGCGCGCCAGTTCATCGCACTACCCGTACAACGCGCTGGCTGATGCCTTTTTCCACAGTGACGTCATGTTCCGCTGCCAGCGCCTGCTGCGCCAGCAAGGCGTGGCCTGTCAGCGCCTCTCGGACTCGATCAAGCTGCGCCAGCCGTTTGTCTATGACGACAGCTTTGCCGAGGCGCTGGGCGACCTGCACGCCTCCCTCGAACACTTGCGCATCCAGAGCAATCCGGCCTGGCGCGGGCTGTTGCGTTCTTTGCGTGCACTGGCGGCCAACCTCGGAACGCTGGACCGGTTGTTGAGCGATGCCAGCAACCCCGACACCCTGGCAGACGCTACCGACAGCAGTCTGCTGGACCGCTCGCCACGTAACCTCAAGGATGTGTGGTCGCGCTTGCGTCAGCACCTGACGCCAACATCGTTGATCTTCCGCCACGCCCTGCGCTTGCCGTTGGCACTGAGCATCGGCTTCGGGATGGTGCACTGGATTCACCCAAGCCAGGGTTACTGGATCATCCTCACTACGTTGTTCGTGTGCCAGCCGAGTTACGGCGCGACGCGACGCAAGTTCAGCCAGCGGATCATCGGTACCGCCATCGGTCTGGCCGTGGGCTGGGCACTGTTTGATCTGTTCCCTAACCCACTGGTGCAATCGCTGTTTGCAGTGGTTGCCGGGGTGGTGTTCTTTATCAACCGCACCACGCGCTACACGCTGAGCACGGCGGCGATCACGCTGATGATTCTGTTCTGCTTCAACCAGGTGGGCGATGGCTACGGGCTGTTCCTGCCACGGCTGTTCGATACCTTGGTGGGCAGCGTGATTGCAGCCGCGGCGGTGTTCTTGTTCTTGCCGGACTGGCAGGGTCGGCGGCTCAATCAGGTGCTGGCCAATACCCTGAGTTGTAACAGCCAATACCTGCGCCAGATCATGCAGCAATATGCACAGGGCAAAAGCGACGACCTGGCCTATCGGCTGGCGCGGCGTAACGCACACAACGCCGACGCGGCGCTGTCGACCACACTGGCCAACATGCTGATGGAGCCAGGGCACTTCCGTAAGGACGCCGACATGGGCTTCCGATTTCTGGTGCTGTCACACACCTTGCTCAGCTATTTGTCGGGCCTGGGTGCGCACCGCGACACCCAGCTGCCGCTTGAAATGCGCGAACATCTGATCGAAGGCGCAGGGCGGCGCATCGCAGACAGCATCGACCTGATCGCTCAAGGCCTGGCCGCCAAGCTGCCGGTGGCCGTACAGAGTGACGAGGAAGAAGCGCTGGCCAACGAACTGGAACAGATGCCGGATGAGATCGACGAGAACCAGCGGCTGGTGCAAACCCAATTGGCGCTGATTTGCCGCCAACTGGGCCCACTGCGCACCCTGGCCGCGCATTTGGTCAAAGCGCCGTAGCAGGTTGGGGATCTTGGCGTGACTGAGTATCACGCCTACTATCGGGTGATCGCTTCGATAACAAGGACAATACCGTGACCACTGACTGGCTCTGCAAACACCACAACGATCTGGGCAAAGAACAGCTCTACGCCATTCTGGAGCTGCGCTCGGAGGTCTTCGTCGTCGAGCAGAAATGTGCCTATCAAGACGTCGATGGGCAAGACCTGTCAGGCGATACGCTGCACGTCATGGGCTGGCAAGACGACAAGCTGGTGGCGTATGCGCGCCTGCTGGATCCGGAGTCTCAAGGCGGTGACGTGGTGATTGGCCGCGTGATCATTGCCCCAGCGGGTCGCGGGCAAAAACTTGGGCACACGCTGATTGAAGTGGCCCTGAAAAACATCGAAGAGTACTGGGCGGGTCAGCCGGTGTTCATGTCTGCACAGGCGCATTTACAGCCGTTTTATGAGCAGCACGGGTTCAGCGCCGAGGGCGAAGCGTACCTTGAAGATGACATTGCGCACATCGCCATGCGCCGGGGCTAAAGCCACTTAGGGGTAGCCCAGCACCTGTTTGATCTGCGCCAGATGCTGGCCAACCCAGGCTTTGTCGATCGGCCCCCAACTGTGAACTTGATAGCGCCCGGCGTGATGACGCCCGCCGTCTTGCTGCTCAAACTCACACACAATGTCCAAATCCGCCAAGGCGGCGATGGTGTCCTGGGCCGTCCTGCGCGGCATGCCGGTGACCTCAGTCAGCGCGGGCACATTGCTGGCAACCTGACTGTCGATCAACCAGGCCACGTACAGCCGCCGGTAAAAACTGCTTTTTGTTTTACTGACTTCCATTCAGAGCTCCATTCAAGTGGTGCGCAGCCTGTAGCCGCTGCCGCAGGTTGTGATAAGGGCCGCATGGCCTTCGTTTGCTGTTCAAAAGCAGACTCGCTGCGCAACAACCCATCGCAGCCTCGTACCTCGACAGCGATTACAAGTCACGCCATGTGAGATACACCCGCAGGTCAAACTCCAACTGGTGATAACCCGGCAACATGTATTCGCACAACTTGTAGAACGCCTTGTTGTGGTCGGACTCTTTGAGATGCGCCAGCTCATGCACCACGATCATCTTCAGAAACTCAGGCGCGGCGTCTTTGAACAGCGAGGCCACGCGCAACTCTTTCTTGGCCTTGAGCTTGCCACCCTGCACCCGCGAAATAGTGGTGTGCAACCCCAGCGCACGGTGGGTCAGGTCGAGCCGGTTATCAAACAGTACCTTGTCAAAGGACGGCGCATTGCGCAGGTGTTCCTGTTTGATTTCCTGCGCGTAGGCGTACAACGCCTTATCGCTTTGCACCGCATGGCGCTGTGGATAACGCTCACTCAGGTAACTGCCCAACTGGTCGCGCTCAATCAGTTGGCGCACCTGGTCCTGCAAAGTCTGGGGATAAGCCTGAAGGTATTTGAGAACAGTCATGAGTCGCCAACGCACAGCGTAAAAGTGCGTCAGTGTAGCGAATTCAGCTCTTATGGCTACCATGTCAGACTTTTACGCTGCCAATAGGCGGACGCTTCCGAGAAGGTGTGACACCCGTAAGCGCTGCTTGCTGCATGGAAAGTGGCGGGGCTATCTTCATCAGTCGCCGATGATCCCCGTGGAAGAGACATGAAAAAGACGACGCCCGACGGTCCCAAAGCAAAGCGCATCAAACGCGATGATCATCAGCACGATGAAGCCACCCAGCGCATTCTTGGTCGCCTCCAGCAAGACCCGCCTGTGGCCCTCGACACACTTAAACCCACTCAAGCGCAGGTCGTCAGCCCTCAGTCACCGTTTGCCGTATTAGCGGATGTGGGCGCAACAGAGGCGCTGCTACACATCTGGATCATGCTCAAGAGCGCTGAAGAGGTGTCGGATGAAATCACCGAACTGGCCAGTGGCATAGAACGCGGGCTGGTATGGTCGCTGGTGCACTCGGTCGAAATGTCCCGCGCACTGATAGAAGCACTGCTCAAAAGCAATGGGGTTGATCCGGAGCAGGCATACCGCTCCCCGTAGGAGCCCCACAAAAAAGCCCGCATCGCTGCGGGCTTTTCATGACGCTTGAGGCTTAGTTGACCTTGGCGTTCAGCTCACCTTTGAGGTAGCGCTGGTACATGGCTTCCAGGGAGATCGGTTTGATCTTCGACGCGTTACCGGCGGTGCCGAACGCTTCGTAACGTGCGATACACACGTCACGCATGGCCGTCACGGTGGCGCCGAAGAATTTACGCGGGTCAAACTCGCTCGGGTTGGTAGCCATCAGGCGACGCATCGCACCAGTGGATGCCAGACGCAGGTCGGTGTCGATGTTGACCTTGCGCACGCCGTGCTTGATGCCTTCAACGATTTCTTCTACCGGCACACCGTAGGTTTCTTTGATGTCGCCGCCGTATTCGTTGATGATCGCCAGCCACTCTTGTGGCACCGAAGACGAACCGTGCATCACCAGGTGAGTGTTCGGGATGCGCTTGTGGATTTCTTTGATGCGGTCAATCGCCAGCACGTCGCCAGTAGGTGGCTTGGTGAACTTGTAAGCGCCGTGGGAAGTACCGATGGCAATGGCCAGGGCATCCACTTGAGTGCGCTTGACGAAGTCAGCCGCTTCTTCCGGGTCAGTCAGCATTTGGCTGTGATCCAGAACGCCTTCTGCGCCGATGCCGTCTTCTTCGCCAGCCATACCGGTTTCAAGCGAACCCAGGCAGCCCAGCTCGCCTTCTACCGACACACCGCAAGCGTGCGCCAGGGCAACGGTTTGCTGAGTGACGCGAACGTTGTAGTCGTAGTCGGTTGGGGTTTTGCCGTCTTCGCCCAGCGAACCGTCCATCATGACCGAGCTGAAGCCCAGCTGGATCGAGCGCTGGCACACGTCAGGGCTGGTGCCGTGGTCTTGGTGCATGCACACCGGGATATGCGGGAATTCTTCGATTGCCGCCAGGATCAGGTGACGCAGGAACGGAGCACCCGCGTATTTACGTGCGCCAGCCGAAGCCTGAACGATCACCGGGGAGTCAGTCTTGTCAGCGGCTTCCATAATGGCGCGCATCTGCTCAAGGTTGTTGACGTTGAAAGCTGGAACGCCGTAGCCGAATTCGGCGGCGTGGTCCAACATCTGGCGCATGCTGATAAGTGCCATTGTGTGTGTCTCTCCCGGACGAGGGTCGTTAATCGTGCAAGCCTGCCGGAGCGGCGGCTGCTATTCAAGTTATTGCAGATCGGGGGTTTGCCCCGACTCTGCGAATTCGATGTTGCTGAAACGTTACCGCAGCAACCCTGGCGGGCTTCGGCCACCCTGTATGAGCAGGCTGCCTTGCGATCTTTTAAAAATCAAAAGATCGCGAGGCAAGCTCGCTCCTGCAGAAGGCTGTGCGGCTTAAGGGCAGCCGCTCTCTTTTGAAGCTTCAGGTGTTTCGTATTTTTCCAGCGCTTCAGGCCCTGAGCGTTTATTGACCAGCGGCACGCTCTGCGCCTGCCAGTCTGCCTGGTAACAGCCACTTTCTGGCGCAGTGTCGGCTTCTACCGGTGGCTTGGCCGAACCGGAGCAACCGGCCAAAAAGCCCGCGATCATTAACAGCGGTAACAACTTGACCATGTCCATGCTTCCTTTCAGGGCCTGAGTCATTTTCAGGCTTTAGCGCGGCTTTCCAGGATCTCTACAGCAGGCAGAACTTTGCCTTCAACGAACTCCAGGAATGCGCCGCCGCCAGTCGAGATGTAGGAAATTTGATCGGCAATGCCGTACTTGTCGATGGCAGCCAAGGTGTCGCCACCGCCTGCAATCGAGAACGCCTCACTGTCAGCAATGGCCTGGGCCAGTACTTTCGTGCCGTTACCGAACTGGTCGAACTCAAACACACCCACCGGACCGTTCCACAGAATAGTCTTGGAAGATTTCAACAGTTCGGCAAAGTGCGCAGCCGTTTGCGGGCCGATGTCCAGAATCATGTCGTCAGCGGCCACGTCGTCGATCAGTTTGACAGTAGCAGCGGCCGACTCAGCGAATTCCTTGGCCACCACCACGTCAGTCGGCAGCGGCACGTTGACCTTGGCGGCGATGGCGCGGGCGGTTTCCAGCAGGTCGGGCTCGTACAGCGATTTGCCGACCGGGTGACCGGCAGCCGCCAGGAAGGTATTGGCAATACCGCCGCCCACGATCAGCAGGTCGCAGATCTGGCTCAGGCTGTTCAGCACTTCAAGCTTGGTCGACACTTTGGAGCCGGCGACAATGGCCGCCATTGGCTTGGCCGGGGCACCCAGGGCTTTGCCCAGGGCTTCAAGCTCTGCCGCCAGCAATGGGCCTGCCGCAGCAACCTTGGCGAATTTGGCGACGCCGTGGGTCGAACCCTCGGCGCGGTGAGCCGTACCGAACGCGTCCATCACAAACACGTCGCACAGGGCGGCATATTGCTTGGCCAGTTCGTCGGCGTTTTTCTTCTCGCCTTTGTTGAAGCGCACGTTTTCGAACAACACGATGTCGCCCGCTTTGACGTCGACGCCATTCAGGTAGTCGCTGACCAGCGGCACGTCGCGACCCAAGGCTTTGCTCAGGTAGTCGGCCACAGGCTTGAGGCTGTTTTCAGCCGAGAATTCGCCTTCAGTCGGACGCCCCAAGTGCGAGCAGACCATAACCGCTGCGCCTTTTTCCAGCGCCAGCTTGATGGTCGGCAGCGAAGCAAGGATGCGCGCATCGCTGGTGACGACACCGTCCTTGACTGGGACGTTGAGGTCTTCGCGGATCAGCACGCGTTTACCTTGCAGATCGAGGTCGGTCATCTTTAACACGGTCATGGGTCGCAGTTCCTGAGTGTCTAAAGTTAGAGAGCGGTTTTGGGGTGGGTTACGTGCAAATAGTGCTCTGCCACATCGATCATTCGATTGGCAAAACCCCATTCGTTGTCGAACCAGGCCAGCAGGTTCACCAGCCGTGGCCCGGAAACGCGGGTCTGACTGGCATCGACAATGGCTGAATGCGGGTCATGGTTGAAATCACAACTGGCATGCGGTAACTCGGTGTAAGCCAGCAAGCCTTTAAGCGGGCCGCTGGTGGCTGCCTCACGCAGCACACGATTCACTTCAACGGCGTCGGTGTCGCGCGCCGTGACCAACGTAATATCGAGGCATGACACGTTAAGCGTCGGCACTCGTACGGCTTTGGCTTGAATACGGCCAGCAAGTTCCGGCAATAAACGTTCAATGCCTTTGGCCAGGCCGGTAGACACCGGAATTACTGACTGGAACGCCGAGCGGGTGCGACGCAGGTCTTCGTGGTGATAGGCGTCAATCACCGGCTGATCGTTCATCGCCGAGTGAATCGTGGTGATCGACACGTACTCAATGCCAAACGCCTCATCCAGCAGACGCAACAGCGGCACGCCGCAGTTGGTGGTGCAGGAAGCGTTGGATACCAGGCGCTCGTCGCCGGTCAGGCTGTGCTGGTTGACGCCATAAACGATGGTCGCGTCGACATCGGCTTCGCTGGCCATGGGCTGCGAAAACAGTACGCGAGGCGCACCGGCATCGAGGAAACGCTGAGCATCGGCACGGGTGTGATATACGCCAGAGCATTCCAGTACTAGATCAACGCCCAGCGCGGCCCAGTCGATACCTTCGGGGGTGGCACTGCGGAACACTTTCACGCAGTCGCCATTGATATGCAGGCAGTCGCCCTCGATCCGTATTTCGCCGGGAAACCGGCCATGCGTGGAGTCGAAGCGCGTCAAATATTCGAGACTGGCCATGTCGGCCAAATCATTCAGTGCAACAATTTCAAACCCGGCATCTGCCCCTCGCTCGAACAATGCACGCAAGACGCAGCGGCCAATCCGGCCGTAGCCGTTGAGTGCAACTTTGTAAGGACGCGGTTGAGGCATGGGGTTCTCTTAATTAAGGCATTAACAAAACAATCCCCCGTGGGAGCTGCCGCAGGCGGCGATATTTTGATTTTAAAGATCGCCGCCTGGGCAGCTCCCACGGGGAACCACGACCGCCTGTTTTAGTCTTCCAGCAGCTCTTCAGCCTGACCCAGGATGTTTTCCAGGGTGAAGCCGAATTCTTCGAACAAGGCAGGCGCAGGCGCCGACTCGCCGTAGGTGGTCATGCCGATGACGCGACCTTCCAGGCCCACGTACTTGTACCAGTAGTCTGCGTGGGAAGCTTCGATAGCAATACGCGCGCTCACTTGCAGCGGCAGAACCGACTGCTTGTAGCCTGCGTCCTGAGCTTCGTACACGCTGGTGCATGGCATCGATACAACACGTACCTTGCGGCCTTGTTCGGTCAGCTTGTCGTAAGCCTGAACAGCCAGGCCCACTTCGGAGCCGGCCGAGATCAGGATCAGTTCAGGCTCGCCTGCGCAGTCCTTGAGCACGTAGCCACCACGGTTGATATCGGCAATCTGGCCAGCATCACGAGTTTGGTGGGTCAGGTTCTGACGCGAGAAGATCAACGCGGACGGGCCGTCGTTGCGCTCCAGGGCAAATTTCCAGGCCACGGCGGATTCGACCGCGTCGGCTGGGCGCCAGGTGTCCAGGTTCGGCGTGGTACGCAGGCTGGTCAGTTGCTCAACCGGCTGGTGCGTCGGGCCGTCTTCGCCCAGACCGATGGAGTCGTGGGTGAACACATAGATCACGCGCTGCTTCATCAGGGCCGACATGCGGATGGCGTTACGGGCGTATTCCATGAACATCAGGAATGTTGCGCCATAAGGCACCAGCCCGCCGTGCAGAACCACGCCGTTCATGATGGCGCTCATGCCGAACTCACGCACACCGTAGTGCACGTAGTTGCCACTGGCGTCTTCGCCGGTGATGCTTTTGCAGCCTTTCCAGATGGTCAGGTTGGAACCGGCAAGGTCAGCCGAGCCGCCCAGCAGTTCCGGCAGCAGCGGACCAAAGGCCGTCAGCGCGTTCTGGCTGGCTTTACGGCTGGCGATGGTCTCGCCTTTGGCCGCGACTTCAGCGATGTAGGCGTTAGCCTTGGCATCGAAGTCAGCAGGCAATTTACCGCTCAGGCGACGGGTCAGTTCGCTGGCCAGTTCCGGGAATTCGGCAGCGTAGGCCGCGAAACGCTTGTCCCACTCAGACTCAACCGCAGCACCGGCTTGTTTGGCATCCCATTCGGCGTAGATATCAGCCGGGATTTCAAATGGGCCATAGTTCCAGTCCAGTGCCTTGCGGGTCAGGGCGATTTCGTCCGCGCCCAGTGGAGCACCGTGGCTTTCTTCTTTGCCCTGCTTGTTCGGCGAGCCAAAACCAATGGTGGTTTTGCAGCAGATCAGTGTGGGCTTGTCGCTTTTACGGGCCGTTTCGATCGCGGTTTTGATTTCTTCCGGATCGTGACCGTTAACGTTGCGGATCACTTGCCAGTTGTAGGCTTCGAAACGCTTTGGCGTGTCGTCAGTGAACCAGCCTTCAACTTCGCCATCAATCGAGATGCCGTTGTCGTCGTAGAACGCGATCAGTTTGCTCAGGCCCAAGGTGCCGGCCAATGAGCCAACTTCGTGAGAAATGCCTTCCATCATGCAGCCATCACCCAGGAACACGTAGGTGTGGTGATCGACAACATTGTGGCCAGGACGGTTGAACTGCGCGCCCATGACTTTTTCAGCCAGGGCGAAGCCCACGGCATTAGCCAAGCCCTGACCCAACGGACCTGTGGTGGTTTCAACGCCCGGCGTGTAACCGAACTCCGGGTGACCCGGGGTGCGGCTGTGCAGTTGGCGGAAGTTTTTCAGATCGTCGATCGACAGGTCATAGCCGGTCAGGTGCAGCAACGAGTAGATCAGCATCGAACCGTGGCCGTTGGACAGCACGAAGCGGTCACGGTCAGCGAACGACGGGTTGCTCGGGTTGTGCTTCAGATAATCGCGCCACAGTACTTCGGCGATATCCGCCATACCCATAGGGGCACCTGGATGGCCGCTGTTGGCTTTTTGCACGGCATCCATGCTGAGTGCACGAATGGCGTTGGCACGCTCACGACGGCTGGGCATCGCTGTTCTCCTGAGTATTGAAAGTTAAATCGAAACGCAAAAAAGGCGAGCATTTTCCCTCACCCACCGCCCTCGGGGCAATGACAGATAATCGCTTGAAGCGTTTTTCCTGCGCTGAATCGTTCCACCTGTTGAAGATCGGACATTTCATTTCGTTAATCAGCACATACGCTCCGACAAACGTACGGTTATTAATCAATATCAAAAAGTTTTGATATTGACCTTGCGAGGCGTGAGGCGGGTAACTAGACTGCGGCCCCATGAACTTACGCGTGCCTTCAATCCGCCATGACGATTGCGACGAGCTCTCCGCCTTGTGCAAGGCTGGAGGCGACCCGCTGCGACTCAATGTGCTGCGCGCGTTGGCCAACGATTCATTTGGAGTGCTGGAGCTGACGCACATTTTCGCTACCGGCCAGTCAGGCATGAGCCATCACCTCAAGGTGTTGTCCCAAGCGCAACTGGTGGCGACGCGTCGTGAAGGCAATGCCATTTTTTATCGTCGGGCCTTGCCCCACACCGAGCTGCTGGGCGGCAAGTTGCATGCTGCGTTGCTGGAAGAGGTCGACAATCTGACCTTGCCTGCCGACGTGCAAGCGCGCATCAGTGCCGTACATGGACACCGGGCAGCGGCCAGTCAGGACTTTTTCTCGCGTGTTGCCGAGAAATTTCGCGCTCAACAGGATTTGATCGCTGGCTTGCCACAGTATCGGGACAGCGTCTTGGCGCTGCTCGACAAACAGAGCTTTAGCCCAGCGGCCACGGCCCTGGAAGTCGGCCCCGGCGATGGCAGTTTCTTGCCCGACCTGGCCCGCCGCTTTCAACAGGTCACGGCACTGGACAACAGCCCGGTGATGCTTGAGCTGGCACGCCAGCTATGTGAGCGCGAGTCACTGAACAACGTCAGCCTGCTGCTGGCCGACGCGCTGCACGATACGCAGATTCAGGCCGATTGCGTGGTACTGAACATGGTCTTGCACCATTTCGCGGCACCGGCTGAAGCACTCAGGCGACTGGCAACCTTGCTGCAACCTGGCGGTAGCCTGCTGGTAACAGAGTTGTGTAGCCATAATCAGGCGTGGGCCCGCGAGGCTTGCGGTGATCTGTGGCTTGGTTTTGAACAAGATGATCTGGTCCATTGGGCCACCGCTGCGGGACTCGTTCCCGGGGACAGCCTCTATGTAGGCTTACGTAATGGTTTCCAGATTCAGGTCCGCCACTTTCAGCGGCCAACTGGCGACACTCACCATCGGTAAATATTAGGAAACCGTCGAGATGAGCGAATACTCCCTTTTCACCTCCGAGTCCGTGTCTGAAGGGCATCCGGACAAAATCGCCGACCAGATTTCTGACGCGGTGCTGGACGCCATCATTGCTGAAGACAAGCACGCCCGTGTGGCCTGCGAAACTCTGGTGAAAACCGGCGTAGCCATCATCGCGGGCGAAGTGACCACTTCGGCCTGGGTTGACCTGGAACAGATCGTTCGTGACGTGATCACCGATATTGGTTACACCAGCTCCGACGTCGGCTTCGACGGCGCGACCTGCGGCGTGATGAACATCATCGGCAAGCAGTCCCCAGACATCAACCAGGGTGTTGACCGCGCCAAGCCTGAAGATCAGGGCGCCGGCGACCAGGGTCTGATGTTCGGCTACGCCAGCAACGAA
This sequence comes from Pseudomonas sp. NPDC096917, assembly GCF_044762555.1. Lineage (NCBI taxonomy): Bacteria > Pseudomonadati > Pseudomonadota > Gammaproteobacteria > Pseudomonadales > Pseudomonadaceae > Pseudomonas > Pseudomonas sp. NPDC096917. The sequence continues at coordinate 50,888 of NZ_JBIWEO010000002.1, read as the reverse complement.
ACTGACGTGCTGATGCCAGCCCCGATCACGTTCTCGCACCAATTGGTGCAGCGTCAGGCTGAAGCCCGTAAATCCGGCCTGCTGCCTTGGCTGCGCCCGGACGCCAAGTCGCAAGTGACCTGCCGTTACGAAGACGGCAAGGTTGTAGCCATCGACGCCATCGTGCTGTCGACCCAGCACAACCCGGAAGTGTCGAACAAAGACCTGCGCGAAGGCGTGATGGAACTGATTGTCAAGCACGTGCTGCCTGCCGATCTGCTGCACAAAGACACCCAGTTCCACATCAACCCGACTGGCCAGTTCATCATCGGTGGCCCGGTGGGTGACTGCGGCCTGACCGGTCGCAAGATCATCGTTGACACCTACGGCGGCATGGCCCGTCACGGCGGCGGCGCGTTCTCGGGTAAAGATCCATCCAAGGTTGACCGTTCGGCAGCTTACGCCGGTCGTTACGTGGCCAAGAACATCGTGGCTGCCGGCCTGGCTGAGCGTTGCGAGATCCAGGTTTCCTACGCAATCGGCGTCGCTCAACCGACTTCGATTTCGTTGAACACCTTCGGCACTGGCAAAATCTCCGACGAGAAAATCATCAAGCTGGTGCGTGAGGTGTTCGACCTGCGTCCATACGCCATCACCAAGATGCTTGATCTGCTGCACCCGATGTACCAGGAAACTGCAGCCTACGGTCACTTCGGCCGTATCCCGCAGACCAAAACGGTTGGCGACGATACCTTCACCACGTTTACGTGGGAGCGTACCGACCGCGCTGAAGAACTGCGCACTGCCGCTGGTTTGTAAGTAAGCCTGCTGCACCAAAAGCCTCGGACAGGTGACTGTTCGGGGCTTTTTTTGTTCGTCACAACACACACCTGTGGGAGCGGTTATCAGGCACCGAAACACCCGGCAACCTTCTTGCCCTCCCGCGCTAAAAATCCTCCACTAGCCTTAAGCATTCACTCCGGGCAAGGATGCTCATGATGCTGGCCACACTCCGTCTTTTCAGTGGGCTTTTGCTCGCTTTTCTCAGCGTCAACTCACTCGCCAATACCTGCACCGACGCTCAGGCCCTGCGCCAGCAAATTAAAGTCTGGGACGACAGTTACCACCGCTTGGGGGTGTCACTGGTTAGCGATGCGGTTTACGACCAATCACGCAGCCGACTAGAACACTGCCTTGCCGTAGATGACCCACTACAGACCGCAAACGGCCCGGTCGCGCATCCTGTTGCCCAAACAGGCTTGGCCAAACTGGCAGATGAGCCTGCGGTTAATGCTTGGATAAAAGGGCGCAAGGACCTGTGGATTCAACCCAAGGTCGATGGCGTAGCGGTCACGCTGATCTATAAACAGGGCCAATTGCAGCACGTGATCAGCCGGGGCGACGGGCAAATGGGCCAGGACTGGACCCGCTCGGCGCGTGCCATCAAGGCCATCCCCCAACAACTGTCGCAGCCTGTGGACAGGTTGCTGCAAGGCGAACTGTATTGGCGCTTGCCCGGCCACATTCAAGCCAAGGCAGGCAGCGTCAATGCGCGTAGCACCGTGGCCGGGTTGATGGCTCGTCATGAATTGAGTCCCGAACAAGGCCAGGGTATCGGGCTATTTGTGTGGGACTGGCCCAAAGGCCCATCAGCGCAAGCCGAACGTATCGCGCAATTGAGCGCGCTGGGTTTCACCGACAGCCACACCTACAGCCAGCCCATCGAACACCTTGATCACGCCCGGCACTGGCGCGAGCATTGGTACAACAGCCCGCTGCCCTTCGCCAGTGACGGCGTGGTGTTGCGTCAAAGCCAGCGCCCGGCGGCAGAGCGCTGGCAGGCCAAGCCGCCCAACTGGGCGGCGGCGTGGAAATACCCGCATGCCCAAGCGTTAAGCGAAGTGCGCAACGTGACGTTCAACATTGGCCGCACCGGACGCATCACGCCCATGCTGGAACTGACCCCGGTTCGTGTGGACGACCGCACCATCAAACGCATCAGCGCCGGTTCGTTGCAGCGTTGGCAAAGCCTGGATATTCTCCCCGGCGATCTTGTTGTCATCAGCCTGGCAGGCATGACCATTCCACGGCTGGACAGCGTGGCCGTGCGCGCCAGCGAGCGCGTTGAAGTCAAAACACCCACCCCCCATAACTTTCATGCTCTAAGCTGCTGGCAGGTGACACCGGGATGCGAGAGCCAGTTTTTGGCACGCCTTAATTGGCTCAGCGGCAAACAAGGTCTGGCGCTGCCATTCACCGGGCCCGGCACTTGGAAAACCCTGGTTAATACAGGGCGCATCACGAACTTGCTTGATTGGATGACCCTGGACAGCGCTCAGCTTGCTAACATTGCGGGCTTCGGTGAACGCAGCAGCGAGCGTTTGCTCGCCAGCTGGCGCAGTGCGCGGCAACAACCGTTTGAGCGTTGGGTCAAAGCCATCGGTCTGCCGCCCACGGGCGATGCACCGCTGGGGCAGTCATGGCAGGCACTCGCCGCACGTGACGAGCAGGCCTGGCAGACCCACTCAGGCATCGGCGCCCGACGTGCCGCGCAACTGAGCGCATTTTTTCGTGATCCGAATGTACAGGCGTTAAGTGAGGCATTACGTGCTGCCGGGATTGCCGGTTTCGATTAGAGACCGCACCCGCACCTTTACCCGAGGCGTATGCTGCGCATCGGTCTTTTTCCCATTGTGTTTATTGTCATCTTTAGTCATGGAGCTTTTTATGAAACGTTTTTCACCTCTGGTCCTGTTTACTGTGTGTGGCCTGCTGGCCGCCCCTTTGATGGCCGCCGATCAAGCACCGGAACTGACGGGCTGTGCAGCCAAGAAGCAAGCCATCACCCTGCAACTTGAGCAAGCGCGTGCCCACGGCAACAGCGACCAAGCAGCAGGTCTGGAAAAAGCCCTGAGCGAAGTGAATGCAAACTGCACCGACGCCGGCCTGAAGAAAGAACGCGAAAACAAGGTGCTGGAAGCCAAGCACGAAGTCAGCAAACGTCAGGCAGACCTGGACAAAGCCATGAAGAAAGGCGATCCGGAAAAAATCGACAAGCGTAAAACCAAGCTCGCTGAGTCGCGCAAAGAATTGCAAGAAGCGCTGGATCAGCTGGACAAGTAAGTCACTGATTCCGCCGGTAGGAGCGAGCTTGCTCCTACATGGGATTTTGCTACTCAGTGATTCCTGAATTCCTTGTGGCAAGCGCTGCACGTGTCTTCGACTTTCTGCACTGCTGGCGTCAGGTTGCTGGCTTTATAAGGTTGTACCTGACTGGCGATCACCAACTCGCCCGTAGCGGCTTCCAACTCGCGCGCCAATGCCTGAAAACGCGCCTGCTTTTGCCAAACGGCATCAGTGGCGCTGGTTTGATCCGACTCTTTGACCTGAGGGAAATGCTGCCAGGGCTCGTGAGCCAACACATCCAGTTGCATAGAGGCTTGGGCAAAGCGCGGACCATCGAACGCAAGCCGGCCACGCAACATGCCGCCCAGTTCTTCGCTGGTCTTGAGCATTTGCTTGAAAATCGCTTTACGCAGCCCCAGCGGTGAATCGGGATCAACGCCGCCACACGCCGAGAGCGTCAGGCAGGCCAGCAATACAACGAAACATTGTTTAACAGTCATGGTGGCTTCGCGTCACGGAAAACGGCCGCCAGTATCCTCGTGTCACTCGTAAAGACCAATACCCCTATTAAATATATGGGTTGCCTGGCAGGTCGATTGACCTTGGCAACCTTGAAGGAACACCGTTGATGAGATCACTTTTCCAGCCTCTGGCCTGGGCGTTACCTGTTGTCATGCTGCTGGCTGGCTGCAATGGCACAGACCAAGACCACGCAAAACCTGAACCTCATACTACCTACAGCAAGGCCGACTGGAGCGCGCTGCCCGAAGTCACCGGCACCGATTTGCAAAGCGGCTTTGCCTCATGGCGCAGTGCATGTACCCGCCTCAAGACCGACCCGAACTGGGGCAGCATTTGCAGCGCTGCTACCCGTTTGCCCGCCAACCCGAGCGTGGCCGAGATCAGCAATTTTCTGCAAGCCCATCTCGACGTGTACAGCTTGCGCTCGGCCGAAGGCAGCAGCGACGGCTTGATCACCGGCTATTACGAGCCGGTTTACCCCGGCAGCCTCAAACCGACCGCCACCGCCAACGTGCCCATTTATGGCGTACCCTCCGACCTGATCGTGGTGAACCTGGACAGCATTTACCCTGAACTCAAAGGCAAGCGCCTGCGCGGACGCCTTGAAGGGCGTGTGCTCAAGCCTTACGACACGGCAGAAACCATCAACAGCAAAGGTTTAAATGCACCGGTGCTGGCCTGGTTGACCGACCCGATGGACTTGCAGTTTTTGCAAATCCAGGGCTCTGGCCGAGTGCAACTCGACAACGGCCGCCAGCTGCGCATTGGCTACGCGGACCAGAACGGGCACCCGTACAAACCTATCGGCCGCTGGTTGGTTGAACACGGCGAGCTGAAAAAAGAAGACGTGACCATGGGCACCATCCACGCGTGGGCGGTGGCTCACCCCGAGCGCGTGCACGAACTGCTGGCCAGCAACCCCAGCTATGTGTTTTTCACCCAAAACCCTGACAGCAACGAAGGACCGCGCGGCTCGCTGAACGTGCCCCTGACGGCAGGCTACAGCGTAGCGGTGGATCGCAAAGTCATTCCGCTGGGCAGCCTGCTGTGGTTGTCGACGACCCAGGCAGATGGCCAACCCATCGTGCGCCCAGTTGCAGCGCAAGACACGGGCGGCGCAATTGCTGGCGAAGTGCGAGCCGACTTCTTCGTAGGCACCGGCCCGCAAGCCGGGAAAATTGCTGGCGACATGAAGCAGAAAGGCAATATCTGGTTGCTGTGGCCAAAAGGCGCTGCGTTACCGCAGTAAATACCGCATAACCCGTAAGGGCTGCCTGCAGGCTGCGATCTTTTGACCCTCAAAGACCGCAGCCTGCGAGGCGCCAACACGGCTACTGCGTAAGACTAATCCCTTTATCAGTGCAGAAACCTCCCGAATAAGTGCGTTCGCTTGTTCCTGCTCAACCCGCAGAATAGTCTCGGGCCTCGCTGAACAGCGTCATCCCTGCGCATCTTTAATTAGGCACATAACATGAATAAAAAAGCGGTTATCGTTTTCAGTGGCGGACAAGACTCAACCACCTGTTTATTGCAGGCACTGCCCCTTTATGACGAAGTGCACTGCATTACCTTTGACTATGGCCAACGCCATCGAGCAGAGATTGAGGTCGCGTTAACCCTTTCCAAGCAACTGGGTGCCACAAAGCACACGGTCCTGGATGCGTCCTTGCTTAATCAATTAACGGTCAGCAGCCTGACCCGCGACGACATTGCAGTGCCCGATGCCTCTGACCCTGAAACCGGTTTGCCGAGTACATTCGTGCCAGGGCGCAATATTTTATTTCTGACCCTGGCCTGTATCTACGCCTATCAAGTGCAGGCCAAGACGGTCATTACGGGTGTGTGCGAGACCGATTTCTCGGGTTACCCGGACTGCCGTGATGAGTTCGTGAAGTCGCTCAACCAGGCGATTACCTTGGGCATGGCCTACGACGTACGCATCGAAACGCCATTGATGTGGCTTAACAAAGCCGAAGTATGGGCATTGGCTGACGAGCATCACCAGTTGGACTTGATTCGCGACCAGACGCTGACTTGCTACAACGGCATAAAAGGCGCGGGATGCGGCCATTGTGCGGCGTGCAGCCTGCGCTCAAAAGGCTTGACCGACTATCTGAGCAACACCGCTGAGGTGCGTCAAAGCCTGCGCATTAAGCTGCAAAAACCTGTTTAGCCAGTGCATAGTTGTGATCGTTTTCATGGTCTCGCCCTTGCTGTCGTTGGCTTCTAATAGAATGCCACCGTGGCGCACAGCCGCCTCGGCTTGGGCGAGTCCATGTAATGACAGAAGGTTTTTGGTGTTTCAGCGTTTGGCGGCGTCTTTGTAGGCTTGCAATGCCTTGAGCCGCTCGCGTTTGAGGGCTTCGCCTAGCTCTGGGCCTTTAAAACCTTGTTCCAGCAGTGGTTGAACCGCTACCGCTTGCGCCGCCAATGCCGCGCCTCGCAAGTAGTCGGCCTGTGGATACGGCCGATTTTCCAGCCCCAGGCGCCCTTTGGCGTCCATCTCGCACGCGACCACAAACTCTTCAAAACGCTGCGGTCGGCGGTATACGTCAAAACGTTGCAGCAACTCCAGTAATGTCGACGCCTTGAGTTCCAGGGCGCGATGGCCGTGGGTGTGATACTCGCCCACCAGCAACGCCAGTTCTTGGCAGTCTCTCGGGGCTTTGTAGCGTTCATTGACCGCTTTGATCAGGCGCAGCCCTTTGTGTTCGTGGGCAATGTGTCTTGGCCACTCGCTTTCGGGTGTCAGCCCTTTGCCCAGATCGTGTAGCAGGCAGGCCCAGCGCACGGTCAGAGGCTGGCCATGCAAAGCCGCTTGCTCAAGCACGCTCAGTGTGTGCATGCCGGTGTCGATTTCAGGGTGGTGAGCGGGAGGCTGAGGTACGCCAAACAGTGCGTTCACTTCGGGCATCAGCACTTCAAGCGCGCCACAGCTGCGCAGCACTTCAATGAATACCTGCGGATGATCTTCCATCAGTGCGCGGGAGATTTCTTTCCAGCAGCGCTCGGGGGTCAGGGCCTGCAGTTCGCCAGAGGTGGACAGTTGGCGCATGAGTTCCAGCGTCTCGGGAGCGATGCTGAAACCCAGCCCGGCATAGCGCGCACTGAATCGGGCAACACGCAGAACTCGCAGAGGATCTTCGGCGAACGCGGGGGAAACGTGACGTAAAATGCGCGCTTCAAGGTCTTGTTTCCCGTGATACGGGTCGGTCAAGTTGCCAGCATCGTCTTCGGCCATTGCATTGATGGTCAGGTCGCGACGAATCAGGTCTTCTTCAAGGGTGACGTCGGGGCTTGCATGGAAGATGAAGCCGCCGTACCCGTGGCCGCTTTTTCGCTCGGTGCGGGCGAGTGCGTACTCTTCACCGGTTTTTGGGTGAAGAAACACCGGGAAATCCGAACCCACCGGACGATACCCCAGGGCGAGCATCTGCTCGGCGGTAGCGCCCACTACAACCCAGTCGATGTCGGTGACGGGTATGCCCAGCAAGCGGTCGCGTACTGCGCCGCCTACTTGATAGATCTTCATAAAAAAGCCTCCGTTAGCGCGACAGAATAACCTGTGCGTCGCGCCAACGCAGGCGGGTGTTGTTACAGATGGACTGCAGACAGGTCCAGGCGTGCGTAGTCGTTGTCGCCATGCTCGCCTTTAGGGGGCACGTGGTGGACTTTCATCACTTGGTCGCCTTGCAGGGTTTCGAGATGAATATCAAAGCCCCAGAGTCGATGCAGGTGCTTGAGCACTTCGTCTGTGGATTCGCCCAACGGTTTGCGGTCATGTTGCTGATGACGCAGGGTCAGTGAGCGGTCGCCGCGTCGATCAATACTCCAGATTTGAACGTTAGGCTCACGGTTGCCCAGGTTGTATTGCGCCGCCAGTGTTTCGCGAATGGTGCGGTAGCCGTTTTCGTCGTGAATGGCCGGCACCAGCAAATCATCCTTTTGATCGTCGTCCATGATGCTGAAGAGTTTCAGGTCGCGGATCACCTTGGGTGACAGGTATTGCAGGATGAAGCTCTCATCCTTGAAGCTGCTCATGGCAAATTTGATGCTCGACAGCCAGTCGGTCCCCGCCAGATCCGGGAACCAGTGACGGTCTTCTTCGGTGGGATTTTCACAGATTCGCCGGATGTCGCGGTACATCGCAAAACCCAGGGCGTAGGGGTTGATCCCGCTGTAATACGGGCTGTCAAAGCCGGGCTGGAAGACCACGCTGGTATGCGAGGTCAGGAACTCCATCATGAAGCCTTCGGTCACCAGGCCTTCGTCGTATAGGTCGTTCATCAGGGTGTAATGCCAGAACGTGGCCCAGCCTTCGTTCATGACCTGTGTCTGGCGCTGCGGGTAAAAGTATTGGGCGATCTTGCGCACAATTCGCACTACTTCGCGCTGCCAGGGCTCCAGTAGGGGCGCGTGTTTTTCGATGAAGTACAGGATGTTTTCCTGCGGTTCTTCAGGAAAGCGAGCGTTGTCTTTTTCACTGAATTTGTCAGCGCCTTTGGGTATGGTGCGCCAGAGGTCGTTGATCTGTTTTTGCAGATGCTCTTCGCGGTCTTTCTGGCGCCGGCGCTCTTCTTCGGCGGAGATCGGATAAGGCCGTTTGTAGCGGTCTACGCCATAGTTCATCAGGGCATGGCAGGAATCGAGGAGGTCTTCCACGGCGTCGATGCCGTGGCGCTCTTCGCACTGCATGATGTACTGCTTGGCGAACACCAGGTAGTCGATGATTGAACTGGCATCAGTCCAGGTACGAAACAGGTAGTTGCCCTTGAAGAAGCTGTTATGCCCATAGCACGCGTGGGCCACCACCAGTGCTTGCATGCAGATGGTGTTTTCTTCCATCAGATAAGCAATGCACGGGTCGGAGTTGATGACGATTTCGTAGGCAAGGCCCATCTGCCCACGGCTGTAAGACTTTTCGGTACTCAAGAAGTGTTTGCCGTAGGACCAGTGGTGATAGCCCAGTGGCATGCCCACGGAGGCGTAGGCGTCCATCATTTGCTCGGCGGTGATGACCTCGATCTGGTTGGGGTAGGTATCCAGCGCATAGCGTTCCGCGAGGCGGCCGATTTCGCGGTCGTAGGCCTGGATCAGCTCAAAGGTCCATTCTGAACCCGTGGAGATGGGTTGGCGTTTATGCTCTTTGGCGGTCATGTGGCTAACCTGCGCTGGAAGAGTTCACGGAAGACCGGGTAAATATCGCCGGCCGAGACCAGTTGCTGTTGAGCGAAGGTGTCGGAAAATGCCTCTCTGATTCGCTCATATTCGAACCAGAGCGCCTGATGCTCACGTGGCGTGATCTCTACGTAAGTGTAGTACTGCACAAACGGCATGATCTGGTTGATCAGAATGTCGCGGCAAATGGGTGAGTCGTCGTTCCAGTTGTCACCGTCCGAAGCCTGGGCCGCGTAGATGTTCCACTCATTGGTCGGATAACGCTCGGCCATGATTTCCTGCATCAATTTGAGCGCGCTGGAGACGATGGTGCCGCCTGTTTCCCGGGAATAGAAAAACTCCTCTTCGTCCACTTCGCGGGCGCTGGTGTGATGGCGAATAAACACTACGTCAATCTTGTCGTAGTTCCGCTTGAGGAACAGGTACAGCAGAATAAAGAAGCGCTTGGCGATGTCTTTCGTGGCTTGGGTCATGGAGCCGGAAACGTCCATGAGGCAGAACATGACGGCTTTGGAGCTGGGGTTGGGTTGCTTGACCAGCAAGTTGTACTTGAGGTCGAAGGTGTCGAGAAACGGTACGCGGTGAATCCGCGCGCTGAGTTTCTCTATTTCAGCCTCGATTTCCTTGATATCGCCGAAGTTGTCGGGTTCTTCGCGTTTCAGCCGTTCCAGTTCGGCTTTCGCCTCCTTGAGTTTTGCCCGGCTGCTGCCGGACAGCGCAATACGCCGCGCGTGCGCTGAGCGCAGGGTGCGGATGATGTTGATGCGCGATGGGTTGCCCTCGCTGCTGATGCCGGCGCGTACGGTTTTATAGGTGTCGGTGCCGGTCAGGTTGCGTTTGACCAGATTCGGCAGTTCGAGGTCTTCGAACATGAATTCGAGAAACTCTTCCTGGGTAATCTGAAACACGAACTCGTCCATGCCTTCGCCGGAGTTGCCCGCTTTGCCAGGGCCGCCACCGCCTCCCGCACCCCCTTGCGGGCGCTGGATATGTTCGCCCGTGGTGAATTCCTTGTTGCCGGGGTGAACCACGGTTTGCTTGCCGCCACGGCCGTGGTGAAGCACGGGCTCATCGATATCGCGGCCCGGAATGCTGATTTGTTCGCCATGTTCCATGTCTGTGATGGAGCGATGGCCTACGGCCTCTTCGACGGCCTTTTTAATGTGGTCACGGTAGCGCCGCAGGAAACGCTGGCGGTTTACCGTGCTCTTGTTCTTGCCATTGAGGCGTCGGTCGATCACATAGCTCATAAGGCCCTCCGGGGAGCTTCAAATTATGAGCTGCAAGCTGCAAGTAGACGCGGTTACCCGTGCTTTTCTCTTGCGGCCTGCAGCTTGAAGCTAGCAGCTGATTCACTGCCTCACTGCGACTTTCTGACCCGCAGATACCACTCAGAGAGCAGCCGTACTTGTTTGTCGGTGTAGCCGCGTTCGACCATGCGAGTGACGAAGTCGTTGTGTTTCTGTTGGTCCTCTTTGCTCGCTTTGGCGTTGAAGCTGATAACCGGCAGCAGATCCTCGGTGTTCGAGAACATTTTTTTCTCGATGACGACGCGCAGCTTCTCGTAGCTGAGCCAGGTCGGATTTTTGCCGTTGTTGTTGGCACGGGCCCGCAGCACGAAGTTGACGATTTCGTTGCGGAAATCTTTCGGGTTGCTGATACCGGCCGGTTTTTCGATTTTCTCCAGTTCTTCGTTGAGCGCCACGCGGTTGAGGATTTCACCGGTTTCTGGATCACGGTATTCCTGATCCTGGATCCAGAAGTCTGCATAGAGCACATAGCGGTCGAAGATGTTTTGTCCGTACTCGCTGTACGATTCGAGGTAGGCGGTCTGGATTTCCTTGCCGATGAACTCGATATAGCGCGGCGCCAGATATTCCTTGAGGAAGCGCAGGTAGCGTTCGCGTGTTTCGGCCTGGAACTGTTCCTGCTCGATTTGCTGTTCCAGCACGTACAGCAGGTGCACCGGGTTGGCGGCAATTTCGTGCGGGTCGAAGTTGAAGACTTTGGACAGGATTTTGAACGCGAAACGGGTCGAAAGACCGTTCATGCCTTCATCCACGCCCGCGCTGTCGCGGTATTCCTGGATCGATTTGGCTTTCGGGTCGGTGTCTTTGAGGTTTTCGCCGTCGTAGACCCGCATCTTGGAGTAGATGTTGGAGTTTTCCGGCTCTTTGAGACGCGAAAGTACAGTGAACTGGGCGAGCATTTTCAGGGTGTCTGGCGCGCAGTGTGCCTTGGCCAGGGAACTGTTGAACAACAGCTTGTCGTAGATTTTCACTTCGTCGCTGACGCGCAGGCAGTACGGGACTTTGACGATGTAGATCCGGTCGATGAACGCTTCGTTGTTCTTGTTGTTACGGAAGGTGTGCCACTCCGATTCGTTGGAGTGCGCCAGCAGGATGCCGGTAAACGGAATCGCGCCAAGGCCTTCGGTACTGTTGTAGTTGCCCTCTTGGGTGGCGGTGAGCAGTGGGTGCAGCACCTTGATCGGTGCCTTGAACATTTCGACGAATTCCATCAGGCCTTGGTTGGCCCGGCACAGTGCGCCCGAGTAGCTGTAGGCATCGGCGTCGTTTTGCGGAAATTCTTCGAGTTTTCGAATATCGACCTTGCCGACGAGGGCCGAGATGTCCTGGTTATTTTCGTCACCGGGCTCGGTCTTCGCCACACCGATCTGATTGAGGATCGAAGGGTAGAGCTTGACTACGCGGAACTGGCTGATATCGCCACCAAATTCGGCCAGGCGCTTGGTGGCCCAGGGCGACATGATGGTGCTCAGGTAGCGTTTTGGAATGCCGAAGTCTTCTTCGAGAATCGCGCCGTCTTCGGTCGCGTTAAACAGCCCCAGCGGTGATTCAAAGACCGGTGAGCCTTTGATCGCATAGAACGGTACTTTCTCTATCAGCTGTTTGAGCTTTTCAGCCAGCGATGATTTACCGCCGCCCACCGGACCGAGGAGGTAGAGGATTTGTTTCTTCTCTTCCAGACCTTGGGCCGCATGGCGGAAGTACGACACGATCTGGTCGATGCATTCTTCCATTCCGTGGAAGTCTTCAAAGGCCGGATAGCGGCGAATCACCTTGTTGGAAAATATTCGCGACAGGCGAGAGTTGGTCGAGGTGTCCAGTAGTTCCGGTTCACCAATGGCCAGCAGCAGGCGTTCTGCGGCTGAGGCATAAGCGCTTTTGTCTTGTTTGCACAGCTCAAGGTATTCCTGGAGCGTGAGCTCCTCTTGGCGTGTGGATTCAAAGCGTTGTTGGAAGTGGCTAAAAATACTCATGACGTCACCTCGCTCGATACGTGGAGCCGGCGATAGATCGGTCAGTTCGAGTGCTGGCATGCAGCAACATTGCAGTTGCCGTGTACCCCCCAGGACACCATCAAGGTGGCTAACCCCTTGAAGTTACTACTGATGATCCATACACCGGTGTACCGGCTCTCCCCAGATTCGGATGGCCTGCGCTTAAGGATAGTTGGTAATCGGGGAGGTCAAGGCGAGATGCGTGAATTGTTATGTTTGACCGTTGGTCAGAAGGGGCGCCAGCCCAATGATCACGCGGGCTGGCGCGTATAAAAAAATTATTCGGCGGCGATTTTGGAGGTTTCTTGTGGATAAGTCGCACGCCACAGCTCGAAACCACCATCGAGGCTGTAGACGTCAGAAAAACCTTGGCTTACCAGGTAGGCCGCTGCGCTTTGGCTGGAGTTGCCGTGGTAACAAGCGACGATCAAGGGGGCGTCGAGGTCCGCGGCCCTGATGAAGTCGGCGATCGAGTGGTTGTCCAGATGCTTTGCGCCACTGATGTGCAGCTCTGCGTAGACCTGTGGGTCGCGGATGTCGACGACCACGGCACCTTTTTCGCGCAGGGTTTGAGCTTCTTGTGGGGAGATGCGTTTGAATTCGGTCATGTGTTTTCCTTTAGCCTGACAGCGGGTGCGTATTACGGCGTACCCAAAGGCTGAGAAGAATGGGGTTGAGGGGTGGGGGCTGTGTGGCCCGTATCATCACAGTCGCAGCTCAGGCGCTGGCCGGTATCGACATTGAGCAAGGTCATGGCTCCGCCCCAGACACAGCCAGTGTCGAGCGCGAACACGCCAGGCTCCTGGCAGTTGCCTTCCAGTGCGGCCCAGTGTCCAAAGATGATCTTTATATTCTGGGTTTTGCGTTCTTTATAGCTGAACCACGGGGCGTAGCCAGGCGGGGCGCTGCCTATGCCCTCTTTGCTCTTGAGGTCGAGTTTGCCGTCGCGGTTACAAAAGCGCATGCGGGTGAAGTAGTTGGTGATTACCCGCAGGCGCGTGATGCCAGTGAGGTCGTTGTCCCACTTGGCGGGTTCGTTGCCATACATGCCGTCAAGGAAGGGTTTGACCAGGTTGTCATCACGCAAAGCCTGCTCGACTTCGTTGGCGCACTTGAGTGCTTTTTTCAGTGTCCATTGCGGCGGTATTCCGGCGTGCACCAGTGCTGTGTTGCGCTCTAGGTCGTAGTGCAGCAACGGAAGCTGGCGCAGCCAGGTGAGCAAGTCATCGCAATCGGGCGCCTGGAGAATCTCGCGCAACGTATCGCTTTTTTTCAGGCGTTCGATGTTGTAGGCGACAGCCAGCAGGTGCAGGTCATGGTTGCCCAGCACGCATACCAGAGATTCGCGCATGCGGTAGAGAAAACGCAGGGTTTCCAGTGATTCAGGTCCACGGTTGACCAGGTCGCCCACCAACCACAGTTTGTCTGTGGCAGGGTCGAAGGCCACGCGTTCCAGCAGGCACTTGAGTGGCTGCAAACAACCTTGCAGGTCGCCAACGGCATAGACCGCCATTAGTGCAGTGCTCCGGGAACCGCCAGGCGGAAGGGCGCAATGATGGCTTTGAATTGATGGTTATCTTGCGCGTGCATCAAGTAGCTGCCCTGCATGGTGCCGACTTTGGTCGTGATCACCGAGCCGCTGCTGTAGATGTGCTGTTCGCCGGGCTCAATCAATGGCTGTTGCCCGACAACGCCGGCGCCGCGGACTTCTTCTACATGACCGTCGCCATCGGTAATCACCCAATGCCGCGACAACAGTTTGGCCGCCAGCGATCCTTTGTTGTGCACCGTAATGGTGTACGCAAAGGCAAAGCGCTGTAGCTCGGGTTGTGATTGTTCTGGCAGGTAACGCGTGACGACGCTGACGTCGATCACATAGCGAGGATCTTGCATGCGAGAGGCCTTACTTGAAAGCAGAGACACAGTTCCGGATAAAACTGATGCCTGAGTCTAGGGGCTGTTCGCGCTTCATTGCAAACCGCGTCGCTGGGTAAAGTTTTGCCAAATAGGCGGCATCAGGCCAGACGTCGCGTCTGGCCTGATACGGTTTTTTTCTCAGTACTCAGTCAGCAGATGGCGCTTCGACCGGTTGTTCGCTGAGTTTGTCGGCCAGGCGCACGAAGGCGGCGAGGTCGAGTTGCTCTGGGCGTAAGCTGCCATCGACGCCCGCAGCTTCGATTTCAGCGTTGCTGAGCAAGGCTTTGAGGGTGTTGCGCAGGGTTTTGCGGCGTTGGTTGAACGCTTCGCGAACCACGCGTTCGAGCAGGCGATGGTCTTTGGCCGGATGCGGCAGTACGTCGTGCGGCACCAGGCGGACAATCGCGGAATCAACTTTTGGCGGTGGGTTGAAGGCGCCTGGGCCAACGTTAAACAGGTGTTCAACACGACAATGGTACTGGACCATGATCGACAGGCGGCCCCAGTCGCCACCGCCAGGCCCTGCGGCCATGCGCTCAACCACTTCTTTTTGCAGCATGAAGTGCATGTCGCGGATCAGGTCGGCGTTTTTCAACAGGTGAAAAATCAGTGGCGTGGAAATGTTGTACGGGAGGTTGCCGACCACCCGCAATGTGCGCGGTGCGGCGTTGAGGCTCTTGAAGTCAAACTTCAGTGCATCACCCTGGTGCAGGGAGAAGTTGCTCATGCCGGCGAACTGTTGGTTCAGGATGGGGATCAGGTCTTTGTCGAGTTCCACGACATCCAGTTGGCCGCCGCTGCTCAGAATGCCTTGCGTCAGCGCGCCCTGGCCCGGACCAATTTCCAGCAGGCGGTCGCTCGACTTGGCATTGATCGCACGCAGGATGCGGTCGATGACGCCTGCATCGTGCAAGAAGTTTTGGCCAAAACGCTTGCGCGCCTTGTGTTGGTATTGCTCGGTCATATACGGGTCTCGGCCATCTGATAGGCGGTTTCCAGGGCGACTTGCAGACTGCCGGTATCGATCTTGCCGCTGCCTGCCAGATCCAGGGCGGTGCCATGGTCGACAGAGGTGCGGATAATCGGTAAGCCAAGGGTGATGTTGACTGCGGCACCAAACCCTTTGTATTTCAGTACGGGCAGGCCTTGGTCGTGGTACATCGCCAGCACTGCATCGCAGTGCTCCAGATATTTGGGGGTAAACAGAGTGTCGGCAGGCAGTGGGCCACGCAGGTCCATGCCTTCGTTACGCAGACGCTCCAGGGTTGGTTCGATGATGTCTATTTCTTCATGGCCCAAATGGCCGCCTTCGCCAGCATGGGGGTTGAGCCCGCACACCAGGATACGCGGTTGGGCGATGCCAAATTTTTGTTGCAGGTCAGCGTGCAGAATGCGGGTCACTCGCATCAGACGCTCAGGGGTGATTGCATCGGCTACCTGACGCAACGGCAAGTGAGTGGTGACCAGTGCCACGCGCAGTCCGCGGGTGGCGAGCATCATCACGACTTGCTCGGTGCGGGTCAGGTCGGCGAGGAATTCGGTATGGCCGGAAAACGGGATGCCCGCTTCGTTGATGACGCCTTTGTGCACAGGCGCGGTGATCATGCCTGCGAAGTCGCCTGCGACACAGCCAAGGGCTGCGCGGGTCAGGGTTTGCAGCACAAATGCAGCGTTGGCCTTGTCCAGCTTGCCGGCGGCGACATTCGCGTTCAGCGGGGTGTCCCACACATACAGGCTGCCTGCCGGTGCCGGTTGCTCGGGCCAGTTGTCCGGACTCACCGATAGCAGGCTGACCGCCACGCCCAGTTGCGCGGCCCGCTCATTGAGCAGGTCGCGGCTGGTAATGGCAATCAGGGGATGTGGCTGGCGTTGCGAGGCGAGAAGCAGGCACAGGTCTGGACCTATGCCTGCCGGTTCGCCGGGTGTCAGTGCAAAACGCTGTGTTTTCACTGTGCTCCCTGATCTGCGCTCTCTGCCTGGTTGGTTGCGCCAGGAAGTTTGATTTCTACATAGGCTTCGTCACGGATCTGACGCAGCCAGCTTTGCAGCTCTTCATCGTACTTGCGATTGCGCAGGGCGTTCATTGCCTGTTGCTCGCGAGCTTGCGTGGTGCTGTCAGTGGAGCGACGGCCAAGGACTTCCAGCACATGCCAGCCGTATTGAGTTTTGAACGGCTTGGACAGAACACCTTGCGGGCTATTGGCCATGGCTTCACGGAACTCAGGAACCAGCGAGTTCGGGTCAACCCAGTTCAGGTCGCCACCGTTGAGGGCTGAACCCGGATCTTCGGAGTAGGTTTTAGCCAGGGTGGCAAAGTCTTCGCCCGATTGAATACGGTCGTAGATCTTGGCTGCCAGTTCTTTGGTTTGCGCCTCGGTACGGATTTCGCTTGGCTTGATCAGGATGTGACGAACATGAACTTCGTCGACCATGACTGTTTCGCCGCCGCGCTTGGCGTTCAGCTTGAGGATGATAAAGCCGCCCGGTGTACGCACTGGAGGCGTAATGTCACCGACTGGCATTTCACTCAGCATGCGGTCGAACGGCGGTGGCAATTGAGCAGCTTTACGCCAGCCCATGTCGCCGCCTTCCAGTGCGGTGTCGCTGCCGGAACGAGCGATGGCCATCTGGCCGAAGTCCGCACCTTGCTTGAGCTGCTTGTAAACGTCGTCAGCCTGCTTGTAGGCCGCCTGTATAGCGTCAGAGTTTGCGCTTTCAGGCGTCGGAATCAGGATGTTGGCCAGGTGGTACTCTTCGGACAGTTGAGCTTTGCCCAGGTCTGAAGCGAGGAAGTTTTTCACTTCTTGCTCGGTGACCTGAATGCGCTCGCCTACACGACGTTGACGGACACGGCTGATGATCATCTCGCGGCGAACCTGCTCGCGAGCGTCTTCATAGGACAGGCCATCATGGGCCAGGGCCTGACGAAACTGATCAAGGCTCATGTTATTGCGCTGGGCAATAGTGCCGATGGCCTGGTTCAGTTCTTCGTCAGTGATGCGAATGCCCGAGCGCTCGCCGATCTGCAGTTGCAGGTTTTCGACAATCAAACGCTCAAGCACTTGCTGATCCAGGACGCTGGCAGGCGGTACGCCCTGACCACGCTTGGCAATGGTTTGCTGAACTTCATGGACACGCTGGTCCAGTTGGCTCTGCATGATCACGTCGTTATCGACGATGGCCACGACCTTATCAAGGGGCTGTACTGCAGCGTGCGCTGCTGCAGTACCCAGGAACAATGCGCCCAATACTAGGGGGCGCAGACACTCAGAAAGCTTGATCTTCACGTTCACGATAACCTTGGATGCCTTTGTCGAGGAAGCTCTCTACTTTGGCGCCTGTAACGCCGCCGAGACCTTTCAGCACAATTTGAAGGAAGATCCCATGGTCGCCCTTTTCATTTTGAGGGGCTTCTTGGGTGTATTCGTCGTTGGAAACCCAGTAGCGGCTGATCAGACGCATTTTCCAGCAGCAGTTGTCGTACTCAAAGCCACCGAAGGCTTCCAGGGTACGGTTGCGGTTGTAGTCAAACTGCCAGCGTGAAATGGCACTCCACTGCGGCACGATTGGCCAGATAACCGAGAAGTCGTGCTGCTGGATTTTGTAGTAATCCTTGATGTAACCAGGATCGCTCGGGGTCAGGTAGTCACCGCCGAATTGCCACTTACCGGTGTACTGGTTGTACACCACTTGGTCGTTACGATAGCGATAGCCCAAGTTGACGACCTTGTTCGGGTTGTCTTCAGGCTGGTAATGCATCATCGCGCTGCCAGAACGGGGGCTGCGGGTCTCCGGGTCCCAGTTGTAGTCAGCGGTTGCATGCCAGTCGCGGTTGAAGCGGTAGGCGTATTCCAGTGCGTACGGCGAAACGCGTGAAGTCGAGTCATCACGATTGTCACTGACGCCAGGCAATTGGACCTTGCGGTCTTTGAAGTAGTACGCCTGGCCAATGCTGACGCGTTGACGTTCAAAGCCGTTTTCTTCGATCCAGCGGCTGGTCAAGCCCAGCGACAGTTTGTTCTCATCGCCGATACGGTCAGCGCCGGTGAAACGGTTGTCACGCCACAGCGAGGAGTAGCTAAAGCTGCTTTCGCTGGTGTCGAAAACAGGGATGTTTTCCTGGTTGCGCTCAGGCACATACAGGTAGAACGCCCGTGGTTCCAGCGTCTGGCGGTAGTTGGTGCCGAACCAGTTGGTGTTGCGGTCGAAGTACAGGCCGCTGTCGAGGCTGGCGATCGGCACGCTGCGGTTTACCGAGCTGTCGAATTTCTCGCCTGTCGCCAATTGAGACTTGCCTGTGCCATCCAGGTCCAGATCGTACTGGGTGTAAGCGTACTTGAGGGTTGGCGTCACGTAGCCGTAGCTCGAGGTCATCGGCAGCGACATGGCCGGGGCGAGGTTCAGGCGTGTACCGTTGGCACGTGCCAGGCCTGTTATGTTGCGGTCCAAACGCGGGGTGGATACGCCGTATTCGTCGGTGTAGTCGCCGTTTTCCAGGTCGCGCTCGAACCGCACCAGTTCGGTGTTGTAGGTAAAGTTCACGCCACCCGGGTGATACGGCAGACCGCCATTGAAGGTGAGCTGTGGCATCTGGTTGTACGGCGTGACCTGGGTCACGGTCGCCAACTGGTAGGCATGCACATTCAGCTTGGCGGTGAAGTCATCGCCGCGGTAACTGACAGCCCCTTGCTGGTTCAGGTAGTCGCGGCTTTCAACCCCGACCTGATCGGTTTGCAGATCCTGGAAGTAGTACGGATCGCTGATCTTGGTGTAGTCGACTTCGGTCAGAACACGCGAATCAAGCCCGCCCTTGTGCTGCCAGTTGTACATGTAGCGGGTTTTTTCGTAGTCGGTTTGCAGCTTGCGCTCGTTGCTGTCGTCGTTGAGGTACGCGGCGCCGAATTGTCCTTCGCTGGACTCGGTCAGGTAGCGGAACTCACCTTCCATCAACAAACCGCGCTTGGTCATGTAGCGCGGGTACAACGTGGCATCGTAGTTAGGTGCCAGGTTGAAGTAGTAAGGTGTCACGAGCGTAAAGCCGGTGTCGGAGCTGCTGCTGAAAGACGGCGGCAGGAAACCGGACTGACGGCGATCGTCGATCGGAAAGTAAATGTACGGGGTGTAAAGAACAGGAATGTCTTTGACCCGTAGCGTCACGTTGGTAGCCGTGCCGAAACCGGTGGCCGGGTTCAACGTGATGTTGTTGCCTTTGAGCTGCCAGGCGTTGCTGTTGGGTTCGCACGTGGTGTACGTACCATCCTTGAGGCGGATGATCGCGTCTTCAGCACGTTTGGCGTACAGCGCACTGCCGCGAATGCGCGACTTGTGCAGCACGTATTCGGCGTTATCGACCTTGGCGGCACCGGTATCCAGCTGAACATCGGCGTGATCGCCGACGATCAGGGCGCCGTTGTCGCGCAGACGTACGTTGCCATTCAGCTCGCCACGGCTCTCGGCCTGGTACAGGCTGGCTTCGTCGGCTTCGACCTGCATGCTGCCTTGGCGCATGACGACGTCACCGGCCAGGGTTGCGACCTGCTCATCCTGCTGGTAGCGGGAAGCCTTGGCTCCCACAAACGTAGGCGAGTCGCTTTTGCTGGTCGTGTCGTGCATGCCCGGACGAGAGGGCTCAACATACGAGCCCGAGCAGTACGGACCGGTTTCGGCCAGTTGCGCAGGCGTGAGTTTGTCGCGCGGGACCCAGTCCAGATGGCTGTAGTCAGTACTGCGCGCCTTGAGGCCACGGCCTTTGGCTGTGGTGACTAGGGGCACCTGGGCAGCCTGCTCGCCTGACTCACCACTCGCCTCTGCTACAGCAGCGCCGGTATGTGACGGACGAGGTGGCAATTGCGCATTATTGGTTTTCGGTGCGCAATCCCAGCCACCCGTAGCCGACACGGAACAGTCATACTGCTCCTCGGCAACAGCGAACGGCACGGCTAGAGGTTGCATGGCCAGCAAACTGCCGGTTACCAGCAACGGAAATTTTTTACGAAACGCGGGGGATTTCAATGCCATCTTATTAGTCCGGGCTTCCTGCGTGCCATCAGCCCGCGGTGGGGGACCGCACGCCTATCGATGGTCTGGAAAAGATTCTGGATAATAAAGCATGACCCGCTTGACGGCTAGCGCCGTCGGAGACCCTTGTAATGCCTGACCAAGATGTACGCCTGCAACACCTGAAAGTTTGGCTTGATGAGCAGTTGATTGCCTTGTTTGAGAGGGAAGGCTGGGGCTCCGTACCCCCGGCCACATTGACTGCGGCCAGCAGTGACGCGAGTTTTCGACGCTACTTTCGTTGGGACGGCGAGGGCCGTAGTTTTATCGTGATGGACGCTCCGCCGCCTCAGGAAAACTGCAAACCTTTCGTCGATATTGCTCAATTACTGCGTACCAGCCTGATAAACGTGCCGGAAATTTACGCTCAAGACCTGGAGCGCGGGTTCCTTTTGCTCAACGATCTGGGCAATAAGACCTTTCTGGACGTGATAAACAGCAGCAACGCCGATGAGCTGTTCAAAGATGCCATCGAAGCCTTGCTGGCCTTTCAGCAGTTGCCGATGACCGAGCCTTTACCCAGCTATGACGCGGCCTTGCTGCGCCGCGAGCTTGAGTTGTTCCCACAGTGGTACGTGCGCCAGCACCTGGGTATTGAGTTCGATGACCAGCAGTTGGCGGCCTGGCAACGGGTCAGCAGCCTGTTGATCGACAGTGCGCTGGCGCAGCCACAGGTGTTGGTGCATCGCGACTTTATGCCGCGCAACCTGATGCTCAGCATTCCCAACCCCGGCGTGCTGGATTTTCAGGACGCGGTCTACGGCCCGGTGACCTATGACATCACCTGCCTGTTCAAGGACGCCTTTTTGAGCTGGCCTGAAGAGCGTGTTCGCGCCTGGCTGCACGATTACTGGGAGCTTGCCTTGCCGTTGGGCATCCCGGTAGGTGCCGACTTTGAAGCGTTCCTGCGGGCCAGTGATCTGATGGGCGTGCAGCGTCACCTGAAAGTCATCGGCATTTTTGCCCGTATCTGCCACCGCGACGGCAAACCTCGTTACCTGGCCGATGTGCCGCGCTTCTTCTCTTATATAGAAGCGGTGTTGGCACGACGTTCTGAGCTGGCGGAGTTGGGTGAGTTGTTCGCCAGCCTGCGTCTGTCTGCTGAGGCCAATGCATGAAAGCGATGATTCTGGCGGCGGGCAAAGGCGAGCGCTTGCGTCCGCTAACCCTGCACACGCCCAAACCGTTGATTCGCGCGGGCGGCGTGCCGTTGATCGAGTACCACCTGCGCGCCCTGGCTTCGGCAGGTTTTACCGAGATCGTGATCAACCACGCTTGGCTCGGTCAGCAGATCGAAGACCACCTGGGTGACGGCTCACGTTTGGGCGTGAGCATTCAGTACTCAGCGGAAGGCGAGCCCTTGGAAACCGGTGGCGGAATCTTTAAAGCATTGCCGCTGCTGGGCGATAACCCTTTTGTCGTGGTCAATGGGGACATCTGGACCGACTACGACTTTGCCGGTTTGCGCCAACCGCTGGTTGGCCTGGCGCATCTGGTGCTGGTGGACAACCCGGCGCACCACACGGGTGGCGACTTTTACCTCAATGGCGCCCAGGTACTGGATGCTGTGCCGAGTGTCGATACGCTGACCTACAGCGGAATTGCCGTCTTGAGCCCCGCGCTGTTCGACGGCGCGCAAGCCGGGGCATTCAAGCTCGCGCCCCTGCTGCGCAATGCCATGGCCGCAGGGGCCGTGACGGGTGAGCGGTTACAGGGGCAGTGGGTGGATGTCGGCACACATGAACGCTTGGCTGAGGTCGAATTGTTGATTAAGGGTAAACACTAAGATGCTGTGGCCAGGGACTCTGATCGGAGCCGGGGCTGGCTATTTTATCGCCAGCATTCCGGGGGCCATGCTAGGTGCCTTATTGGGGCAGACCCTTGATCGGCGCCTGCAACTGCACAGTTGGGCGCATCTGCGTGAGCGTTTGGGCGGCCGCGCGACTTTGCGCAACGATGAGTTGTTGTTTGTGCTGCTCGGTCGGCTGGCCAAAAGTGGCGGGCGGGTGGGTGAAAGACATATCGAGCAGGCGCGTCAAGAAATGCGCCAGCTCGATATGAACGCTGCGGCACAGCAGCGCGCGATTGCTGCGTTCAATCGCGGCAAGTCAGGCCATGACGCGCTGCGGGGGTATCTTGGGCGCCTTAAAACCCAGCCGCATGCGGCAGAAGGTGTGTTGCGTGCGTGCTGGCGAATGATGGTGGCGGATGGCCGAGTCGACCCCAAGGAACGTGAGTTGATCGTGTTGTGGGGGCGCTGGTTGGGCTGGACGCCGCAACAGGTGCAGGCGCTGGGTGCCGATTATGAGCCGCAGAAAAAACCGCTGGCGACGCGCGGCGGTACGTATCAGCAGTCGCTGGCTTTGCTCGGTGTGACGGCCAGCTCAGACCCGGAGCAGATCAAGCGGGCTTACCGACGTTTGCTCAGCCGTCATCACCCGGACAAGGTGGCTGGCACCGGAGCCAGCGCGGCTCAAGTGCGTGAGGCCACGGAAAAAACCCGTGAGTTGCACCATGCGTATGCGCTGATTCGTGAGCAGCGCGGATTCCGCTAAGGGCTGGGCTTATCCACAGGCTGCGGGCTCAGCCAGCCGCGCACTCTGCGAAATAACTGTTCTTGTTCGCCTTCACGATTGCCCGGCGTGGCGACCAACCCCAACTGATTGAAGTTTGAGCGGTTCATCCGTTTGCTGGCTTGCAGCCGTTGCAAGGCTGCCTTGCGCATCAGTGGCTTGTCTTTATAGAACACATCCAGCAATGCAACCGAGAGTGTGGGCGTCAGTTGGTTCAAATCAGGTTGCACTTGGGCAGGTGTTTGCGCGGACACCAGAATGAGTTTTTGCACCTGCGGCGGGTGTTTTTCGTTCAGGTAGCGTGTTGCCCAATACCCTCCCGTGCCGTGGCCGAGCAGCACAATGCTGCGCATGTGCTGTTGCTGGGCGAAGGCGAGCGCGGCGTCAATTCGGGCGAAAATGCGTTCTGCATCGGCCTTGGCCATCACTTCAATTGCTTCGTCCGATTGCGCTTGTGCGTCAGGATTCTCGGTCCCGACGCTGGCTGCCTGTTCGATGGGTTTGGCTGTGGTGCTGGCGTCTTTGCTGCTACTGTTCGGCGCGGGCGCTGTGGGAATACTGTCTGGCTCAACCACGCGTGCCTGGCTGGCTTCGCTGCGCATGTCCGGTAAGCTCAAACTCAGGCTGGCCCAGTTGGCATCCGGCAGTTTATGGCGCAGTGGACCGATGGCCAGTGGCCAGTCTGCGGTTTCGCCCGCGCCAGGGAGGATGATCACAACCCCGTTGGAGTCGCTGCTGTTGGCGGGTTTCCAGAGGGCCAGAAAGGTGTCTTGCCCAGCCTCAAGTTGTTGTTGCTCGTCGGCCGGGAGTTGGCGCTCAAGGGCCGCCGCGTCTTCCTGGCTGCGCTCAGGCAGTGGTTGCCGGGCCTCGGATTGATGGACATCTGGCGCAGATTCGGCAGCTGTGGTCGCCGTTGCCGGGTCGGCCGCCAGCACCGGCAAAGCAGATGAAAGGCACAGCGCTGCAAGCGCCAGGCGCAAAGTAGACATAAGTGGTTCCAGGCCAGAAGTCATCCCGGCAGCCTAATGGGTGTGAGTGTTCAGATGAAGCGTTTTTACTCTCTGTTGGTTATCGGCTGGTTGTGGCTGCCCTTGATGGGCAATGCGGCCTCCATCCCGGCTGCACAGCTCAGTGCCGAGCAACAGCAGTGGCTGGCGCAGCATAAGCAGTTGCGAGTCGGGCTGGTGCTGCAGGCGCCCTACGCCAAATTTGATCAGCGCTTGCAGCAGTTGTCCGGGGCCAATGTGGAACTCATGAAGTGGCTGGCGCAGAGCCTGAGCATTGAGCTGACGTGGCGTAACTATCCTGACCTCGAGCACCTGGAACAGGCGGTCCGTAACGGCGAGATCGACCTGGCGCCGGGGCTGACGCAAACCCCGGCCGGGCTGCGGTTGTGGCAATTCTCGGATCCGTACATGCGGGTTGCGCAGTTGGTCGTGGGGGAGCGTAATGGCACAGGCTCGGTAGACCTTGAACGCATCGACAGCAACACTCGGGTCGCCGTGCGCATGCCCAGCGCCACGGCCGATTTTCTGCGCTCCAGTTATCCGGGGCTCAATTTGCAGGGCGTGCCCCTTGAGCGTCAGGCCTTGCAGCTATTGCTTAGCCAGCAAGCGACCTACGCGGTCATTGATCAAGCGCAGCTTGCGCGTCTTGGCGAAGAGCCCGAGTTCGTGGGCCTGACCGTTGTTGGGGACATTGGTTTTCCGCAATTACTGCGGGTGGCCACTCGCCGTGACTGGCCGCAGTTGGCTGGCATTGTTGAGCGCGGGCTGCATGCTATTCCGGCGCGAGACATGGAGCAGTTGCACGCCCGCTGGTTGCAACCCAAATACCCCCGCGCAGGGCAGTCGCCCGGTTTTTGGCAGAATCTGTGCTTGCTGATCGGCGCTCTGTTGCTGGCCAGCATGGCCATTGTGGTGTGGCAGCGTCGCCATCAAAGCGCTCTGGAGCAGGCTCTGCTCAAGGCGCGTGAAGACCTCGCAGTGGGGGCTGCCAGCGCCGAAGCCTTGCGTTTGACTCAGTTTTCGATTGATCAAAGCCCGGTGGGCATTTTATGGGTCAACTGGGACAGCCACGTGCGTTATGCCAATCAGGCTGCTGAAGCCATGTTGGGCTACCCGGCTGGCGCGGTACTGGATCGGCCGTTGAGCGATTTCGAACCGGGCCTGAACATGGATCGCTGGTTGAACCTGTGGCGCCGTGCGCGAGGCGATGAGGAGGGCGCGCAACGGATCGAAACCCATTGTGTGCGTGCCGATGGCAGCGAGTTTCCGGCAGACGTGACCTTGAGTTTTCTGCGCTTTAAACAGGCTGAATACCTGGTGGTGTACCTCAATGACATCACTGAACGGCGTCGGGTGCAGGCCGCTCTGCAAGAAAGTGACGCGCGCTTGCAAGGCATTGCGGCCAACGTTCCGGGGCTGGTTTTCCGATTGGAGCGATCCTTACTGACCGGCGATTTGGATTTTCCTTACATCAGTGAAGGCAGCGAGAGCCTGGTGGGCTTCTCCCCGGCCACCCTGCGCCAACGTGAAGTTGGCTTACGCAGCCTCGTGCACCCGGATGACAGGTCGGACTACCATCGTGTGCAAGACATAGCCTTGGAAAGCGACAGCGATTGGTCGTGGCAAGGGCGGATTTTGACCCGTGAAGGCCAGCAGCGCTGGGCTGAGATCAAAGCCATCACCCGGCGTCTTGAAGATGGCACGGTGGTGTGGGACGGCATTGTCTGGGACATCAGTGAGAGCAAACGTATTGAGCTTGAGCTGGACAGTTCTCGCGGGCAGTTGCGCGAGTTATCAGCGCACCTGGAGAGCGTGCGAGAAGAAGAAAAGGCGCGAATAGCGCGTGAGGTTCACGATGAACTGGGGCAGATGCTGACCGTGCTCAAACTCGAAACCTCGATGTGCGAGCTGGCGTATGCCGAGCTGGATCCGGGGTTGCGCGAGCGACTCAACAGCATGAAAAAACTTATCGCGCAGCTGTTTCAGCTCGTGCGCGACGTGGCCACAGCCTTGCGGCCACCCATTCTGGATGCGGGCATCAGTTCGGCGATCGAATGGCAGGCTCGGCGTTTTGAGGCGCGCTCCAACATTGCGTGTCTGGTTCAGGTGCCGGAAAGTTTGCCTGCGTTGAGTGCGGCCAAGGAAGTCGGGTTGTTCAGGATTTTGCAGGAAGCCCTGACCAATGTGATGCGCCATGCTAATGCGCACACCGTCGAGGTGACCTTGAGCGTAGAGGGCCGCGAACTGTGCCTGAGCATCAGCGATGATGGCCGGGGATTTGTGCCGACGACCGGGCGAGCAACCTCCTTTGGTCTGGTCGGCATGCGCGAGCGTGTCTTGATGCTCGGCGGCACGTTGGCTTTGCACAGCGAACCGGGTGAGGGCACCACGTTAACGGTGCGCGTGCCATTGATCCAACGTCTTTAGTGATCTTTGAAAAAGGAAATAGCTGTGATTCGTGTACTGGTAGCTGAAGATCACACCATCGTGCGTGAGGGTATCAAGCAGTTGATTGGCCTGGCCAAAGACCTGTTGGTGGTGGGCGAGGCGAGTAATGGTGAGCAACTGCTGGAAACGTTGCGCCATGTGCCGTGCGAAGTCGTGCTGCTGGATATTTCCATGCCGGGGGTTAACGGGTTGGAGGCTATCCCGAGGATTCGCGCGTTGAACAACCCGCCGGCTATTTTGGTGTTGTCGATGCATGACGAGGCGCAAATGGCGGCGCGTGCTTTGAAGTTTGGGGCGGCGGGGTATGCGACCAAAGACAGCGATCCGGCGTTGTTGCTGACAGCGATTCGCAAGGTGGCGGCGGGTGGTCGCTACATCGACCCGGAGTTGGCTGACCGCATGGTGTTTGAGGTCGGATTGACCGATGAGCGGCCGTTGCATGCGTTGTTGTCCGAGCGTGAGTTCTCGGTGTTCGAGCGCTTGGCTCAGGGGGCCAACGTGAATGACATTGCTCAGCAACTGGCGTTGAGCAGCAAAACCATCAGCACCCATAAAGCGCGGCTGATGCAAAAGCTCAACATCACCTCGCTGGCTGAACTGGTGAAATATGCGATGGAGCATAAACTGCTGTAGCTGCTGGCGTAGGCTGCGATAAGGCCCGAAGGGCCTTCGCCTTTAAGAAATGGGGTCGTTGCGCAACCTATTGCAGCCTGCGGCAGCGGCTACAAATGGTTGCCGAAATTTTATGACGTATCTGTTTGCGACAGTTTTATAACGTGTCTTCGCGTGGAGGCTAGCCGTCCTTCACTGCAGCGTTCTAATTGCGACATCGTTGTAGGGCGATCCTTACAACAAGCTGTCCAACCTGCTGATGTAAATCTCTCCTGCGCCCCGATTTCTGCGGGCTGGCGGCACCTTTAGTCTTGGACCACAGCAGTCCAAAACAAAAGGTGCGGTTATGAGTGAGGTCGGTGCAAGCGCTGGGGCGAGTGAGGTCTTGGTCAGCTTCCGTGGCGTGCAAAAGAGCTATGACGGCGAAAACCTGATCGTCAAAGATCTCAATCTGGATATTCGCAAAGGCGAGTTCCTGACCTTGCTCGGGCCGTCCGGTTCGGGCAAAACCACCAGTCTGATGATGCTGGCCGGCTTTGAAACGCCGACTGCTGGCGAGATTTTGCTGGCCGGACGCGCCATCAATAATGTGCCGCCGCACAAGCGCGACATCGGCATGGTGTTTCAGAACTACGCGTTGTTCCCGCACATGACAGTGGCTGAAAACCTCGGATTTCCATTGTCGGTGCGCGGCCTCAATCGCACTGACATCAGCGAGCGGGTCAAAAAAGTACTGAGCATGGTGCAGCTCGAAGCCTTCGCCCAGCGCTACCCGGCGCAACTCTCGGGGGGGCAGCAACAACGCGTGGCCCTGGCCCGCGCCTTGGTGTTTGAGCCGCAACTGGTGCTGATGGACGAACCGTTAGGTGCACTGGATAAACAACTGCGTGAGCACATGCAGATGGAGATCAAGCACATACACCAGCGTCTGGGTGTGACCGTTGTGTACGTGACCCACGACCAGGGCGAAGCGCTGACGATGTCTGATCGGGTGGCGGTGTTCCATCAGGGTGAAATCCAGCAAATCGCCCCGCCGCGTACCCTCTACGAAGAACCAAGAAACACCTTTGTGGCCAACTTCATTGGCGAGAACAACCGCCTTAATGGCCGCCTGCACAGTCAGGACGGTGAGCGCTGCGTGGTTGAGCTGAGCCGTGGCGAGAAGGTTCAGGCGCTGGCAGTGAATGTCGGGCGCGCGGGTGATCCGGTGACGTTGTCAATCCGCCCTGAACGCATCAGCCTCAAGGGCTCCAGCGAGTCGTGCGCGAACCGTTTCTCTGGGCGGGTCGAGGAATTTATCTACTTGGGCGACCACGTCCGGGTGCGCCTGGAAGTGTGCGGCAAAAACGATTTCTTTGTGAAACAGCCGATTGCCGAGCTGGACCCCACCTTGGCCGTCGGTGACGTCGTGCCGCTGGGTTGGCAGGTCGAACATGTACGTGCGCTTGACCCTCTCTTAGAGGCGAATTAATCGCCCCGGCTTCACCAACCCTGCACAGTGGAGAACAACAATGCATAAGACTTTCAAGTTTACGGCGCTGAGCCTCGGCCTGATGTTTGCGGGCAGTGCGCTGGCTGCGACCGACCTGACCGTGGTGTCGTTTGGCGGCGCGAACAAGGCGGCTCAGGTCAAAGCGTTTTACGCGCCTTGGGAAGCCAAAGGTGACGGCAAAATCATCGCCGGGGAATACAACGGTGAAATGGCCAAAATCAAGGCCATGGTCGACACCAAAAGCATCTCTTGGGATCTGGTAGAGGTTGAATCGCCAGAGTTGTCGCGTGGTTGCGACGAAGACATGTTCGAACCACTGGATCCGGCATTGTTTGGCAACCCGGATCAGTACGTCAAAGGGGCTATTCAGACCTGCGGGGCAGGGTTCTTTGTGTGGTCGACCGTGCTGGCTTACAACGCTGACAAACTAAAAACCGCACCGACCAGTTGGGCTGATTTCTGGGACACCAAAACCTTCCCGGGCAAGCGTGGCCTGCGCAAAGGCGCCAAGTACACCCTGGAATTTGCCTTGATGGCTGACGGCGTGGCACCGAAGGATGTGTACACCGTGCTGGCGAGCAAGGACGGCCAAAACCGTGCCTTCAAAAAACTGGATGAGCTCAAGCCGAACATTCAGTGGTGGGAAGCCGGCGCACAGCCGCCGCAGTACCTGGCCTCTGGCGATGTGGTCATGAGCTCGGCGTACAACGGCCGGATCGCTGCGGTACAGAAAGAAAGCAACCTGAAGATTGTGTGGAACGGCGGGATTTATGACTTCGACGCGTGGGCCATCCCTAAGGGCCTGAGTAAAGAAAAGGCCGACGTTGCCAAAAAGTTCATGGCTTTCACCCTGCAGCCGCAGCAGCAGAGTGTGTACTCGCAAAACATCGCGTACGGCCCGGCCAACAAAGAGGCGATGCCTTTACTGCCTAAAGCCGTGCAGGAGCAAATGCCAACCGCCCCGCAAAACATTGCGAACCAGGTGCAAATCGACGTCAGCTTCTGGGCTGACAACGGCGAGCAACTGGAACAGCGCTTCAATGCCTGGGCTGCCAAGTAAGCAGCGTTGAAATGCGGCGCGGCTGATTCAGTCGTGCCGCCATCGTTTAAAGATTTTCGGAGTTCGCCATGGCCATCGCCGTTCCCCTGAACGAGGTCTCCAGCCCAACAACGTTGAAGAAGCGTCTTGCGCATGCCGATCGGGTTAACCGCTGGAAGGCGCAGGCCTTGATTGCGCCGTTGGTTATTTTTTTGTTGCTGGTGTTCCTGGTTCCGATCGCGGCCCTGCTCTACAAAAGTGTCGGCAACCCGGAGGTGGTGGATGGCTTGCCACGCACGGTGGTTGCAGTGGCGGGCTGGGACGGTAAAGGGTTGCCTGCCGAGCCGGTGTATCAGGCACTCAGTGAAGACTTGGCCGAGGCTCGCAAGAATCAAGTGTTGGGCGATTTGTCCAAGCGCCTGAACATGGAGTTGGCCGGCTATCGCAGTCTGCTGATGAAAACTGCCAAGGGCCTGCCGTTCAAGGCGATGCCTGAATCTTACAAAGACGCGATGGAAGCGCTCGACGAACGTTGGGGCGACCCTGCGTATTGGCAGGCGATCAAACGCAACGTTTCAAGCGTGACCCCGTTTTACCTGCTGGCGGCAGTCGATCACCGCATCGACGACTTGGGTGAAATCGCCCCCGCTACACCCGATCAATCGATTTACCTGGATATTTTTGCGCGTACGTTCTGGATGGGCTTTGTCATCACCTGCATCTGCCTGGTGCTGGCGTACCCGTTGGCGTACTTGCTGGCTAACTTGCCTGCGCGTCAGAGCAACCTGCTGATGATTTTGGTGCTGCTGCCGTTCTGGACCTCAGTGCTGGTGCGGGTGGCAGCCTGGATTGTGTTGCTGCAATCGGGCGGCCTGATCAATAGCGGGCTGATGAGCCTGGGCATTATCGATAAACCGCTGGAACTGGTGTTCAACCGCACTGGCGTCTACATCGCGATGGTGCACATTCTGTTGCCGTTCATGATCCTGCCGATCTACAGCGTGATGAAGGGCATTTCTCCGACTTACATGCGTGCAGCGATCTCACTGGGCTGTCATCCATTTGCCAGCTTCTGGCGGGTGTACTTCCCACAGACATATGCAGGCGTAGGGGCGGGTTGTTTGCTGGTGTTCATCATCGCCATTGGTTACTACATCACCCCGGCTTTGTTGGGCAGCCCGAACGACCAAATGGTCAGCTACTTCGTGGCGTTCTACACCAACACCAGTATCAACTGGGGCATGGCGACAGCGTTGGGCGGCCTGCTGTTGCTGGCAACCGTGGTGCTTTATCTGATCTACAACTGGCTGGTAGGCGCGACCCGCCTGCGCTTGAGCTAAGGAGCCTGCCATGCTGAGTCCTTATATGTCGCCCGTTGAACGGGTGTGGTTTTACAGTTTGCGCATTCTTTGTGGGCTGATCCTGTTGTTTCTGATTTTGCCGGTGTTGGTGATCATTCCGTTGTCGTTCAACTCGGGCAGTTTTCTGGTGTACCCGCTACAAGGCTTTTCGCTGCACTGGTACCAGGACTTTTTTGCGTCGGCGGAATGGATGCGGGCCCTGAGAAACAGCGTGATCGTGGCGCCTGCGGCAACGGTACTGGCGATGGTGTTTGGCACGTTGGCAGCGATTGGCCTGACCCGGGGGCATTTTCCCGGCAAAGCGCTGGTCATGGCCTTGGTGATTTCGCCGATGGTCGTGCCTGTGGTCATCATCGGCGTGGCCAGCTACCTGTTCTTCGCCCCGTTGGGGTTGGGTAATAGCTTTATCTCATTGATCGTGGTGCATGCGGTGCTGGGTGTGCCGTTTGTGATCATCACCGTGTCGGCTACCTTGCAGGGGTTCAACCATAATCTGGTACGTGCTGCGGCAAGCTTGGGAGCCTCGCCGCTTACAGCGTTCCGCCGCGTGACCTTGCCGCTGATTGCCCCAGGCGTGATCTCGGGGGCGCTGTTTGCCTTTGCGACCTCGTTTGATGAAGTGGTTGTGACCCTGTTTTTGGCCGGGCCAGAACAAGCGACCTTGCCACGGCAAATGTTCAGCGGTATCCGCGAGAACCTCAGCCCGACCATTGCGGCGGCAGCGACATTGCTGATTGCCTTTTCGGTGGTGTTGCTACTGACGCTGGAGTGGTTGCGCGGGCGCAGCGAGAAAATGCGTACGGCTCAGGCGTAGGGCTTACATCCAGCAGGCATCCCAGAGGGGGTAGTCTCCGATTCGTGTGGTCAAACCTGCACGGATCGGATTTCGTACGATGTATCGGGCGGTGGCTTTCAGGTCTTCCTCTTGGCGTAACACTCTATCGTGATAGCCCTTTTGCCATAGTCGGCCGCTTGAGTGGTTGGCTTGATTAACGGTTACGCTGCTGCGTGACTTGATGCGACACATCAACTCTCCCAATGTTTTGCTATTCAGTTCAACCAGCCAATGAAAGTGATCGGGCATGACGACCCATGCCTTGGACGTCACGATGCCGTCGTCGTGAGCCTGTTTAAATTGATCAACTAATAATCGGCCGAGTTGAAAGTCTTCAAAGACAGGTCGTCGTTGATCGGTGACTGTGGTGAGCAGGTAAAGCCGTCCGGTTTCGCAGTAGCGGCCTTTTAAAAGCTGATGGTTGCTGTAGCAACGTGGCATTCCATTGCCCTCGTTTAATTGAATGACCTTATTAAACCTAGATGCCTGATGCGTAAGAGACCGCCGTCTTTGTTCGCAAGATATTGCTGAAAGGTCCTTCGGTCCTTATCGCAGGCCGCAGGTACGGGATGAGCTGCTACGGGTCAATGGTGCAGGCTTGGTTTGGCGGTATACAATGCGCGCCACCGTGTTTTGCTCATTAAAAGGTGCGTTATGCAGCCCTTCGCTATTGCCCCATCGATTCTATCTGCCGATTTCGCCCGTCTTGGCGAGGAAGTCGACAATGTGCTCGCCGCTGGCGCTGATATCGTGCACTTCGATGTCATGGACAATCACTACGTGCCAAACCTGACCATTGGTCCGATGGTGTGCGCCGCGTTGCGCAAGTACGGCATTACTGCGCCCATCGATGCGCATCTGATGGTCAGCCCGGTCGACCGGATTATTGGCGACTTTATCGAAGCTGGCGCGACCTACATCACCTTCCATCCCGAAGCCACCCAGCACATCGACCGCTCGCTGCAGTTGATCCGCGAAGGCGGTTGCAAGGCAGGTCTGGTGTTCAACCCGGCCACGCCGCTGGACGTGCTCAAGTACGTGATGGACAAGGTCGACATGATCTTGCTGATGAGCGTTAACCCTGGCTTCGGCGGGCAGAAATTCATCCCTGGCACGTTGAATAAACTGCGAGAAGCCCGCGCCTTGATCGATGCCTCTGGCCGCGATATTCGCCTGGAAATCGATGGCGGCGTCAACGTCGGCAATATCCGTGAAATCGCGCAAGCCGGTGCTGACACGTTCGTCGCAGGTTCGGCGATTTTCAACGCGCCGAACTACGAAGAAGTCATTCAGAAAATGCGTGCCGAGCTTGCGTTGGCTCGTCCATGAGTGGTGTTGAGCAGTTGCTTGGGGGGCAACTGCCTAAGCTGGTGATGTTCGATCTGGACGGGACCTTGATCGATTCTGGTCCGGATCTGGCCGCCGCCGTGGACACCATGCTGCTCAAACTGGGTCGACCGCCCGCCGGCATTGAAAACGTAAAGATGTGGATCGGTAATGGCGCACCTATGTTGGTGCGCCGTGCACTGGCCGGCAATATGCAGGCCTCTGGTGTCGATGACGCGGAGGCTGAAGAGGCGCTGGCGATTTTCATGGAGGCCTATGAGGGCAGCCATGAACACACCACGATCTACCCAGGCGTGCGCGAAAGCCTTAAGTGGCTGCAAAAGCAGGGTGTTGAAATGGCCCTGATCACTAACAAGCCCGAGCGGTTTGTTGCGCCATTGCTCGATGAGCTGAAGATGGGGCGGTTTTTTCGCTGGATTGTGGGTGGTGACACCATGGCGCAGAAAAAACCGGACCCTGCGGCACTTTTTTTCGTGATGAAAATGGCCGGTGTGACGCCGGAGCAAGCATTATTTGTCGGCGATTCACGCAATGACGTGCTGGCGGCAAAAGCCGCTGGCGTGCGGTGTGTGGCCATGAGCTATGGCTACAACCATGGGCGGCCGATTGCTGAAGAAGCCCCGGATGTGGTGATCGACAATCTGCATGAGCTGATAGCCGGTTGCTTAGAGTCTGCGCCTGAGATAACGTTGGGCGCTTCCGTTCACCCCTCTCGAAGAGATTCCATCGTGGTGGTCACTCGCAAACTCTGGATGAAAGTTATCAAGGCCCTGGCCCGTTGGCGTTGGCGCGCCTGACTTGAATCTGGCCGGATGTCCGGCACGTTTGCACACCTGACCGTTTTACCCTCATGCCACGAGGCACCTCATGATCCGCGAAGAATTCCTGCGTTTGGCCGCTGCTGGCTACAACCGTATCCCGCTTGCACGTGAAACCCTTGCTGACTTCGACACGCCGTTGTCGATCTACCTGAAACTGGCTGATCAGCCCAACTCCTATTTGCTGGAGTCGGTGCAGGGCGGCGAGAAGTGGGGGCGTTATTCGATCATTGGCTTGCCATGCCGCACGGTGTTGCGTGTGCATGAACAGCAGATTCGCGTGATCCATGACGGCGTCGAAATCGAATCTCACGAAGCGCAAGATCCGCTGGCCTTCGTTGAGGAATTCAAGGCCCGTTACAACGTACCGACCATCGCTGGCTTACCGCGCTTCAATGGCGGGCTGGTGGGCTATTTTGGTTATGACTGCGTGCGCTACGTGGAGAAGCGTTTGGGCAAGTGCCCAAACCCGGATCCGTTGGGCGTACCCGATATTTTGCTGATGGTGTCGGATGCCGTCGTGGTGTTCGATAACCTGGCGGGCAAGATGCACGCCATTGTGCTGGTCGATCCGGCGCAGGCTGATGCGTATGACGAAGGTCAGGCGCGTCTTGAGGCGTTGCTTGAGCAGTTGCGTCAGCCGATTGCCCCCCGCCGTGGTCTGGACTTCACCCGGCAGCAAGCCGCTGATCCGGTGTTTCGCTCCAGCTTTACCCAGGATGACTACGAAAAAGCAGTCGACACCATCAAGGACTACATCCTGGCGGGCGACTGCATGCAGGTGGTGCCTTCGCAGCGCATGTCGATCGATTTCAAGGCTGCGCCGATTGACCTGTACCGCGCGCTGCGCTGCTTCAACCCGACGCCTTATATGTACTTCTTCAACTTTGGCGACTTCCATGTTGTGGGCAGTTCGCCGGAAGTGCTGGTCCGGGTTGAGGACAACCTGATTACCGTGCGCCCGATTGCCGGTACGCGTCCCCGCGGCACAACCGAAGAGGCTGATCTGGCGCTGGAAAAAGACCTGCTCAGTGACGACAAGGAAATCGCCGAGCACTTGATGCTGATCGATCTGGGGCGCAACGACACGGGCCGTGTATCGGAAATCGGTTCGGTCAAGCTCACGGAGAAGATGGTGATCGAGCGTTACTCCAACGTGATGCACATTGTGTCTAACGTCACCGGCCAGCTCAAAAGCGGGCTGACGGCCATGGACGCGCTGCGGGCGATTTTGCCAGCGGGCACCTTGTCGGGCGCACCAAAAATCCGCGCGATGGAAATCATCGACGAACTGGAGCCGGTTAAACGGGGTGTGTATGGCGGCGCAGTCGGGTACTTCGCCTGGAACGGCAACATGGACACGGCCATCGCGATTCGCACCGCGGTGATCAAGGACGGTGAGCTGCACGTGCAAGCGGGTGGTGGCATTGTTGCCGACTCGGTACCGGCCCTGGAGTGGGAAGAGACGCTGAATAAACGCCGCGCGATGTTTCGTGCCGTAGCGCTCGCCGAACAAACCCCCGCGTCCGACGCCTGAGGAGCTTTGCCATGTTGCTGATGATCGACAATTACGACTCTTTTACTTACAACGTTGTGCAGTACCTCGGCGAGTTGGGTGCCGAGGTCAAAGTGGTGCGTAACGATGAATTGACCGTGGCCCAGATCGAGGCGCTCAACCCTGAGCGCATCGTAGTGTCGCCCGGCCCATGCACGCCGAACGAGGCGGGCATCTCCCTTGAAGCGATCAAGCATTTTGCGGGCAAGTTGCCGATTCTGGGGGTATGCCTGGGGCATCAATCCATCGGTCAGGCCTTTGGCGGCGATGTGGTTCGCGCCCGACAAGTCATGCACGGTAAAACCAGCCCGGTGTATCACCTGGATACAGGTGTTTTTCAGGGGCTGAACAACCCTTTGACCGTCACCCGTTACCACTCGCTGGTGGTCAAGCGTGAAACCTTGCCTGAGTGCCTGGAGCTTACGGCCTGGACGCAACATGCTGACGGCTCGGTCGATGAAATCATGGGGCTGCGCCACAAAACGCTGAACATCGAAGGGGTGCAATTTCACCCTGAGTCGATTTTGACCGAGCAGGGCCATGAGCTGTTCGCCAACTTTCTAAAACAAACTGGCGGCACGCGCTAAGGACTTCGTATGGATATCAAAACTGCCCTGAGCCGTATCGTCGGTCATCTCGACTTGAGCACCGAGGAAATGCGCGATGTGATGCGCGACATCATGACCGGTCAATGCACCGAAGCGCAGATTGGCGCGTTCATGATGGGCATGCGCATGAAGAGCGAGAGCATCGACGAGATTGTCGGCGCTGTAACAGTGATGCGTGAGTTGGCTGACAAGGTTGAACTCAATACCCTTGATGGCGTGGTCGACATCGTGGGGACTGGCGGTGATGGCGCGAATATTTTCAACGTGTCTACCGCTTCTGCGCTGGTGATTGCAGCAGCCGGCTGCACCGTGGCCAAACACGGTAATCGTGCAGTCTCGGGCAAGAGTGGCAGCGCTGATTTGCTCGAAGCCGCCGGTGTGTACCTGAACCTGACGCCGGTTCAAGTGGCGCGTTGCATCGACAGCGTTGGCATTGGCTTTATGTTCGCCCAGTCTCACCATGGCGCCATGAAGCACGCGGCCATCCCGCGTCGCGATCTGGGGCTGCGTACTCTGTTCAATATGTTGGGCCCGCTTACGAATCCGGCTGGCGTATTGCATCAAGTGGTCGGCGTGTTCAATCAGGCACTTTGCCTACCTCTGGCGCAGGTGTTGCAACGCCTGGGCAGCAAGCACGTGCTGGTGGTGCATTCGCAAGACGGTCTGGACGAGTTCAGTCTGGCAGCACCGACCTTTGTGGCGGAGCTGAAAAATGGTGCCATCACTCAATACTGGGTTCAACCAGAAGACTTGGGTATAAAGAGCCAGAGTCTGTTTGGTCTGGTGGTCGATAGCCCGGAACAATCCCTGGAGCTGATTCGCGATGCCTTGGGGCGTCGTAAAACGGAGTCAGGACAGAAGGCTGCTGAAATGATCGTGCTCAATGCCGGCGCTGCGCTGTATGCCGCCGACCTTGCCTACACTCTCAAAGAGGGTGTGGCTTTGGCTCACGATGCGTTGCACACAGGGCTGGCTCGGGAAAAACTCGAAGAACTGGGCGCCTTTACCGCGATTTTCAAGCAGGAGAATGAAGCATGACGGTGCCTACCGTTCTAGAAAAAATTCTGGCGCGCAAAGTTCAGGAAGTGGCCGAGCGCAGCGCCCGCGTCAGCCTGGCTGAGCTTGAGGGGCTGGCGGCGCAGGCGGACCCGGTACGTGGTTTTGCCAAGGCATTGCTGGCGCAGGCCAAGCTGAAACACCCTGCCGTGATTGCCGAGATCAAAAAGGCTTCGCCGAGCAAGGGCGTGATTCGTGATGACTTTGTGCCAGCCGATATTGCCAGAAGCTATGAAGCGGGCGGCGCAACCTGTTTGTCTGTATTGACCGACGTTGATTTTTTCCAGGGTGCCGACGAGTACCTGCGTCAAGCGCGTGCCGCGTGCAAACTGCCGGTGATTCGCAAGGACTTCATGATTGATCCTTATCAGATCGTTGAAGCGCGAGCGCTGGGCGCGGACTGTGTATTGCTGATTGTCAGTGCACTGGATGACGTACAAATGGCCGAATTGGCTGGCGTTGCCAAAAGCGTCAATCTGGATGTGCTGGTTGAAGTGCATGATGGCGATGAGCTTGAACGTGCACTCAAGACACTTGATACCCCGTTGGTGGGGATTAACAACCGCAATCTGCACACGTTCGAAGTCAGCCTGGAAACCACGCTGGATCTGTTGCCGCGTGTTCCGCGTGATCGATTGGTCATCACGGAGAGTGGCATTCTCAACCGTGCGGATGTCGAGTTGATGGAAATCAGCGAGGTGTATTCATTCCTGGTGGGTGAAGCGTTCATGCGTGCTGAAAACCCAGGCACGGAGTTGCAACGTTTGTTCTTCCCGGAGCGCGGTGTACCTGTGAAGGGTTCCTCGCTGGATTGATCCTCGATTAACTGTATGTGGGAGCTGGCTGGCCTGCGATGGCATCGACCACTGAGTCGTTAATATCGCGAGCAGGTCCGCTCCCACAGTTGTTTTGTGTCGGAGCAGGGACTTTATGGCGCTCATCCAGCAACTTACCGTCGAAGCAGGTCTTAAAGCCGAGCAGGATTTATTGGCTTCGGTGTGCGCTGGGGAGCAGCAAGCGAGCGTGTTGTTCTGGCAGCCCACGGACAGTGCGTTGGTCATGCCACGGCGCTTGAGCCGGTTAGTCGGGTTTGAGCAAGCCAGTGTTGAATTGGCTGCCAGCGGTTGGCCTATCCTTTTGCGTGAAACAGGCGGAGAGCCTGTTCCTCAGTCGCCCTCTACCGTCAATATTGCGCTGGTTTATGCTCCGCTGCGCAGCGAAGGTGATCACGGGCGTATCGAAACGGCTTATCGCCGCCTGTGTGAGCCGATCTGTGACTTACTGACTGCGTTAGGGGGCATGGCGTCGTTAGGCGAAGTTGACGGCGCATTTTGTGACGGGCGTTTCAACGTCAACCTCAATTCACGAAAACTGGTCGGCACGGCTCAGCGCTGGCGTCAAAGTCAAGGTGGGCAGCGGCCGGTGGGTTTGGTTCACGGCGCATTACTGGTTGAAAATGAGCGTGAGTCGATGGTCGCTGCGGTCAATCGCTTCAACCAGCGCTGTGAGCTGGAACAACGCTGCCGTGCTGAAAGCCATATCGCGTTGCATGAAGTATTTACTGCGCCCGATTTTTTTGAGCGCCTGAGCGCCAGTTATCAACAGATCCTGGCACCCTTGCTAAGACCCTAGCGCGTACCGAACACCACCATGGTCTTGCCTTTGACGCTGACCAGGTTTTGTTCTTCAAGGCCTTTGAGCACGCGGCCTACCATCTCTCGCGAGCAACCGACAATTCGACCGATTTCCTGACGGGTGATTTTGATCTGCATACCGTCTGGATGGGTCATTGCATCGGGCTGTTTGCACAGCTCAAGCAGGCACCGTGCAACTCGCCCAGTGACATCAAAGAACGCCAGATCACCGACCTTACGTGTTGTGTTGCGAAGTCGTTGAGCAATTTGGCCGCTAAGCGCGTAAAGAATTTCGGGTTCTTGTTGCGCGTACTCTCTGAATTTTATGTAGCTGATTTCTGCAACTTCACATTCGGTCTTGGCCCGTACCCAGGCACTGCGTGGTTGCTCTTGCCCTGCCTGTTCAAACAGACCCAACTCACCAATAAAATCTCCTGGATTGAGATAGGCAATGATCATCTCGCGACCATCGTCGTCTTCAATCAGAATCGTGACAGACCCTTTGAGGATGAAGAACAGTGTGTGTGAGTGTTCGCCCGCGCAGATGATGTTGCTCTTGGTTTGATAGCGTCTGCGTTGGCATTGAGTCAAAAATTTGTCGAGATTTTTGATCTTGGGTATGGGGGTAATAGCAACCATGGTTGTATCCCGAAAGCGAGCACAGTAAGGGTCAGATCTATTTTTATATAGAGCGCTGGCTGGCTGGCGCCAGTGATTTGGCGCCAGCTTAACAGACAGATTCTGTGTGGTTTGCAGAATTTTCCCTTCGCCTTGCCCAACAAAGGCTTCGGCGCGGTGAGTCATCAGTTTCAGGCCCTGTGCTAAGCTGGCGCCCCTTTTAAAACAGTGGAGTCTGGGCGATGAAGGCACGCATTCAATGGGCGGGTGAGGCCATGTTTTTGGGCGAGTCAGGTAGCGGCCACGTCGTTGTAATGGACGGCCCGCCTGAAAGTGGCGGTCGCAATCTGGGCGTGCGGCCCATGGAGATGCTTCTGCTGGGGCTCGGTGGTTGCAGCAACTTTGATGTTGTCAGCATTCTGAAGAAGTCACGCCAGGCAGTTGAAAGCTGTGAGGCGTTCCTGGAAGCCGAGCGCGCGACCGAAGACCCAAAGGTTTTTACTAAAATTCACCTGCACTTTGTGGTGAAAGGCCGCGGTTTGAAAGAAGCGCAGGTCAAGCGTGCCATCGAGTTGTCGGCCGAGAAGTATTGCTCGGCGTCGATCATGCTGGGCGCAGCGGGTGTTGCTATCAGCCATGACTACGAAATCATTGAACTGGGCTGAGTGGACATTCAATTTTCATAAATGCAATGCAGACTCTGGTGATCAGTCGCTGACGTCTGCATAATGCGCCACTTTTTTCAGGGTAGTGGCAGGGAATATCCCGGCCAAAAATCCGAACAGATAACCAAAATCGCCATCGCGAAGAGGTGTTAACCGTCCTACGCAGGTGCGTCCACGCACTTGACGGGCATGCTGGATCACGCGGCCGAGCCGCATCGACATAGAGAGTTTTATAACGGTGAAAAGCAAACTCAAGCTCCACGGGTTCAATAACCTGACCAAGACCTTGAGCTTCAACATCTATGACATCTGCTACGCGGAAACCCCGCAAGACCAGCAGGCATACGTTGAGTACATCAATCAAGAGTACGACGCAGAACGCCTGACGCAGATCCTCACAGATGTGGTTGATATCATTGGTGCCAACATCCTGAACATCGCCCGTCAGGATTACGATCCCCAAGGCGCCAGCGTGACTATTCTGATTTCCGAGCAGCCGGTGATTCCTACTGAAAGCCAGATTGAAGAGTCCCCAGGCCCGCTGCCCGAGACCATTTTGGCTCATCTCGACAAAAGTCATATCACGGTACATACCTATCCGGAGATTCATCCTGTGGACGGTATTGCGACTTTCCGTGTGGATATTGACGTGTCGACGTGCGGCGTTATTTCACCGCTTAAAGCTCTCAACTATCTGATCCATCAGTTTGATTCGGATATCGTGACGGTTGACTATCGTGTGCGTGGTTTTACCCGTGACGTAGAAGGCAAAAAGCACTTTATCGATCACGAGATCAATTCGATCCAGAACTACCTCTCCGAAGACACTCGCGACGGTTATCAGATGACCGACGTGAACGTGTATCAAGAAAACCTGTTCCACACCAAGATGTTGCTCAAGAACTTCGAACTGGATAACTACCTGTTTGGCGACGCCACGAGCAATCTGTCGGTTGAACAGCGCGAGCAGGTGACCGAGCGTGTGAAGCACGAAATGCTCGAAATCTTCTACGCCCGCAACATGGGGTAAGGTTTCAGCCAATAAAAAGGCGGCTCCCGCAAGGTTGCCGCCTTTTTATTGCCCTCAGGCAGGCACTATTAGTGTGGCGTCAGAGGCGATAAGTGCTTTTGGTCATGACTTTTGCCATCAGGCTCATGCCAAATTTCACCGGGGCAGGAAAGCGGTAGCCGCCAGCATTGAGTGCTGACTCTGCGTGCTGCTCTTCATCGAGGCGCATTTGCTCAAGAATGGCCCGGGACTTTTCATCTTCGGCAGGCAGTTGCTCAAGGTGTTCGTTGAGGTGCTTGCAGACTTGGTCTTCCGTGGCGGCGACAAAGCCAAGGCTGACTTTGTCGCTGATCAAACCAGCCACGGCGCCAATACCAAACGACATGCCATAAAACAGTGGGTTCAGTACGCTGGTATGGCTGCCAAGCTGGTGAATACGCTGTTCGCACCAGGCCAGATGGTCGATTTCTTCTTCTGCGGCATGTTCCATCGCTTCGCGTACTTGCGGCAGCTTGGCGGTCAGGGCCTGGCCTTGGTACAGCGCCTGGGCACAGACTTCACCTGTATGGTTGATACGCATCAGGCCGGCAACGTGGCGGGCGGTTTTCTCGTCCAGGGGCTTATCGGTTTTAACGATGGCCGGAGACGGGCGATGTGGCTGGCCGCTGAAGGGCAGCAAGGTGCGCATTGCGGTATCGGCTTGTAACAGTAGACGGTCAATCGGCGAGTAGTGACGTTGGGTAGTCATGCTTACCTCCGGAAAAAATCACGGTGGCCAGTTTACCCCATTCGGGTGGGCAGGGTTTGCGTTGGATCATCCGCAGGCGTAGGGGGCGGTGCAGCCCCCCACGATGGTTTTGCAGTCGATCAGCCCGGAGGCCAGTTCATCTGGCGCTGACCCAGCACATGCATATGAATGTGGTAAACCGTTTGGCCACCCTTTTCATTGCAGTTCATCACCACGCGGAAACCCTCTTCGCAGCCCAACTCTTTGGCTAGGCGCTGCGCCGTGAACAGAATGTGCCCAGCCAGCGGCTTGTCTTCTTCGGTCAGGTCATTGAGGGTGCGGATCGGTTTTTTCGGAATGACCAAAAAATGGATCGGCGCTTGCGGGGCAATGTCATGAAAAGCGAGCACGAGATCATCTTCGTAGATGATCTTGGCCGGTATTTCACGGTTGATGATCTTGGTGAACAGAGTATCCAAAGCGTTGTCTCCGTGAGTGAAGTCCGGTCTGAGTGTACTCAGGCTCACGGATTACGCCCAGTCTCGTTAACGAGGGCAGTAGGATTTGTTCACCGAGGCTGCGATTTTTCGTGTCATCCAGCGAGAGAGCACGCGCGGCATGCGGGTTAGCCAGCGGTTACGCCAGCCGGGCATGATGATGGCTTTGTTTTTTTCGAGCGCTCGCACGGTGTAAAGAGCGACTTCTTCGGGGCTCAGGGCGCTTTTGTTGCGCTTGACGGCATCAGGGTTCATTTTTGCGGCATCGAAAAAACCGGTTCGGGTGACACCGGGGCAGAGCACCGAGACCTTGATACCGGTTTTTTTCACTTCTTCGCGCAGGCCTTCGGAAAAGTGCAGCACGTAGGCTTTGCTTGCGAAGTAGGTGCTGAGCCACGGGCCGGGCTGGTAGGCCGCGATCGATGAGACGTTGAGGATCTGTCCGCCGCCTTGCACGGCCATCATGTTGCCGATGGCATGGCACATCCGCGTCAGCGCCAGAATGTTGAGCTCGATCAGGTCTTGTTCGGCGCTCCAGTCATGGGCGAGGAACGGGCCGCAAGTGCCGATCCCTGCGCAATTGACCAGTAAGTCTATTTGCCGCTCGCCTTCTTCCAGCTCCAACAAAAAGCCTGACAGGCGCAGGGGTTCGCCCAGGTCGCAGGCACGGAACAAGACTTCGACACCGAAACGCTGGGTCAGCTCAAGCGCAATGCTTTCCAGTGCGTCCCGCTGGCGGGCCACAAGGATCAGGCTGCGCCCACGACGGGCAAGGGCTTCTGCCAAAGCCTGGCCAATACCACTGGAAGCGCCAGTGATCAAAGCGTAACGGGTCATGCTGTTCTCCATCGCAACGGTACAGTCCGGTGACAATGATGTCCCTGGCGCTAACGCGTTTATTTAGGTGCGCAGTCTACAGGGTGTTGCCGTTGACTGCGTTGATCAACGCAGCCATAAGGCCCAAAGCGAAGAGGGCGATCATTACGCAGATGCTCAGACCGATCAAAAAGATGATGATCCAGGCCATAACGGTCACTGATTGACTGTTGGGCGGTGGCGGTGGCCCGTACTTATTCGGGCCGGGTGTGCCGGGCATCAACAGCATCAGGAGGGTCAGCACAAGGTTGGCCACAGGTACCAAATGCAGCAACAGCATCCAGGCGGACCAATTGAGGTCGTGCAGACGCTGGGCACTGATTCTTAAAATGATCAGTAAATAAGCAATGCTCAGGGTCGCGCCACAGGTAATGCCGAGCGTGGGTGAAACCTTGACTGCCAGCAGGACGAGTACTGAAACCAACATCGCGATAAGGGTGAGCACTGTGTTCCAGACCAGTAATCGCAAGCGTCCAACACGGCCAGTGAATCCTAGGGGGGCCAGAGGGGCGAAATGTGCTTCTTGAGGGGCGTGTTCCAGGCTCGGCTCTGGCATTGTGGCTTCCTTGTCCGGATGTCTATAAAAAGCCCGCCGGATGGGCGGGCTTCGCGGTATTAGTGGTGCGGCCATTGCAGCGCCAGTTGTGAGGTGAGGTTCAGCGCTTTGCGGTATTCCTCATCCAGGCGAGTAATTAATTGGTCGATTGTGGGCTGATCATTGATTTCCCCTACACCTTGGCCGGCAGACCAGACTGTTTTCCAGGCCTTTGCTTCGTCGGCGAGGGGTTTCAGTTTTATCTCACCTTGTGTTTTAAGCGCTGTGAGATCAAAACCGGCATTCTCGAGACTTTGGCGCATAAAACTGGCTGGCACTCCTGATACGGCTGGTGTGTGAATGATATCGGCAGCATGAGAGGCCAGCAGCATCTCTTTATAGGCGTCAGGCGCATGGCTTTCTTGGGTGCTGATAAAGCGTGTCCCCAAGTAGGCAAGGTCAGCACCGATCACCTGGGCCGCCAGGATTTCGTTTCCATGGTTTAAACAGCCCGCCAGCAAGATGGTTTTGTCGAAGAACTGGCGAATCTCTGCTACCAGCGCAAAAGGACTCCAGGTGCCCGCATGGCCTCCGGCACCTGCTGCGACGGCAATCAGTCCATCTACACCCGCTTCTGCGGCTTTTTCAGCATGGCGGCGCGTGGTGACGTCGTGGAATACAAGTCCGCCATAGCCATGGACGGCGTCAACGATTTCTTTAACGGCGCCAAGGCTGGTGATCACGATGGGGACTTTGTGCTCGATGCAGATCGCCAGGTCAGCCTGTAGCCGTGGGTTGCTGTTGTGCACAATCAGGTTCACGGCATACGGGGCGGGGTTATCCAATGTGGCCAGGCCCGCTTCGATTTCTTCAAGCCAGGCCTTGAAACCGTTGCTGTCGCGTTGGTTGAGCGCAGGAAAACTACCGACAACGCCATTGCGGCAGCACGCCAGTACCAGCTGAGGGTTGGAAATCAAAAACATGGGCGCGGCGACTACCGGCAGGCGCAAGCGTTTATCAAGCAGAGCGGGCAGTGACATTGGATAACCTCAGGCATAAGTTGAATTTAGATCGGTTTGACCACCACCAGAATGACGATGGCCAGTAAGAACAAAACAGGCACTTCGTTGAACCAGCGATAGAACACGTGGCTGCGTTTGTTCTCGCCACGGGCGAAGCGTTTCACCTGCGCGCCGCACA
This sequence comes from Pseudomonas sp. NPDC096917, assembly GCF_044762555.1. NCBI lineage: Bacteria > Pseudomonadati > Pseudomonadota > Gammaproteobacteria > Pseudomonadales > Pseudomonadaceae > Pseudomonas > Pseudomonas sp. NPDC096917. The sequence goes on along the minus strand of NZ_JBIWEO010000002.1, from coordinate 6,293 downwards.
TGTGGTGGTAACCGATGAGCAGAAATACCAGCGTCAGTTTGGCGTGCATCCACCCTTGGCTGAGGAAGCCTGGAGCAAGGTAGAGCAGCCAGACGCCAAAAATGAGTGTGGCGATCATTGCGGGGCCCATGATGCCCCGATATAGCTTGCGCTCCATGAGGCTGAATCGTTCTTTACTGACGGAATCTTCGCTTTGTGCGTGATAAACAAAGAGACGAGGCAGGTAAAACAGGCCAGCAAACCAACAGACGATGCTGATGATGTGTAAGGCTTTGATCCATAGATAAAGCATTTTTAGTTATTCCCAGGTACACGGTAGATCAAATAGTAGTTGTAGAGCGTTCTTGAGTCACCTTGATGGTTGTCGCAGGGGCGCGCTGTCCCTATTATCGAGGGCTTTCCAGTGGGTTCGTTGAGGGCAGGTTATGGTCAAGGTCGGTATTGTCGGCGGCACGGGTTACACCGGTGTCGAATTACTGCGTTTGCTGGCACAGCATCCGCAAGCTGAAGTGGTTGTTATCACTTCTCGATCCGAAGCGGGCCTGCCTGTTGCTGATATGTATCCCAACCTGCGAGGTCATTATGACGGCCTGGCGTTCAGCGTTCCGGATACTCAAACACTGGCTGCGTGCGATGTCGTGTTTTTTGCTACGCCTCACGGTGTAGCCCACGCGCTGGCGGGTGAATTGCTGGCCGCTGGTACCAAGGTTATCGACCTGTCTGCTGACTTCCGTTTGCAGGACGCGGATGAGTGGGCCAAGTGGTACGGTCAGCCACACGGTGCACCTGAATTGTTGAAGGAAGCGGTTTATGGTTTGCCTGAAGTTAATCGCGAACAGATCAAAAACGCTCGTCTGATTGCTGTGCCGGGTTGCTACCCAACGGCAACTCAACTGGGCTTTTTGCCGTTGTTGGAAGCGGGTCTGGCCGACACCTCGTTGTTGATCGCGGACTGCAAGTCTGGCGTTAGCGGCGCTGGTCGCGGTGCAAGCGTCGGTTCGCTGTATGCCGAAACGTCAGAAAGCATGAAGGCTTATGCAGTAAAAGGGCATCGGCATTTGCCTGAAATCCGCCAGGGGTTGCGCCGTGCTGCGGGTAAGGATGTGGGTCTGACTTTCGTTCCCCATTTGACCCCGATGATTCGTGGTATTCACTCCACGCTGTACGCAACCGTGGTAGATCGTTCGGTCGATCTTCAGGCGTTATTTGAAAAGCGTTATGCCAATGAGCCTTTTGTGGATGTGATGCCAGCCGGCAGTCATCCGGAAACCCGTAGTGTGCGCGGCGCCAACGTGTGCCGTATCGCAGTGCATCGTCCTCAAGATGGCGATCTGGTGGTGGTGCTGTCGGTTATCGATAACTTGGTCAAAGGGGCTTCGGGGCAGGCGGTTCAGAATATGAATATTCTATTCGGCCTGGATGAGCGTTTTGGGCTGTCCCACGCGGGGATGCTGCCTTAAAGCAGTTGCAGGTCTTGAATGGCTAGCGGTAAGTAGCGAGTCGCTCACTTGCCGTTGGTAGCTGATTGCTTGCTGCAGCCTTCAAATAGTTGACCGCTTTTCTAGGAGAAGCGGATAATGCGCTTCATCACGCATTATGGCGGCATAGCGCCGGGAGATAGTCAGCATGAGCGTCGAATCCTTCACCCCCATGGCTTTGCAATTCACCGAAGGTGCTGCGCACAAGGTGAAGAGCCTGGTCGATGAAGAGGGTAATGATCGTTTGAAGTTGCGCGTATTTGTTACGGGCGGCGGTTGTTCCGGTTTTCAGTATGGCTTTACCTTTGATGAAGAAGTGGCCGATGACGACACCCTTGTTGAGCGCGAAGGCGTTAGCTTGGTGGTTGATCCGATGAGCTTCCAGTACCTGGCGGGTGCTGAGGTGGATTATCAGGAGGGTCTGGAAGGCTCGCGCTTTGTCATCAAGAACCCGAATGCGACCACGACGTGTGGTTGCGGATCATCGTTTTCGATTTAATCGCGCAGTACAGGTGACACACTCAACGCCGCGTCGATTCGCGGCGTTTTGCTGTCTGCTGCTTAAGCGGGGTAGATGGCACCCAGGACGCGCAGGCCACGTGCACCAGTCACGCTTGGGCGATTGGCAGGGATGTTTTCAAGGCAGCAATGTGCAAGCCACGCAAAGGCCATTGCTTCGACCCAGTCAGGATCAACGCCTTTGGCTTGGGTGCTGCTCACCTGTGTTTGTCCAAGCAGTTGAGCCAAACGAGTCATCAATTGGCCGTTATGGGCGCCGCCGCCGCATACAAGTAGTTCTCGGGTGCTGGGTTGAGCGGCTTGCAATGATCGCACGATAGTCTGTGCTGTCAGTTCCAGGAGAGTGGCTTGAACGTCTTCAGCAGCGAAGGCTGGAAGAGCGTCAAGATGATTCATCAGCCACTGAAGGTTGAATACCTCGCGCCCTGTACTTTTTGGACCCTTTGTTTGAAAGAAGGGATCGCTGAGCAATGTGTTGAGCAGGAGGGGTTCTACCTTGCCGCTTGCGGCCCACTGGCCATTTCGGTCATACAATTCGCTGCGTTGAGCCTGTATCCAGGCATCAAGTAGAACGTTTCCTGGGCCGCAGTCGAATCCCGCCACTGGGTGAGCCGGTGTTATCAAGCTCAAATTGCTGAAGCCCCCTACGTTCAATACAGCTCTATGCCCGGCCTCCCCGGTAAATAATGCTTCATGGAAGGCTGGAACCAGCGGCGCGCCCTGGCCTCCGGCTGCTACATCGCGGCGGCGGAAATCACTGATGACACAGATGTTGGTTAGCTCGGCGAGTAAGGCTGGATTGCCGATCTGCACAGTGAAGCCTTGTGCGGGCTCGTGCCGTATCGTCTGGCCATGGCTGCCAATGGCGCGGATGGCATTTGGAGCTAGGTTCTGCTGGGCGAGTAGGGTGTTGATGCCTTGTGCGGCGAGCTCCACCCAATGGTTTTCCGCGAGAGCGCAACGGGCCACTTCGTCTGGACCGCTGCTGCACAACCGCAGCAGTTCAGTACGCAGTGCTTGCGGCATGGGCGTGTAATGGGTGGCGAGCAGTGTAATGCTCGCCCCCAGTTCGATAAGCGCAATGTCCAGACCGTCAAGGCTGGTTCCGGACATCACACCTATATAGAGGGCCATGGCTTAGCGCTTGCTCGAGGCCAGAAGCGTGGCCTTTTCCTGATTCATGCGGGCCATTAATGGCTGGCTTTGCTGCAGGAAGCGTGTGCGTTCGGCTTTTGCGATGGGATCAGCCATTGGAAGCTTTTGGCCCAGTGGATCAACGTGCACGCCATTGACCTGGAACTCGTAGTGCAAGTGCGGCCCTGTGGACAGGCCGGTGGTGCCGATGTAGCCGATGACCTGTCCCTGTTTCACAGCCCCGCCGGTTTTGATGTCTTTGGCGAAGCCTTGCATGTGGCCATACAAGGTGCGGTAAGTATTTCCGTGCTGAATGATCACAGTGTTGCCGTAGCCTCCACGACGACCAGCAAGCAGCACTTTGCCATCGCCGGTGGCCTTGATTGGAGTGCCACGAGGTGCAGCGTAATCGACGCCTTTGTGGGCGCGAATCTTGTTCAGAATGGGGTGTTTGCGACCGGAGGAGAAGCGCGAGCTGATGCGGGCAAAATCAACCGGAGTACGGATGAAGGCTTTGCGCATGCTGTTGCCTTCAGCGGTGTAGTAATTGCTCGTGCCTTGCTTATTGGTGTAACGCACAGCGGTGTAGGTTTTGCCGCGGTTGGTGAAGCGGGCAGAGAGAATGTTGCCGGTACCGACAGTCTTGCCGTTGATTACTTTCTGCTCGTAGATGACTTCGAATTGGTCGCCAGGGTGAATGTCCTGAGCGAAGTCGATGTCGTAGCCAAAGACCTTGGCCATATCCATGGTCATGCTATGTGGCAGGCCTGCACGCTGACCGGAAGCAGACAATGAGCTGGTGATGACACCATGTACATAGGCTGCGCGCACAGTCGGCTGCGCTGTTACGCGTCGAAACGTGTATCCCTTGGCAGTTTTGCTAAGGGTAATGGTTTCAAGATCACTCACTTGGCTGTGCAAGTTGTTCAATTGGCCATCGGCGTTCATCTCAAACTCTAGCTTTTGGCCATGTTTGAGTTGGCTGAATTGTTTGGCTTGTTTGTCGCTGGCCAAAATGTCATGGACGGACGCGGCAGGCAGTCCGACTTTTTCGAATAAAGTAGAGAGCGTATCGCCTTTGGCGACTACGACTTCGCGATGATTAGGGGCTTTTGGCTCTTCGGTTTTAACCGTCGCGACAGGCGTTTCGTCTTGCTGTTCTATTTGGGCAAAAGGGGATGGATTGGCTTCATTTGCAGCTTGAACGAGCTCGGCGGTACCTGGGTCTTGTGTGAGTTGCTCTGCTGGGGATTCCGGCTCGAGGATTAGGGTCGTTCTTTTTGCTTCTACTTCGCTCGAAGGGAAAACCAGCAGAGCCAGGCTTAAAAGGGCGGCGATACCACTTGCTGCGAGCAGGTGGGTCTTCGGATAAAGCGGTGGCGCTTTAGGCGGTTGACTGGTCATAGATAATTTGACTTTGAATAAAGGATGAATTGGAAAAGATGACTGACACGGTAAAGATGAAATAACTGTATAAAATATAACCAAATCACCCTTGAAGCAAGTCTGCAAGTCTTTCCCGGACGGATAGTCGCCGTATGCCGGGGAGAACTTGTAATTAGTCGCTGATCTTGTATGGTTGGTTCCCTTTGAATTTGAGCCTTACGGGTCTGATATGAAGTCGGTTGAAGAGCAGCTAGCGCTAATCAAGCGTGGTGCCGAAGAGGTACTGGTCGAGTCTGAATTGGTCGAGAAACTCAAACGCGGTCAGCCGTTGCGTATTAAGGCGGGCTTCGATCCGACGGCACCTGACCTGCACTTGGGTCACACTGTGCTTATTAATAAGCTGCGCCAGTTCCAGGAGCTGGGCCATCAGGTGATCTTCCTTATTGGGGATTTCACCGGGATGATTGGTGATCCAAGTGGCAAAAGTGCTACGCGTCCTCCTTTGACGCGTGAGCAGGTCCTCGAGAATGCCGAGACTTATAAAACTCAAGTCTTCAAAATTCTTGATCCTGCAAAGACCGAGGTGGCGTTCAACTCCACCTGGATGGATCAAATGGGGCCGGCAGACTTTATTCGCCTGACGTCTCAGTACACGGTTGCTCGTATGCTTGAGCGCGATGACTTCGATAAGCGCTATACCACGAACCAGCCAATCGCCATTCATGAGTTTCTTTACCCGTTAGTGCAGGGGTATGACTCGGTTGCATTGAAAGCTGATGTTGAATTGGGTGGTACGGATCAGAAGTTCAATCTGTTGATGGGGCGTGAGCTGCAGCGCGGTTACGGTCAGGAAGCTCAGTGCATCGTTACGATGCCGCTGCTTGAAGGGTTGGACGGTGTTAAGAAGATGTCCAAGTCTTTGGGCAACTATGTCGGTATTCAAGAAGCGCCTGGCGTGATGTACAGCAAGCTGGTATCCATTCCTGATGCCTTGATGTGGCGTTATTTTGAGTTGCTGAGTTTTCGTTCGATGGACGAGATCAGTGCGTTCAAGGCTGAGGTTGAGGCGGGGGCTAACCCGCGCGATATCAAAATCAAACTGGCCGAAGAGATTGTTGCCCGGTTCCATGGTGAGGAGGCGGCTGCAAATGCTCACCGTGGTGCGGGGAATCGGATGAAGGATGGTGAGCTGCCAGATGATCTGCCGGAAGTCGAGCTGACTGCTGCAGAGGATATGCCGATTGCTGCTGTCCTTAATAAAGCAGGCCTCGTTAAGAACTCTGCAGTTGCTAGGGATTTGCTGGGCTCTGGTGGTGTGCGTATCGATGGTGAGGTGGTTGATCGCACCTATATATATGCATTAGGTTCGACTCATGTCTGCCAGGCTGGCAAGAAGGCTTTTGCGCGTATTACGCTAAAGCCGGAATAAACCTGAAATAAGTGCTGGACGGCGCATTTTATTAGCCTATAATGCGCTCACTTCCGGCGCAGTCGAAACGGAAAACTCCTTGTGTATCAATGAGTTGGATTGGTTTTCGACGGTGCGAGCTTCAAGTCATCGAAGCAGGAAATGAGGTGTTGACAGCAGCGTGTAACGCTGTAGAATTCGCCTCCCGCTAACGAGAGATCGAAAGCGCAAGTGGTTGAAGTTGTTAAAGATTTCCAAATGAAACTTTGAAAACTTCTTAAATAACCGCTTGACAGTAACAGAGGCTGCTGTAGAATGCGCGCCTCGGTTCAGCGAAAGCTAACCAACCGCTCTTTAACAACTGAATC